>JAZQQO010000044.1:0-31873 GCA_045629085.1 Bacteroidaceae bacterium
AGGAGCAATAAGACCCAAATCCAGCCTCAGAAGTGCAATTTGGCGGAAAAAACAAGCAATCATACAATTTCCTGTATAGTTGCCTGACTGTTAGAATGACATGAAAGAAAAGAGGGTGTGCCAGCATTTTGACACACCCTCGTCTTGTTTCTCACCCTAAATGTGTTTTGCAGCAATTGTCAAAAGGCGGGAATCCTCAGTTGTTTAATACGGAGTCCTTTTACTTCTTTATGAACTCTACACGGCGGTTCTTTGCCTTGCCTTCAGCAGTCTTATTGTCGGCAACAGGCTCAGAAGCACCACGGCCTTCTGCCTTGAGATTGAAGTCATCAACTCCAAGCCTTGCAAGAGCTTCTACTACAGACTTAGCACGACGCTCTGACAAAGTCTGGTTGCTTGCAGCATTGCCCACGTTGTCGGTATGACCTACCACGAGGAAGCGTGCCGAAGTGTTCTGCTTCATATAGTCAGCAATCTTCTGAATCTCCTCCATTGACTCAGGCTTTAGATTAGCCGAACCTGTCTCGAAGAGGATATTGTTGGTCACGAACTTACCTGTCTCGGCGATTGCCTTTTCAATGGCAGCCGCAGAAGCATCTGTAGCATTGCGACCATAGAGGTCGCCACCACCGCGTGCAATGAGCACGTTCTTCATGTATGCAGGTTCCTCACCACAGAAGAAGAATGTCATCCAACCAGCACCAGCCTTAGCGTTAGGCACGCTGATGTAGCGAACATTATCTACATAAACTTTGATGGCACGCTTGTTGAACGAGATGGCATAGTGGTGCCAGCGCTTGTCGTTGAGCTTCGTCTTCTGGTCTTGAGTGCTATTGCCCTCCTTGTCAGAATTGCTCTCAGAACTTGAGTTCACGTAATCAAGTCTAAGGGGCCCGTTACTACCCCATGTCAAGGTAAAGATCTCACTATCTCTTTGTTCATCAGGATGCATGAAGTCAATCTCGAATGAACCCTCTGTGTACATGAGGTCGAACTCTACTGTGAACTCGTCACCGAAGTAGTTCTTTGGGTTCTTGCTGATGAGAGGCTTGATCCAAGAGTCCTCCTTGACAAACTCGATAACCTGTTCGCCATTCACTGTGGCAATCTCTGCATTACCGCGCTCCAGATCCCACTTGCTTGGGAACTCGCCAACTTGCTCGCCCTTTACGGCATCTTCGAAGACGACAACCGAGCCGCGCACGAAGTCGCTCTTCTGATTGCCCACCTGTGCTTCAGGCTCTTCATTCTCCACCTCAGCGTTGCCAACCTCCGCGATCTTATTGGCCTTTTTGCCGTTAAGTAAACGGTCAACAGCATTATCTACAGAGTTCTCAACCTTCTCGGTTACCCTTTCTTTGATTTTTTGCTTTGCTCTGTCTGCTAGACCTTTGAGGATACCCTGTGCATTAGCGTCAACAGAAAAAGAGAATGATAATACCAAAGCCAGCATTGCTAATTTTACCAAAAAGGAACTTTGATGTTTCCCAGATTTAAATTTCTTGCACATAATCAGATTCTTCTATTTCTTGATCTGTGTTCTCCTAACAGACATATGATAAGTATTTTTGCAAGATTACCGACAGAAGGAGAAGCGTGGAGAACCTACCTGTTGTTCATCCTCCTCGTAAAGTCTCTCGCATTGTTCAATCTCGGAGAGCGAACAACGTCAGAGCGAGATTAGAATTTGCGAGATTCTTACGAGCCAAAGACAAGCGTCAAGTAAACGCTTTCCAAAATGTCGTGACACCAATACCAGCTATCTATGTCATCCTCAACCTGAGCTTCGTTTTTCATGTTTAGCCAATAACAGTAGTCAATTGCAAAGATACATATTTCTCACCAATTACGAGCAAATTCTTCTTAAAACATGCGCATAAACTCTCAATTTTAGCACAAATCAGCCCAAAAGTGTACTGTCCACACTGTCTTTCCCAGTTCTATAGGTTTTAGGATGGCTTTGCCATTAGCGTCAAGTCCTAATACCGCGATTGGTAGTTGTGGTCATGCGTTCCAATATAAATTAATAATAGTGTAGATGTGTTTTTATCTACACAAAACCTACTGTTTTGAGGCCGTTTTCTGTCAAATGGTGTTATAAGTAGCCGAAAAATACAGTCTTTGCAGCATCGTAAAATGGGCTCTGTAAAGGCTATTTGCCATTCATGCAAAGCTGCTTGAACAAAGCCGCATATGCTAATTCCTGTACGATTACTATCGTATGGCTGTACGATAGTAATCGTACAGGACGTTGACTATACGCCACTCTCACATTGTTGTATTGTATTGTGAGGTTTTCTGCTTCACAAAGTTAGTGTAGATAAATGTAGATAATAAAAGTGCTTATTGTGCAGATAAAGTGTACCAGCCTAGAACAACAATGTAATTAATGGGCAACTAATAATTAATATTTAATTAAGTTAGTCAGAAGTGGTGAAGCCTATGTGCTGACCTTTGAGTATGGCATCAGATACAATCTCGATGTCCTTGCCGTCTTTGATAGTACAGGGTATGACGATCTCTTTCGTCTCGCCAGGCAACAGGCCTCGCAGAGTCGTCTGAGATCGCGTTCCACGTATCGATACCCATGCATCACGATAGAGTGGGGCTGTGCCATGGTTTGCGATGGTGAGACGAGTCTCATGACCATTGGTGCGAACATCCTTTATGGCAAAGCGATAGCCTACGGCCATGCCGGCTTCTTTGAAACGCTCTGCCGTTCCGTATTCGCCACGTGGAGCATCGTTGGCTATAATGAAGGAAAGGTGATATTTGCTCGACTGCTCTTCCCATGTGTGTCCATAGAGCCCGTCTTTGCGGAGAAACTCGCGTTGCTCACGCTGGGTATAGTAACTGACCTCTCCACCACATACGCCTTCCTTCCATCTGCGTCCACCGTCGATGCTCTGCCACATACGTTCGTTGAAACCGCTGCCGCTGGCAAGTTCGTGTCCCTTGTGCATGAATGAGTCATCGAACAGTCCGAAATGTATCTTGCCTAATGCCTCATCGCCTGGAAAAGGCGCATAGCGTGCATCGCCTGCATCTATGCTGACCAACCACGGCAGTCCCGTCATAACGTTGTCGAGGTGAAGAAAGAATTCGCGTTGAAAGGATTTGCTTGGGAAATTGCGTCCCAGATTGAGTTGTGTGCCAAAGATATGATATTCAGACCAATGTCCAAATCCTACCTCCAGAAATGCCAGTCGCGGATCATGGCGGTAGCGATCGGCAAAGTCTGCATAGAACTGTTTGGTGAAACGCATCAGTGCATCGTTTCGCCAGTCTGCATACCACGTGGGACCATCGCCCTTTACGTCATTGTACGTCTCTTCGTATCCATCTAGCCTGCGTATGAAGTCTGGCACGGCAGTCATACCACGTGTCTTGCCGTCAACCTCACGGCTGGAAGGATATTCGTATCTGAATCGTGCCACCAACTGATGGTTGCGGCTTGCCACATCATCGAGTATGTTCTCAAACCAACTCCAGTCGTATTCTATGCTACCATCCTTGCGACATCCTTTCACGACCTTAGATGGCAGGCAGTATGCAAACTCCAGTTGAATGCTGTTTCCGTAGGTTTGATGCAGACTCTTGGCTTGTGCGGGCCACAGTACCAGTCCTGTCATGGGCTGCACACCCTCGATGGTACTCTCTACCTTCACGTTTTTCCAATGCTGATTCGCATTCTCTACGCCATATACTACACTGGTCGTGAGTGTCAGCGACTTACCGACCTTTATCTCTCGTCCTAGATAGTCGTACCACTTTGCTTTGGATGAGAGATCGTGGCGAATCTCCCTTCTGCCCGACGAACACCATGCTGCATAGATACGGCTGCCGTCAGGACGTGTCCATCTTGCCTGATATGTGTTGTTGTGTCTGACAAGTACAGGACGTGTACTGCCGTCAGGGCAGAAACGCGTAAGTGTCTGATAAGCCACATACGAGGGCTTGGGAGACAGGTCACGATGCAGGAGTCCGAAGTTGTCTTCTTTCTCCGTCCTGTCGTTTTCACTGGCACACAGGTTATACCAGAAGACCTTGTTTACTCCATGCGCCCATGCCAAGAGATAGATGCGTGCCACCCTTCGGGCTTGCTCAGTTTCGAGGTTTGGTTTTGTGCTGCAATACATCCTGGTATGAAAAATCACATTGCCTTTTAAGTCGCTGTTCAGCTTGTATATTCCTGCCACAGCATGCTGAAAGTCAGTACGTCCGGCCGTGATAAGCGGAATGAGCGAGTCGCCCGGTGCCAAGTTGTCTGCAGTCAGGTAGCGGGCAGGTGAGTTGGCCGTGAACTTCCATTCATAGCTGAAGTCTGCCTCTCCTGTACGCTGCCATGCAGTGGGTACCTCGGTGAGGCCCCCTTTGTTCTGCTCTCCCCAGATGTCATAGGCGGCCATGTGTAGCAGCGGCAAGTCCTTGTGGCCTCGTGTGTCTTTGTTGTCATACCGTCCGTTAAACGAATAGCAGTCGTAGTAGAGAGGACAACCGTAAGGCAGTATGATGGTACCGCCACGACGCACATAGTCTACGAGATAGGGTAGATACTTGCTGGGGAAGTACTCGCTTGATGTGGCTACCAATACTGGTACCTTTTTGACAGACAGTGATTTAAGTTCGTCCAAACTGACCGTTCTGTGCGACTTGCATCTTGATGTGAAGTAATAGTCGGCATCGTCATCGGATAGGGTAGTGTACCCCTTTTCGGCGTCACGCAGATATCCGATGCAGATTTTGCGCTCGTCGATCCCGATGCGCTTGAGTGCTGCGGGCAACAAGTCGGTATAGAAGCCCTCGTATGGATTGTCGTCTTGCGCTGTGTGCATGCCGCACTCCGTCAGCCACACTGGTTTGTGCCATCCATAACGATCCATGACCTCCTTTATTTTATGAAAACTTGGTATGAGTTGTTCGGGTTCGAGATAAGAGTGGAAGTTCATGATATCGAAATGCTTATGCGCTCCCTCCTTGCATATGTCATCAAGAAAACTGTTATGCACCTCTGCCATTCCAGTTAGGACGACCTTGTTGTCGGGATTCTCTGACTTCAGCACCTTGTATGTGGTTTGCAAAGCCTCAGCATAACGCTGTGGCAGCTTGTCTACACCCCTGAACAGATTTACCTCGTTGAATACCTCCCAGTAGTCTATCTGCCCGTTGTATTGTCGAGCTAGCGCCCTCAGATACTTCTCATACAGAGGTGCATTGCCCCATGCATAACGGTTCGGATTGGTCAGGATGCCGAGCAGGCCTACATCCGACTTCCTGCAGCTGGAGATGACGTTGTCGAAAATGCTGGTGTGGCTAATGCCCTCGTCGTTCATGAAGTTGTAGAAGTCCAGGTCTGATCTGACCATCGACATGCCTGCCTCTCGCATCAATTTCAACTGCTCGTCGCGCCTTTCATAGTCGACGTGCGGTCTGGTGATGTGTGAGCAGACACCGTAAGCTCTTTCCAATAGGTCGCTGCTGGGGTACAAGGGTTTGATTGTGTCATTTGGCTCTGCACAGATGCCAGCACACCAGACCCATGCCAAGATTGCATATAATAGGTTTTTCATTTTCCGCCTTCCTAGACTTGTGGTGTTTACTCAGGGATTACCTCTTGCATGAAGATGGCCTCGAGGCTCCACAGTGCAGCATCGTTGGTGCTGGTCTGCGGGCTCTCCGTGATGTTTTCAGGCACTTCGGGTGTGGCAATCTGTGAAGCACGGAATTCATAGTGTTGCATCTTGTTGGAATAGGTCCACATATCCTTCCAGGCATCGGCGGCCATCTGCTTGTCCTGCAGTTTCCATGCTGCATAGGCTTTAAGACGCGAGATGCGGAAACCGTTGGAGGTCTTGGGCTGATAGTCGCGACAATATTCCAACCAGCAGAGTTCCCATTCCTTGTTGGGTAACAACGTCATCATTTCATGATTGACTTCAAAGCCTCCCATGATTGCGCACAGGTGGTTGGTATGCTCCATTTTGGGATCGCCTTCCCACGAGAGGATGCCCGTCTTGGGATCGAAGCCCAGTACGCCGGGACCTGTGAACATCTTGTTGGGCAGTTTGCAGATACTCTTCATTCCAGCCTCTATCTTCTTTTTATATTCGATGTTGCCAGTGCGCTCGTATTCCGTCATCCAGTTGCCGGCGTATGCCAGCCAGTCGGGACCAACGCGTAGACGGGCAGGTGCCGTACAGGGATATTTCTCGCGAGGCAGAGCGAGACGCATGGGGTCGATGTCATAGAGTTTTTGGTCAGCATCGCGTACCTCGCTCATCAAGTCGCCGAGGCGTTCATCGGCTGTGAGGTAGTACATAAAGCGGTTCCAGGCAGCTTGACTGATGCGTGCCTCCTTGGCACCGCATCCCCAATGGCTCACGTTATGACGACTGCCCAGTCCCTGCATCTCGCCGATGTGGTAAACGTCCACTTCGCTGCAATGGCGTGTCATGGACACGGCAGCCTTCCAGATGTCATAGCGCTCCGTACGCAGGAACGAGTACCATAGCCATGATGGTGTGCCAAGTTCGGTGTTGTCCCAGGCGAAACCGCCCACATCGTACTTCCACTCGTGGCGGGCAGGATCGTACTGGTGCATGAAGTCACCATAATTCCAAAAGCCGTACCAGTGATGCTGCTGCTGTTGCACGATGTAGAAGTCAAGGAACTGGGTAAGCAAGTTCTCTACGTTGGCACGAGCCTCGGTCGAACGATCGGGCATGGACCATACGCCAAATGCTTGTTTGTCATGCAGATACTGAGCCGTTGGAAGTAAGGGAGCATCGTCCTGCATCTGCAAGGCACGTTGAGCTACAGCAGCCTTGCCGGGATAACTTGACTCGGGAAGAAGGGTGAGGGTGGAGGTGCGTGCGATGCCGTAAGGTGTGGACATGCCATCCTGCACATCCTCGTAGCTGGCATTGAGGTCGTGAGCCACATTGTCGTAGTGACGCAGGTCCATGGCGGGAGCATCGGGGCTCCACAGGTAACAGGTGAGGAGAGCCACGTCGGTGGCTGCACTATCAATCTGAAGACTGGTGGGATAACTCTGCCAGAATTCCTTGAGTCCGATTCCTAGTCCTCCCGTCACGTCGCCCACAAAGGCATAGCCTGGAGCACGTGTGCCGCTGTAGGTACCTATCCATGGATTGTTGTGGTGAGCACGTTTCTGTATGCTGAATCCTTGATCGTTAGGCTGGGTGAGGCGGAAACTGTTCCATGAGGCCCAATTGCGAAGGAGATCCTGCCCCTTCTCGTCGAAGGTGCTTGGTTCTGCTATGCGCTGGCCTGCCACTTGCTTTACCTCGAGTGAAGGATCGTTGTTGAGGATGCGACGGCCAGAGAGGGGTTGTACGCTTTCTGCCCACACGCCCCCTTGCTGAGTGGCAAAGGCCACGTGACGGTTATAGAGTTGCTCACGCATAGGCACTTCAAAGCGGAGTCCGAGAGCGTGAATGAAGTCGCGTTCCTGCTGTCCGTCGTAGACGAAGGAGTTGACGATGCGTACCTCGGGACTGCCCTGATAGAAGTAGAGACGCACGGTTTCCGTAGCTTTGCCGCCAAGGGGTGAGGGAGCCGTCACCTTGATGACGGTACGCACGTTGCCAGTATTCTCCACCTCGGCCTTGTAACGCAGATGGTGGTCAGTGTAATGGAGGGCTGCTTGGCCGTCAGCCGTGGCAGCAGACTGTGTGGTGAGGACGAGCTGTGCAGCTCCAGCCACTTTGGCTCCATTCATGACGAGCGAGTCGAGCATCGTGCTGCCCTGGGTGGGGAAGTAGGCTTGCAGGACACCGGTGTTGACGATGATCTGCTGTGAGGTGGTGGACAGCATGGGAGAGGATGAGGTGGTAGGCTTTTGCTTTATGATTTCAGCTTTCATCTCTTTGCCTGCCGGGATGACAGCTGATATGGCACTCCATTTGACACTGCCATCAGCCCAGTATGCCAAAGGGCGGCAATCGGTGGGAAGAATGGTGCCGTCGGCTTTCAGCACTACACTCTGCTTTTGTGTCAGTTCACCCTTCGCGAAGGGGATGCCGAGGGTCACGGGTTTGTCCTGTGCGGGGGCTTGTCCTATCCAATGAAGAGGAACGGTCTGGGCAGAGAGAAATGGCAGAATGAAAAACTGAAAGAATGACAGAATGGAAATACGATGTGTGTTCATAGCTTATTCTTGTTTAAGTTTTGCAAATTTAAGCAATTATTTTTGAAGTTTCACTAAAAATGGCTATCTTTGTCGCACATTATTAATATTTAATTGTATTATGAAGTTAAAAAACTATATTTTGTGTGCCTCAATGGCACTTTTCGGACTGCCCGCAGTGGCACAGAATGAGGAGGAAGTCAATGACCTCACCACGCCACTTCACCTGCTGAAGCCTGACTACAAGGTGCCTTACGGAGAAGCTACACAAAAGAGTGTGAAGGAAGCCCTCGACCGCATTTTTGCATACGTGGACAAACAGACACCTATGGGTGTGCAGGATGACGGTTCGCTGGTTCGTGGTGCCTTTCGCCTAGGCTCCTACGAGTGGGGCATCACCTATCAGGCACTGCTCGACGCTGCCAAGGTGACGGGCGATGCACGCTACAAGAACTACGTGACTTCGCATCTCGACTTCATCAAGAAGCAATACCCCATCTTCCGCAAGAAGAAGGAGGTCAAGGATGGGCAGATGGAACAGATCGTTAATCCTAAGGCGCTGGATGACTGCGGTACGATGTGTACGGCCATGATGAAATGCCAGGGCAAGCCCAGGGCTAAGATGGGTCTTGACGACGTGATTGAGAATTACTTCAATTTCGTGGAGAATAAGCAGTATCGCCTCTCAGACGGTATCTTTGCACGCCATCGTCCACAGCGCAATACCATCTGGCTTGACGACATGTACATGGGCATTCCGACCGTTGCCTATCGTGGTGTGTACACCGGTGAAGCAAAGTTTTTCGATGAGGCAGCTACGATGTTCAAGAGTTTCGTAAAACGCATGTGGGTTCCCGAGAAGAACATCTACCGCCACGGCTACGTGGAGGGTTTGGCACAAGAGCCTACCTACCACTGGGCACGTGCCAACGGTTGGGCTATCCTCACCACCGTGGAACTGCTCGACATGCTGCCTGAGAATCATCCCGACCGCAACTTCATCCTGGAACAGTTGGGCAAGCACGTCAAGGGCTTGGCTAACCTGCAGAGCAGCGAGGGCTTTTGGCATCAGTTGCTCGATCGCAACGATTCTTACCTTGAAACATCGGCTACGGCCATCTATACCTATTGTATTGCCCATGCAGTTCGTAAGGGCTGGATTGAGGGCATCACGTACGGTCCTGTGGCTCAGTTGGGTTGGCACGCCGTGTCGACGAAGATCCTTCCTGATGGTCGCGTGACGGGTACCTGTGTGGGTACGGGTATGGCCTTCGATCCCGCATTCTACTACTACCGTCCCGTAAGTGCTGCTGCGGCTCATGGCTATGGTCCTGCCATCTGGGCTGCTGCCGAGATGTATGCATTGCTGGGCGAGTGGCATCCCCGCACCAACGATTCTGGTCTGCATTACTACGAGCAGGAGCAGACGAATCCCGCTCCGTTGTTCTACCTGACCGAAGACGGTAAGGGTGAAGAGGTAATGTGGTGATCTCGCTTCGCTCGAAGTGAAAAGTGAAGAGTGGAGAGTGAAAAGTGAAAAGTGAAGAATTGAATTATCGATTAATCGATCTCTCGAAACCTTGAAGTATCGACCTTTCGACCTCTCGGCAATAATCCCTAATGATAAATTATGAAAAAAGATATTATTGTTGCATTGTGCTTTTTTGTGCTTTTGGGCTTTTTGCCCCGTTTTGAGGCTAAGGCACAGGTGTATGCTCAACTGAAATTGTGGGATAGCCATTTGCGTTATCCGAAAATCAATGAGATAGAGTTCCATGGAGCTGACCTCACGTTGGCTACATATGATGCCATCTATGGTCATGGCGCGATGTGGGAGAGCGAGTATGTGGGCTTCCGTGTGTACATGGATCATCGCCAGAGCATCGACCTTTACGGAAAGAAATATCCCCAGATGGAGCTGGACAGCACCAATTTCTACAGTAACAAGAAGTGGATGGCCAAGGGCTACGGCGAGGACATCCTGTGGGCTGGACAAAGCGTGGCTGCTGGCAGTTTCCGTGGATGGAGAAACAATGCACCTTGTTACGTAGATACTGTTTCGGCACGCGGACAGAGAATCGTTGAACCGGGTCCCGATCGCGTAGTCGTGGAGGTGTGGGACAAGGACTGGCAGATCAACGGTAAGACCATACAGATGAAGCAGCAATACACCATGCTGCGTGGTCATCGTGATGTACAGATTGATATTTGGCTCGAGGGAGCATCCGACAGTGACATTTTTGCTACTGGTGCACAGAAGCTCGAGATGGAAAATGAGGGTTTTGCACAGAAGGACGGACTCGTGGGTTCATGGGGTAAGAACGTGCCCGACAAGAATGCACCTGATCTTGTGGAAGGTGTGGGTATTGGCGTGTATGTTCCGAAGGAATACCTTGTTAAGACGCAGGAGGATGACATCAACTATCTTTGTCTTGTTCATCCCGTAAATGGACACATCCGTTATCATTTGGCCGTATGTGCCTTGATGCAGGAAAAAGATGGCTTCAAGACGAGCATGGATTGGTTCAAGTGGCTTAGGAAGTGGACTAAGGGATTGTAGGAACTGCTAACTAGAATTTATATACCTCGTCATTGAAGAGGCAATCGCAGAAGGTAACACTCGTTGCGTCATCCACAACCTCGTGGGTGACGCTTGCTTTTCGCGTATGGCCAATCACCTGATGGTAGCCTGAGAGCGGGTGGCGCATCTCTGAGGCATCTGCCCAAAAGATGCCTCCCCATGGGGTGTTGCCCCCGCGTGCATAGCCCACTTGTCCCAAGACGGCAAGTTGCTCATCGTCCACGTTGTTGAGTTGATCGGCAATGTTCTGTGTGCTGTCGCCATGGAAAAACTCGTCCCACCAAGCTTGTGAAATGCCGGCGTGAGTGAAGATGGTATGCCCATCCTGGTAGGCATACTGGAAGAGCGAACGGTTCTCGTAGAAGAGTTGACTGAGAGGACTATACATGTTGATGTTGAAACGGCTGCTTACCGGTACCTTTGAGGTGATGTAATGCATGTCGTGGTTGCCTAGTAGGAGGACGACGCGCTTCATATGCTTCTTCTTGTAAGCGATGATGTCGCGCAGGTTCTGCAACAACTCCTCCTCGGGCATCTTGCCGTATGGATCGCAATAATCGCCAAGGAAAATCACCTTTCCTCGGAAGTTCCAACGGAGGAATTTCTTCCAATTCTTCAGTCCGTGAACGTCGCCTATTACAATCGTTTTTGACATAGTTTCGTGTGAATGTCTATGTTTTGCATGCAAAAGTACAAATAAAATAGCATTTATTGTGATTGTTTGGGAAATATTTGCTATTTTTGCAGTCAATTTATGCGTATGTGTGCGCGTACATCATTTTAAAGAAACGTAGGTAATAAGGTATAATTACACAGAAATGAAAGTTTTGAAGTTTGGCGGAACGTCTGTAGGTTCCGTAGAGAGCATTCTGAATGTAAAGAAGATTGTGGAAGGCGAGAAGGAACCCGTCATTGTTGTCGTGTCGGCCCTGGGTGGTATTACCGACAAGTTAATCAAGACGAGCCATATGGCCTATCAGGGCGATGCCCAATATCAAAAGTCGTTTTATGAAATCGTAGAGCGTCACGAGCAGATGATCGACGCCATCATCCCCGCTGGTAAGGATCGCGATACGCTATTGGCTGTCGTGCGTGCCCTGCTCGAGGAACTGCGCAGCATCTACCAAGGCGTCTATCTCATTCGCGACCTCTCCCCCAAGACGTCGGCTGCCATCGTAAGTTACGGCGAGCGCATAAGCAGCCGCATCGTGGCCACCCTCGTGAAGGGTGCTGAGTGGTTTGACAGTTTGGATTTCATTAAGACAGAAGTGAAAGGCGGTCGCAATTTGCTGGCTTCGGAGTTGACAGAGAAGCTCGTGCGTGAGACGTGGCAAACAGTTCCTCAGGTGAGTCTCGTGGGCGGCTTCATCAGTCGTGACGCAGAGAGTGGCGAAATCACCAACCTGGGACGTGGCGGTAGCGACTACACCGCCAGCATCATTGCTGCAGCCCTCGATGCTGAGGTACTTGAGATATGGACCGACGTGGATGGCTTCATGACGGCCGATCCCCGCGTCATCAGCACCGCTTACGTCATCAACGAATTGACCTACGTTGAGGCTATGGAGTTGTGTAACTTCGGTGCCAAGGTGGTTTATCCTCCCACTATCTATCCTGTCTGTGTAAAGAATATCCCCATCCTTATTAAGAATACGTTCAATCCCGAGGCACCCGGCTCCATTATCAAGCAGAGTGTAGCACCCGACACCCGTAGCATCAAGGGTATCTCAAGCATCAAGGGCACAACGCTCATCACGGTTAGCGGTTTGTCCATGGTGGGTGTGATTGGTGTGAACCGCCGCATTTTCAGTTGTTTAGCTGACAATGGCATCAGTGTGTTCATGGTGAGTCAGGCCAGTTCGGAGAACAGCACCAGTATTGGTGTGCGCGACGAGGATGCTCAGGCAGCATGCGACGTGCTGAATGCTGAGTTCTGCAAGGAGATAGAGCAAGGCAGTATGTACCCCATGATGGCAGAGAGCGGTCTGGCTACCGTAGCCGTGGTGGGTGAGAATATGAAGCATACGCCGGGTATCGCGGGTAAGTTGTTTGGTACGTTGGGCCGCAACGGTATCAGTGTGATTGCCTGTGCACAAGGTGCTAGCGAGACAAACATCTCGTTTGTCGTGGATGGCCAGTATCTTCGCAAGTCGCTCAACGTCATCCATGATAGTTTTTTTCTGAGTGAATATCAAGTGCTCAACCTCTTCATTTGCGGTGTGGGTACTGTTGGTGGAAGCTTGATTGAGCAGATTGCTTCGCAGCAGGAGAAGTTGATGCGCGAGCAGAGCCTGAAGCTCAATGTCGTTGGAATCGCCAGCGGACACAATGCCATGTTCGACCGCAATGGTCTCGACCTAACGGATTTTCGTAATCGCCTGAAGCAAGCAGAGCCCAGCGACATTAATCGCCTGAAGGAAGAGGTGATCGGTATGAACATCTTCAACAGTGTGTTTGTGGATTGTACTGCATCAGCTGATGTGGCAGGTCTCTACAAGGAGCTCCTGCAGCACAATATTAACGTTGTAGCAGCGAACAAAATTGCTGCCAGCAGTGACTACGCAAACTATCGCGAACTGAAGACCATCGCGCAGCAGCGTGGCGTGAAGTTCCTCTTCGAAACGAACGTAGGTGCTGGTCTCCCTATTATTCGTACCATCAATGACCTGCGCAATTCGGGCGACAAGATCCTACGCATTGAGGCCGTGCTGAGTGGTACGCTCAACTTCATCTTTAACAAGATCAGCGCCGATGTACCCTTCAGCGAGACGGTACGCATGGCTAAGGAAGAAGGTTACAGCGAGCCCGACCCGCGTATAGACCTTTCGGGTAAGGATGTGATCCGCAAACTTGTCATTCTGGGTCGTGAGGCAGGCTATACGCTCAGTCAGGAGGACGTGGAACGCAAACTTTTTGTACCTGAGAACTATTTTGAAGGTACCGTAGAGGACTTCTGGACGAAGCTCCCCTCGCTGGATGCCGATTTCGAAACGCGTCGTCAGCAGTTGGAGAGCGAGAACAAGGTATGGCGCTTTGTTGCTGCACTGAATGACGGAAAGGCAAGCGTATCTCTTCAAGAAATCAGTCACGACCACCCCTTCTACGTATTGGAGGGCAGCAACAACATCGTGCTGCTCACCACCGAGCGCTATAAGGAATATCCCATGTTGATACAGGGCTACGGTGCCGGTGCAAGCGTGACGGCTGCTGGTGTGTTTGCTGATATCATGAGTCTGGCTTAAAAAGGATTGTAAGGTAAGAAGATGAAACATATTATATTACTTGGTGATGGCATGGCCGATTGGCCTATGGAGGCTCTGGGTGGCAAGACGCTGCTTCAATATGCTGATACGCCTCACTTTGACAAACTAGCTCGCGAGGGTCGTAACGGATTGCTGAAGACCGTGGCCGACGGATTCCACCCTGGAAGCGAGGTGGCTAACAGTAGTATCCTGGGGTATGATCAGCACATCGTGTATGAAGGTCGAGGGCCTTTGGAGGCTGCCTCTATTGGTGTAGAACTGGCTGACGATGATCTGGCTATGCGTTGTAATCTGGTTTCGCTGGATGGTGAGGTCATCAAGAATCATTCCTGCGGACGACTCGAGACAGAAGAGGGTGACGTGCTGATCAAGTACTTGCAAGAGAAGCTTGGCAATGACCAGATTCATTTCTATACCGGTGTGCAATATCGCCACTTGTTGGTGATCAAGGGAGGTAACAAGCATGTACATTGCACTCCTCCCCACGACATTCCCCTTCAGCCTTGGGCAAAGAATCTGCCTGTGGAGGAAGTGCCTGAAGCCAAGGCTACTGCCAATTTGTTTCGTCAGTTGATGCGCAACAGTTATGAGTTGCTTCGTAAGCATCCTCTCAACTTGCAGCGTGTAAAGGAAGGTAAAGATCCCGCCAACTGCATCTGGCCTTGGGGTGGTGGCTATCGTCCTAAGATGGAACCTCTTACCACTACCTTCCCACAGATCAAGAAAGGTGCTGTTATCACTGCGGTCGATCTCATTCGTGGTATTGGTCACTATGCAGGACTACGAGTCATTGATGTGCCTGGAGCTACCGGTCTTTGGGATACGGATTTCCGTGGTAAGGCTAAGGCTGCTATTGATGCCTTGCGCACCGACGACTTTGTCTACATCCATGTCGAGGCAGCTGATGAGGCTGGCCATGACGGTGAGTTGCACATGAAGCTGGGATGCATTGAGCACCTTGACCATCTGCTGCTGGCTCCCATCATGGAGGAAGTTGCCAAGTGGGACACCCCCGTAGCTATCGCTTTGCTGCCCGATCATCCCACGCCCATCAAACTGCGTACCCATACTGCCGATCCCATTCCATTCGCCATCTGGTACCCCGGCATTGAGCCCGACGGTGTGCAGACTTTCGACGAGGTGGCTGCCAAGGAGGGTGCTTATGGCACGTTGGAAGGTGATGCCTTTATTAAGACGTTCATGAATTCCCTATAACTTCCCTATAACTTCCTTTTAACTTCCCTTTGACTTCCTAAAAACAATGAAACATTTCTCTATTTTTGCAATGGCTCTCTTGCTGTTGGCTTGCAATGGCAAGAGTGGTTTAGAGAATGGTGGCAATGATTCCACCAAGGTTGAGCATACAGTAACACCTGCGGCAGTAGATGATAAAGTTTCACCTACCGATCCTCTTCCAGGAATGGAAATGAGTGATTTGGAAGAGGTTGGCATCAAGGCTTGGGTTTCTGATGGTATTGCTTACTGGAATATCTATGACCAAAAGAAATACCTGAAGGTTACTGACCTTGCTCCTGAGTTCTATCGTTGTGGCGATGGTCCTTTCGCCATTGGTGGTATGGACGAGACGCCCGTGGGAGTTTATCTCGCAAAGTTGGATAAGTTCGGTAATACGGCTCTTTACATCATTGGTCATAAGCGCCACGTCTTTGCTCTTGACATTCCCTTGGAGGTGAGTCTCGTAGGCGGTGGTGCCGGTATGATCGGTGGTTTGGAAAACATTGAGTCATTCCGTCAAGAGGGTAAGACGGTTTACGCCGTTGATGAAGATGGTGAGTCACGTGAAGTGAGATTCTATTCAGACGAAGGTCCCTATCAATTCTCCGTAAACGATAATGAGAATGACTATTACTTTGAACTCTCGTCTACGTGGAACATCCGTTTGTCGATCAATAATATTGATCATTATGAGGGTCGCTTCGGTAGCGAGGGTAATGGATCATTTACCTTCACGTTTACCCGTCATTTCCGTTATGATGAGGATGTCAACGAAGTTAATGTGAATGATTGTCCCATCAAGGGTACTTTCCGTGTTAACAATAACAATAATACCATTACGTTCCTGAAAGATGTGTTAGACCTTCCACAGAACGTTGCCCTCGCATACGAAGTGTTCGCTTTGTTTGATTAACTAACCATTAACACCTAAATTAAAGATTATGAGAAAGATTGTTGTGATGATGAGTGCCTTTGTACTCGTGGCATGTGTTAACAAGAATGCCAAGACCGAGACTTCAGAAAATGAAGACCAAACCGAGACTATGGCTCAAAAGACGTACGCATCTCCCGACAGAGCCATGTACCGCTTGAAGGGTGAGGTAAGTTCTGCAGCCATTACCTATTATTCCTGCGATGAGCAAGGTAACTACAACGAGGATGACTGCTATACGCATTCCATCACCTTTGCAACGGACGGTACCTTGCAGGCTGACGAAGACATTTACTACGATGCCTCAACGTGTTCGGTAAAGCGTGATAATGAGGGGCGCATCGGATCAATGAATGTGACAGCAGGCTATGAGGGAGGTATGGAGTATACCTATGACTTCATTTACAATGGCGAATTACTTGCGGGAGAAACAGTTGAGTTCTATGGTGAATTCAGCGGAAACTTCAAGACTGAGTATACATACGACGAATCGGGTAATCTCATTAAGGTGGTGAGTTCGGGTATAAGCGATAGCATTGTCTTTACTAATACGGAGACCTTTACCATTCAGGAAACTGACGAGAACGGCAACTGGACAAAGTGTCTCCGAAAGACTGTTTCCGAGGAAGATGAAGTCGGTGAGAATGGTACCTACACCACTTATCATGTGTTGATTCGCAACATCAAATACTATTAAAAATCAGGCACACAGACCTTAATACCTCCCTGATCGGCACTTCGCTCGGTTAGTTCGGTAATACTACTCCACAGGGCAGCTTCGTCGACTTCCATGTCAAGGCGAGGTTGCCCTGACAGTATGCCGTCAATCAGGCGGCGATCCATCATGTAGTTCATCACATTCTCAACGCCGAGCGTTCTCCCTTCGTCGATGAGTGCCTTGAACTCGGGAGCGATGAACGACTCCACGTACCGGCTTGCCTCCTCACCGGTAAGTGCTTCCTGAGCGTTGTGTTGCGTCTGTACCGTCATGAGCGGGTATTTCTGTGCAAATCCCTTCGTGCCGCACACGGTTTGTAGCCGGTTGTAGGGACGAGGCGTGGAGGTGTCGTACTGTAGGAGCATAGTCACTCCTTTCTTTGTGCGTATCAAGGTGTCGTTCAGTTTGTCGCCCGTAGAGGGATTCTTGGCACTCATGCTGATGAGGTAGTCTGGATGGTCATCCGCGTCGAGCAACTGGCACATAGGGCCAAAGCCATGCGTAGGATAGGGATTGCCCTGATGCGAGGTGCGTTGCTCACGCATCCACGTGTGGTCAAGCGTATGGATATAGGCACCTTCGAGGTGGGTCACCTCGCCAAAGAGTCCTTGTCGAACCATCTCTCTGATGCCTAGGTGCCACGTGTCGTAGCAGCAATTCTCCAGCATCACGCAGTGGCGCTCTGTCCATCGCGAGATGCGGACAAGCAGCTCACACTCGTTGATGGTCATGGCTGCCGGAACCTCCACAGCCACGTGTTTCCCTTCCTGCATGGCCTCCACGGCAATGTCCACATGCTTGTCCCACGGCGTACATATATATATAAGGTGTATGTCAGGATGGTGTGTCACCTCATGCCAATCGGTAGTGAATGAGGCATTGTCAGTGTGAACCTCTGGGTTGTCGCACTTGTCGCACAGCATCATCACAGAGACTTGGCTAATGTAGCTCAGTCTCTTTAGCGTGGCTTTGCCTCTTTGCCCCATTCCGATGATTCCAACCTTCAGCATACAGCGTGATTCATTGCTATTTCTTTTACAAAATTAGTGATTTTTTCCCAATCAGCTTTCTTTTTAGCCCTTAAACATTCAGTTTTCCTCTTTTTTTTTGTATTTTTGCAATCAAGATTTAACCTAACTATATTACTAACCCGTTTTACATGATGAAGAACTCTATTCTCGTGTTATTGTTGACATGCCTTTTTGCCATGTCAAGTTTTGCGCAGCAAGTTTCCGTTAGATGGGAACTGAGTGAACCGGCTAATCTTTCTGCAGCCGTCGTTACAGGAAATAGCACCTATACGGCTATGTTGACCACGAACTACCTGGCTGGATCGTCAGTGGTTAATCCAACGGTTATGACAGGGTCAAATGCCGATCAGGGGTATCAGTCAGTCACCTATACCCCTACTTTTACTCAGTTCTATGTGAAGACGCGTACTTCTAGTAAGACACAGGGTCATAACATAGCATTTGCCGTTAAGCCTCAAAGTGGTCATACTTTCAAACCCACCAAGATTAGTTTCGATGCAGCCAAGTGCGGTACGGATGGCGGTAACTTTGACGTAGTGGTAAAGACCAATGCTACAGGGGAACAGGCGTTAGCAACGGCCATTTCTCCTCTTCGAAACAAGATTAGTTCCAGTAATAGTACTGGATTCTCTCACCATGAGTTTATCCTAAGCGACTATATTGTCGAGGATGAAAACTTTGTTCTCTCACTCTATCTCTACAATATTAACGGTACGGATACAGAGGCACCTAAAGCGATCGCTTTCCGTAACGTCATCATTGAGGGCGTCGTTGACGAACCTGTTTATACTGCAGATCATTATATCAGAGCATTTACATTCAAGACGCCCGAAGGAAAAATAACCTCCCTTACGTCATTGATTAAGGGTGTGAAGAATGGCGGCGTGGTTAGCTATCCTGAAAAGTTGAAGGGTGACCCCAACACTTTCAAACCTTCACCTTACGATGGTTATACGGCTGAGGTGGAATACAAGGACAAGACAGCCTACGTGACCGTAATACAAGAGGGTGCTGTAGTCTTTTCTTTTGAAGTTCGCTTTACGATTAGTGGACGTCAGCCCAGACCAGATGCTAAGCCTTTAGGTCGTGGATTGATTAGCGTAAATTTGGGCAATAGTGGGGGTAGTGGTAATCTCGTAAGTTGGCGTTATCGTGAGGCGGATGCAGGTAAGGTGAAGTTCAAACTTTTCCGTGGGACATCTGCAACGGTGCAAAACACCAAGGTGAATAATGGCAATTACATTTATAGCTGCACTAATTTCAAGGATGGTGCAGGTTCAACATCAGCTTATTATCGTCTTGAGGTTTATGACTTGGACGATAATCTTATAGAGAGTGTAGTTAGCGGAAAAACTTGGAACAATCAGAGTTTTACTATTCCCATTGGCAATGGGCCTACTGATCCTCATGGCGAAGGTGCCACCTACACGCCTAATGATGCTTCGTTCTGCGATATGGATGGTGACGGTGAATACGAGATTATTCTGAAGTGGAGCCCAAGTAACGAGAAGGATGCTGCAAGTAGTGGTACTACTAGCGACGTGTTCTTTGATTGCATCAAGATGGATGGTACACGTTTGTGGCGTATCGATATGGGACCTAACTTCTTTGCAAGTGCGCATACCATTCAGTTTATTGCGTGGGACTTCGATGGTGACGGCTATGGTGAATTCATGGTAAAGACTGCTCCCGGCACAATTGACGGTCAGGGTAATTATGTTCTTTTGGGAAAAGATAGTCCTACGGAGAATCTGTTGAGCAGTCGTGGTAAACAAGACCATGGTTCTGAGTATATTACCGTATTTGATGGTTTGACCGGTGCTGAGATTAGTACGATTCCTTACCATACAGACTATGCCGCAGGTCTGTCTTATTGGGGAGATAGTAATCAGAATCGCTCAGAGCGCTATCTGGCAGCCTTGGCTTATCTGGATGGTTATGATAAGAATCCTTCTCCCATCTTTGCACGTGGTTATTATAGTGGTGCTTTTGTCGGAGCCTACGATTTTGATGGCGAAACACTCAAGGAACGATGGGTGAGCCGTAATATCACTAGTGGTAAAGGACTTTGGGGAGAAGGTGCTCACTGGATTTCAGTGGGTGACGTGGATGATGATGGTAAGCAAGAGATTATCTATGGTTCAGCGTGTCTTGATCATGATGGTAAGTTGCTCTACCGTACCGGTATGGGACACGGCGATGCACTTCATTTGAGTGATTTTGATCCCGACCATGAAGGACTTGAGGTATTTATGCCTCATGAGCATAAGCCATACGGTGTAGACTTCCGCGATGCGAAGAGCGGAAAGGTAATGCTTCGTCAAGAAGAAGGTGGTGATACAGGGCGTGGTTTGGCTGCTCACTTTGACTATACGCGTCCCGATGCACAGTTCCTGACGAGTGCACGTGCTCAGATGTACAACTGCCATGATGGTTCTGTGAATACTGAGAAGTGGGCTATTGGATCAAGTGGTGCTGGTATCAATTGCCGTATTTACTGGGATGGTGATCTTTATGACGAGTTCTTTGATAAAAGTATTATTGGCAAGTACAACCCTTCGAACAAGGGTTTTGATCGTGTGCAGTTCAATGGCGGAAACTATATGTGGGGTAATCTGAACAATGGTTCAAAGAACAATCCTTGTGTGTTGGGTGACATCTTGGGTGACTGGCGTGAGGAAATAGTTACCTGGACGGGTGATGCTGCCAACGGCTTCTCTCTCTACATCAATACGACCAACCAAACATCTAATGTGCGTATGCCTCACTTGATGGACGATCCTCAGTATCGTGTGCAGATTGTTAATCAAAACTGCTGCTACAATCAGCCTCCCCATCTCGGCTACGATCCTGCCACGGAGCACACCGTCAAGGTGACAATTCCTGAGAATGGTTATCTGCCTATGATGGCTCAGGTTGCTTTGCAGATTCCTTCAGACGTGAAGGTTTACTACGTGGCCAACTTCGATACGAATGTCGATACGCTTAAGATGACTTCCATTAAGTCAAATATTCCAGCCAACACGGCATGTATTCTTTACGGTAAGGCTGGTCAGCAGGTAACACTTCGTCCTTCGGGTGGTGCTGAACCTGCCAATTTGAGTGGTAACAAGTTGATTGGTGATGCTTTCATTCCGACGCAGATAGAAAGTTCGGAGACAGTTTCCTATTATATGTGGGATGATCGTGATGGTATTGGATATGGTTATTTTAAGGTTGATGCAGCAACAGTTCCTGCTGGTGTGCCCTATCTTAAGGCAACTTCTTCTGCATCACGTGTTAAGGATTACTTCCTAATAGGCAAGTCATACACGGATGTTATCGAAGCGGTGAAGGCTGTTGATGTGAAGGTTGCTGATGAGAATTACTATCTTCTTGATGGTCGCAAGAGTTCAGAACGTCCTGCTCATGGTGTCTTCGTTAAGAATGGTAAGAAACAGGTGGCTAAGTAAGCCACCTGTGTGTCGTCTGAATCTTTATTGTTGTATGATGATTTTGCGTGAGGAGTCTCCCTTTCGCAGGATATAAACACCAGGGGATAGGTGTGCATTGGTGCGATTTGTCAGTTTGCCTGATAGGTCGTACCATTTTGCATCTGACCAGTCCACGTCGTTTTCTACTATGTCAACACTTGTGATGGTGGGGTCATAGCCCACCTTCTTGTCCATCCATGCAAAACGCTTGTTCAGGTAGTCAATGACGTTTTTCACTTCTGCCTCGTAACTGCCCCAAATCTTTGGGTTTTGATGCACCCATTGGTTCATGATGGGCCAACGCGTAAAGTTCAGTTTCTGAGACTGATCCATGTCTTCTGCCCACTCATGAATTAATTCCTCCATTGCTTCTGCCGTAAGTTCATTATCGTTACGTGCGTAACTCCAAAGTTCGGATAGCGTCTTCTTGGCCTTTGCATCCGAAATGACAATCCTATCGACAAACGACTTCATGTTTCCTGCATATGAACCACCAGAGCGATAGATGTAGTCTGATTTGTTGACAATAGGGTATGTTCGGTTGTCGTTCTCAAAAGCAAGGTCGAAATCCCAAACGGGACCTGTGTAGAACAAAGGATCATCACGATGCTTGTACATGTATACGCTCCAGTACGTGTCGGTGTTACCTGACAGCTCACCTACCAAGAAGTGTTTGAGAAAACTCTCCAAATCGAGGTAGTCGCGATAGCCTCCCTTTTCGCTTGTATAGTTGGTGGCGAAAATACGGTTTTCCATAGCGTTATAGCGTGAGCGGATGTAGTCGACTTGCTTTTGCACGATGTCCTCATCATCAGGGTATTTTATCGTGACAGGACAGTTGCGGCTGGAGTAGAAGTACAGCGGCTCATCAGTAGCATAGGCATCCACCTCGATCATATAGCCTCCACTGAGTTCAGATCCGGCCACGCAGCTGGAGTCCATTTCCTCGATGTTGACACGGTTCTTGTTAACTTCTATCTGGTCGCATAGTTGATAGCAACCCTTGTATTCTCCGTTGACGATTACGTCTACAGGGTGGCAGAATGGTGTGTACTCCATACCCATTCGCCGGCTTATCTCGAAAGCCAACATGTTACGCATCAGTGTCTTGTCGCCATAGTTGTTGATGAGTGTCCATTTCTTGGCCTTGGCTGGAGCGTCGAGCACTCTCTGTTTCTTCTCAAACTTGATGCGGTAGGGCTTTTTGGGGAAGTTCATTGAGGCATTACCACGCAGGCGTATGTTTCCTGGTTCTTGAAGTAACTGAGTTCCTTCTTCCGACACGATGCTGATTATCGACGTCAGGTCGTTAACCTTGTCAACAGGATCTTTATCCTTCTCTACGTGTATGGATACGAGAGGGAGCCGGGTTGCTTGGTAGAAGCATGAGTCCGTTCCCTCGCCTTCATAACCATAGAATTCTACTTCGGCAATATTGCATCGTGCATCGTTAGGACCTATGTAGCGTACGTATCGAAAGCCTCTCGTGACGTTGACGTCTGCGTAGCTGATTTCTCCGATCCTACCTGCTTCTTGCACGAGATAGAGAGGCATGCCGTCACTGAAGTCTGGTTCGTTGGCACCTTCAATGACCGCGAGTACGACTCGCTTAGGGCCATTGGAGTCATTGCGGGGCGACCATCCAACTCGTGTGATGACGTGCTGCGTGCCAAGGTCTAATCCGCACCATGTGTGCGAACGTTCGTAGCTTGCGAAATAAGTGTCGAGTTTGCCGTCGAAGGCGTTCTGGCATGTGTTGACCGTTGTTGACTTGGTATTGGTGGCGTAGTTCACGCTGTACTCTGTTCCAATGACAGTACCGCGTAATCTCTTTCCTTCCGTCTGAGCATAGCTTGCCGCTATGTACAGGAATGTCATGATCATGCAGATGATGCGTTTCATAGGTTGCATTGTTTCTGTAGATTTTTTCAAATAAGGTATGCAAAGTTAGCGCTTTTATTATTTATTACAAAAATTATTCTCTTTTTTTTACTCAATTAATTAAACCATTATGTTTATGATACGTCTATAATTTAAATTATGCATTTTAAAATTTACAATTCCTTGACCTAAACTTTATCAGTTTTGAAAAATCTATTGAAAAATCTATTGATAGTCTGTGCTCTTTCTGTTATGTTTTCTGGCAATGCCAATGCACAGAGTAAATCCAATATTAGAGGTATAGTTATTGATGCCGAAAATAGTGAAGCAATCATTGGAGCTACGATTCAGTTGTTATCGCCACAGGATAGTGCGCTTGTGACGGGTGCTTTGACAAATGAGGAGGGTGTTTTCAACCTCAAGGATGTTAAGCGTGATAAGTACATTCTGAAAATTTCTTATGTTAGTTATGTGTCTCATTTTCTTAATATAGACCTTGTTGAAAGGAGAACGCGTAACCTTGATCTTGGTTATTTTACGCTTCGCTCTGATGCAATGATGATGCAGGAGGCTGTCGTTACAGCAGCTGCTGCTAAAGTGCAGGTAAGCGGTGATTCACTCGTCTATAATGCTTCAGCCTATCGTGTGCCTGAGGGTTCAACGCTTGAAGCTCTAGTGAAATTGTTGCCTGGCGCAAAAGTCGACGATGATGGTAATATCACGATTAATGGTAAGACCGTAAATAAAATTCTTATTGATGGCAAGGAGTTTTTCCTTAACGACAAGGATGTGGCGATGAAGAACATTCCCGTCGATATGATCGAAAAGATCAAATCGTACGAGCGAAAGAGTGACTTGGCGCGTGTGACGGGCATTGATGACGGCGAGGAAGAGATGGTTTTGGACTTGTCTGTTAAAAAGGAGATGAATAACGGATGGTTCGGTAATGCCAATGCAGGACTAGGTACCTCACACCGTTATAATGGTCGTGGTATTGTGAATCGCTTCAACGAGGACATGAAGATAACATTACTGGGAAATGCCCGCAATACTCCCGATCGTTGGGGATGGAATCGCAATAATGGTCTGCGCAGTTATAAGGAAGGCGGTGCCAATTTCACCTCGAATACCGAGAAACTTATCGTAGAAGCAAGTGCACGCTACAATTATAATGGTAGTGATGTACTTAACCTTTCATCTTCTGAGGATTTTGTGGCTCAACGTGGTGCCTTTCATGAGAGTAAGAATAAGAGCCAGTCAAGCAATAACTATGTCAATGCCAATGCCAAGTTTGAATGGAAACCCGACACGATGACCAACATCATCTTCCGTCCCAGGTTTAATTATTCGCGTAATCGTGGGTTAAACAATAATCTATCAGGTGCTTACGATACCGATCCTAATGAATTGACGAGTGATCCTCTTGACTACAATGAGGAGATTGCCCAACTTTCCGATAATCCTGCATTGACGCCGAGTGATGATATTGCCAAGAATCTGTTGGCAATGGTAGTGAATACGAATACAAGTCACAGTCAGTCGTACAGTACAAATTCCAATGGTAATGGTGAGTTGCAGGTGAACCGCAAGTTCAACGACAAGGGACGTAACCTGACGTTGCGTCTGAATGGGGGATATAGCGAAGGCAATAGCAGACAACTATCGGCTGCTCGTATCACCTATAACACGTTGGGTACTAATCAGCAGAACAATCGTTATTACTATACGCCCAGCAAGAATTATGACATTAGTGCTCAGCTTACTTATAATGAACCGATTGCTGACCGTACCTACATCCAGTTCAGCTATCGCTACAACTACAGTTACAACAAGAATGATCGTAAGGCTTTTGTGTATGACTCACAGGCTTATCAAGATCTCACACAGGCGCTATATAATAATAGGTATGACATAGAGTCTGCGCTTCGTTATATGGATGAACTTAATTATATGCTGCGTGATACGGTTGCATTGAGCCAGTTCTCAGAGTATCGCAATTACAACCAGACCATCAGTTTGCAGTTCCGTCGCGTTCGTGAATCGTACAATGTCAGCATCGGTGTGGATGCTCTTCCCCAGCGCACCTCACTTGATTACCGCTATATGGGAAAGGAGTATCCCGAGATCACTCGTAACGTGTTTAATGTCGCCCCTCGTGTGTTCATGCGTTACAATTTTGATAAGCATACCAACATGCAGTTGCGCTATAATGGTCGTACCGCACAGCCTAGCATGACCAATCTGCTTGACATCACCGATGACTCTAATCCTTTGTTCATTTCGAAGGGTAATCCAAACCTGAAGCCTTCGTTTACCCATAATCTTAATTTCAACTACAATACCTATAATGTTGATTCTCAACGCAGCATGTGGGTGTGGGCATGGGGTAACATCCAACAGAATAGTATCAGTAACAAGACTACCTACGACAAAACGACCGGTGTGCGTACTACGATGCCGATGAATATCAATGGTAACAAGGGAACGGGCATTGGTGGAGGTATCAATACAGGTTTGGGTGAGAAGAAACTCTTTACCGTGGGTGCTAATGCGGGTTTCAACTACAATTACCGTGTTGGTTTCTATAACAATGCCAATGTTGACGATTCGGATGACCAGGATATTCGCTCCATTACGCGTGATCTGTCAACCAATTGTGGTGCCAATGTCGGTTTCCGCAATGAGGTGTTTCATGCTGAGGTGGGAGGTAATCTCAATTACTCTCATCTTCGTAACAATATGAATACGAATGGCAACCAGAGTGTTTACAACTTCTCCTATGGTGGACAGGTACAATGGACTTTGCCTTGGAAGACAGAGATTGCTACGGATATTTATATGAATAGCCGTCGTGGCTATGCCATGAAGGAGATGAACACCAATGAGTTGCTCTGGAATGCTTCTATCTCGCATTCTTTCTTCAAAGGAAAAGCACTTACCATTAAGGCTGAGGTGTTTGACATCTTAGGTCAGCAGACAAATATCAGCCGTTCGGTAAGTGCTTTCTCTCGCAATGATTCTCGCAACAATTCTATTTATCAGTATGCCATGTTTAGCTTAATTTATCGTTTCAGCATTTTTGCAGGAAAGAATACCATGGGTACTGATCAGGAGAGGAAATGACGTTACTTCTTTAAGAACTCGCGGGCTCTCTCAAGCGCTACGTCGATGTGTGGGCAGATGTGATTGCTGTCCATGATCTTGTAGAAGCCGCTCTTTTCCAACTGAGCGTGAACCTTCTCGTTTACGCCTGATAGGATGATGTGTGTACCGTCGGCGTGGTTCATCTCAATGAGTGTCTGCAAGTTGTGGATACCCGTTGAGTCAATGAATGGCACGCGACGCATACGAATGATACGTACCGCAGGACGATGACGGCCGATGTTCGACTGTAACTCGTCGAACTTGTTGGCGATACCGAAGAAGTAGGGGCCATTAATCTCATATACCGCACAACCTTCGGGAATCATAAGGTGCTCATCGCTTACGTGCATGTCTGCCTCTTCATCGGGATTGATTTCCTTCTCGATAACACTGATCTGGGTGGTCTCCATGACACGCTTGATGAACAAGGCGCATGCGATGATCAGACCTGCCTCAATGGCAATGGTCAGGTCGAAGATGACGGTCAGGAAGAAGGTTACGAGCAATACCGTCACGTCGCTCTTGGGACTCTTCATCAAGCCCTTAA
Source organism: Bacteroidaceae bacterium (assembly GCA_045629085.1). Classification (GTDB taxonomy): domain Bacteria; phylum Bacteroidota; class Bacteroidia; order Bacteroidales; family Bacteroidaceae; genus Physcousia. The sequence continues at coordinate 26,955 of JAZQQO010000044.1, forward strand.
AGGTGCGCCAACCGCTCATGTTGTAGCTCACTATGATAAGTACACCAGCCAGGGCTGCCATAGGGATGTATTCTGCGTACGGCATCAATACCAACAGGATGAGTAACAAAACAATGGCATGGATGAGACCTGCAATAGGTGTGCGTCCACCATTGTTGATGTTGGTCATCGTACGAGCAATAGCACCGGTTGCTGGAATACCGCCGAAGAGGGGAGTCACCATGTTGGCTACACCTTGTGCAATGAGTTCTGTGTTAGAGTCGTGACGGTCGCCAATGACACCGTCAGCCACGGCTGCACTCAGTAAACTCTCGATGGCACCGAGGATAGCGATAGTGAAAGCTATGGGAGCCAGATTTCTAATCATCTCCCAGGTGATATCGGGCACTACCATGTCGGGCAATTGGCTTTGAATGTGGAAGCGGTCACCGATAGTGTCTATTTGTACCTCAGGGAATTGTGATTTGACGATTATCACGGCGCCAGTGACAATCAGGATGCCATAGAGCGATCCGGGAATCTTGTTCAACACGGGTACACGTGCAAATACCTTAGGTGTGAAGATGATGATTAGTACAGATGCTACTGCCATTATGCAGTTCCAAAGGTTGAACGTGTCGATGTGTTGGAAATAGCATACCCATTTGCCTATAAAGTCACCTGGAGTCTTCAGCGGAGCTGTGATGATTTCGCCAGCCTCGTTGCTTACTTGCTCTGTCAGGCCGAACACATCACCCATCTGAGTGGTGAAAATGGTTAGCGCAATACCTGCCGTGAAACCGATAATGATGGGGTAGGGTATGAACTTGATGACTGTACCCATCTTGAATAATCCGAGAGCCACGAGCATGACACCTGCCAGAATGGTGGCCACGATAAGTCCTTGTACGCCATATTCTGGATTGTTGACAATTCCGTAGATGATAACGATGAAAGCACCTGTGGGGCCACCAATCTGCACCTTCGTGCCGCCTAACAGCGAAATCAGGAAACCGGCTACGATAGCCGTGATAATACCCTTCTCGGGCGATACGCCGCTTGCAATGCCAAATGCAATGGCCAATGGCAATGCCACGATACCCACGATGATACCTGCCATCAGGTCCTTCATGAATGTCTCCTTGTTGTAACCCTTCAAGCATTCGAACAGTCGTGGCTTGAACATTAAGTTTTTCTGCATATCTTTTTACCTTATTATATTATATACACCCTAATTCTTTTGCAAAATTACAAATAATTCCTATTTCCTAATTCCTAATTCCTAATTTATTACTATCTTTGTACGCGAAATATTAATCTAAATCAATTTTTTATTATGTTCGAATTGCTTTCAACACCCATTGTCTCGGTGTTATTTTTAGTTTGGTTCGGCTTTCTTCTGATGATGTACAAAGGCCAGCCAAAGGGTTTGTGGACGTTAGCTTTGGCTAATACGGGCGAGCGTTTTGGATATTACACGATGCTTGCTGTCTTTGTGCTGTTCTTGGGCGATAATTTCGGTTTTGATGCCGGTTGGGCAAGTGAAGCTTTTTCTACTTTTCTCTTCTTTGTGTATTTGTTGCCTCTATTAGGCGGATTTTTGGCAGATAAGTTTGGCTACAGCAAAATGGTGGTGATTGGTATTGTTATCATGTTTGTTGGTTATCTTATTCTTTCTGTTCCTATGGGAGGCAATACGGTTGCATTGGTGGCCATGTTGGCAGGTCTTTTGCTCGTAAGCCTTGGTACCGGTCTTTTCAAGGGTAACCTGCAGGTTATGGTTGGTGACCTTTATAATGATCCTCAATTCTCTGACAAACGTGATGGTGGTTTTTCGCTTTTCTACATGCTTATCAATGTGGGTGCTTTGTTTGCACCTACTGCTGCTATAAAGATTATGGATTGGGCACAAGTCTCTTTAGGCTACTCTAAGGCAGACTCTTACCATTTCGCTTTTGCTGTTGCATGTGTTTCTGTATTGGTTTCAATCATTATTTATATGGTTGGCCGTAAGTCATTTGCCCATGTTACTGGCAATGTGAAGAAGGTGGCCAAGAAGGTAGAGGTGAGTGAGGCTCCTGTTGTGGAAGAAAATGATACCAAAGAACGTATCATTTGTCTATGTCTCGTATTCTTCGTTGTTATCTTCTTCTGGATGGCTTTCCACCAGAATGGTCTTACTTTGACATGGTTCGCCGATGAGTTTACTGCTACTACTTCGAACGGCATTCAGAGCATGATGTTCGATGTTCGTAACTTGCTGGCATGTATCTTTATCGTTTATGGTTTGTTTGGCGTTTTCCAGACGAAGGGTGTTCTGCGTGTTCTCTCTGCTTTCTTGATTGTCGCAGGTTCTACATTCTTGTACTTAATGGTGCCTTCTGCTGATGCTGAGGCTGTAAACGTGAGTGCACCTATTTTCCAGCATTTCAATGCTTGTTTTGTGGTTATGCTTACTCCTGTCAGCATTGCTCTCTTTAGCTGGCTTGCTAAGAAGGGTAAGGAACCTAAGGCTCCTGTAAAGATTGGCTTGGGTATGTTGGTGGCTGCTGGTGCTTATCTGATGATGGCATTGAGCTCAATGGGTATGCCTCAAGCTGATCCTGTAAACCACACTCACATGGCTGAGGCAAGTCCTAATCTGCTTGTTAATACTTATCTCATCCTTACTTTTGCAGAATTGTTGCTGAGTCCCATTGGTATTTCGTTTGTGACGAAGGTTGCTCCTGCAAAGTATAAGGGTATGATGATGGGTGGATGGTTTGTTGCTACTGCTGTGGGTAATAAGTTGGTTAGTATCCCTGGTCACATGTGGGGTATGGATCTCTACGTTGTCTGGGGCGTGCTTATGGCCATTTGCCTTGTGGCAGCTCTCTTCATCTTCTCTATTATCAAGAAGTTGAATAAGGTTGCATAATTTGCAGTTTTCAACCTTCAATCTTCAATCTTCAATTTGAAATCACTCCCTCCTATATGGTTAGCATGTGTGCCACTGGCTCTGCTGGTGGCGCTCATTGCTTGTGTCGTGTCGGTGTTTGGTGACGAAGCATTGTCTGGCGCCAGTCAGATAGCCTTGCTTGTTGCTTCTGCTGTATGCGTAGCCATAGGTTTGTTCACCCATCGCATCACTTGGGAGGACTTTAACAAGGCTGTCATTGAGAAGGTGTCTGGCATTTCTGAGGCACTTATTATACTGCTGCTCATCGGAGCTTTGGGTAGCGCTTGGATGGTAAGTGGGGTAGTGCCATTCTTCATCTATTATGGTGTGGAGATCCTGCACCCTTCTTGGTTCCTGGTCAGCTCATGCGTGATATGTGCAGTGGTCAGCGTTATGACTGGTTCTTCATGGACAACCATTGCAACCATTGGCGTGGCCTTAATGGGTATTGGAAATGCTTTAGGCTTTTCAGAAGGATGGATAGCAGGTGCAATTATTAGTGGTGCCTATTTTGGTGATAAAATTTCCCCTCTGAGCGATACGACAGTCTTGGCTTCTTCTACCGTTGGAACTCCTTTGTTCACTCATATCCGTTATATGATGTATACTACGGTTCCTACTTTTGTGATTACCTTACTCATTTTTACTATTGTAGGCCTATGCCATGAGTCTGTTGGGACAAGTGAAATCCGACAGGTACAAGCTGCACTTTCTCACACTTTTACCCTTTCTCCATGGCTTCTTCTTGTTCCGTTTTTGACAGCATTAATGATTGCCAAACGTCTCCCTTCTTTGGTAGTCCTTTTTCTTTCAACACTTCTTGCTTGCATTTTCTCTGTGATTTTTCAAGGACACCTTTTGGATCAGATTGCTGGTGTGGATTTCAGTGGCATTACGCAGCGTTTTCGTGGTACGATGATACTCGTTTCTGGTAGCACTTCCCTCGACACGGGCGTGGAATCACTCAATGACCTTGTAGCGACAAAAGGCATGAGTGGTATGATGGGAACTATCTGGCTCATTATTTGTGCCACTATTTTTGGAGCGTCTATGACCGTCACTCGCATGGTGGAGAGTATCATGATGGCGGTACTTCGATTGGTTCATAATACGGTATCACTTGTGGCAAGTACGTCTTTTGTCGGATTTTTCCTCAATGTTGTCACTGCCGATCAGTATCTCAGTATTATTCTTACGAGTAGCATGTTCCAGGACACCTACCGTAAGAATGGTTATGAATCATGTCTTTTGAGTCGAACAACTGAGGATAGCGTCACCGTGACTTCCGTGTTGGTTCCTTGGAATACTTGTGGTATGACCCAGTCGTCCGTTTTGGGCGTGAGTACCTTTGCCTATCTTCCTTACTGTTTTTTCAATTACCTTAGCCCACTTATGACTATTCTCATGGCAGCTATAGGATTTAAGATAAAACAAAGTATAAATAGTGATAAAATTGAAGACGCAGCGTGATTCCTCAAATCACGCTGCTTCTTTTTTGAAATCATGCAGCATCTTTTTTGAAATCACGCTGCGTCTTTTTTGGAAACACGCAGCATCCCTTTGCGCCAGCCGCCTGGCCTTTTCTCTCGCGTGCATTATATATTATATAAGGTGTATGCCCTTTTTCTTCGCCTTTTTCTCCTTTTTTATGCTAAAAAACATATTTTTTCGAAAAAAGTTACTGAAACATTTGGCAGGTCTTGAAATTTGTCGTACCTTTGCACTCGCAAACGAGAGATGAGCCCTCCCTTGCGAAGGGCCTTGAGTTCTGCCGCCTCTTTTTCGGGGTGTTGTTCTTTGACAGATTTCCATAGACAGTAATTGTAGTACAAGAATAGAGAAACGAACCGTCTTTTCCTTGATATTTGGAAAGAAACGAGACAGAGCGTAGGTCAGATGATTTCCGTGCCTTATTGAATCAGAACATATCCCCTTTATGGGGTAAGAATCGATATTGTACAATGAAGAGTTTGATCCTGGCTCAGGATGAACGCTAGCTACA
>JAZQQO010000045.1:0-24633 GCA_045629085.1 Bacteroidaceae bacterium
GTACCCAGCAGTATGTGTCGAAGATTCTCAAAGGCAAAGAAAACCTTTCGCTCGTCACAATGACAAGGCTTGAAGAAGTATTGGAAATCAGCCTTGTTTATCCTGAAGCAAATGTTTTCCAACCATCGCAAGTGGCAGAAGAGGTGTATGTGTGATGCTATTGCCGTTTATTGGCCAACTCTTTGATTATACGGATACTCAAATTCAAACCTACTACAAAACAATCATCCGCAAACATCAGATTCTCGGAGTTGACGGGAACTCGGCAAGAGAATTGATGGTTGCGGATGGTTTGCTTTGACGGATAGGCAGCCCCGTTTCTTCTATTCCCCGCCATAACCAGTTGACCAATTTGTTAAAAGGGTCACGGAACCTGCCTCCGTGACCCTCGTAATAATAATCGAGGCATCTCACGCTAAATGACAGCTGAGATGCCTCGAATGCTTTCGATAATTGTCGCGCTTATAAATATCGAACTTACTCTTGAGTCGAGTTAAAGTTTATTAGATTTTCATCAAGTCAGATGGAATTCTGTTTAGTTCTTCTTCGAGAGACTTGATGCACTCTTCCTGTTCAGAAAGCATTTTGTACACTACATCAACAGCATTGACCTGTTGCATGATTTTCTGTAATTCTTCTTTTGTAATCATGATCTTTTGTTTTTAGTTTTGTAAATATGATCGTTCAACGAACGTTTCGATATTAATATCTTAAAACTGGTCGTACTGCACATCCATAATAACGATCCATGTACCTTACGCCACCATCACTAGGATTATCGTCAGGGAGTCTTATTTCGCTCGAATTGAAAAAAAGATCAAACGCATCATTATCCCTGGCATAACGATTATAATCTTCATCTGTGTCATAATCGTAACCGAGATCTGATGTCCAATATCTACCACTCACACCATTGGTTACTGGTAAAAATATAGAGTTCCCATTCGTTTTACTAACCACCTCATAACCGTATACGCCATTCAAGGTTGTCCAAGTACAAGTACAATAACGAGAGTTAAACAATTCACGATAATTACTATCATAAGGCATTCTCCAATCTTCACCCCAATTAACATACGCAGCATCATCTTCATACAAAAGACGAGTTCTTTTATCTACCGTTCCGTACCTACTCTTAGTGACATATTTAGTTAGGTGGGAAGAAGAGCCCCATTTGTAATTTGCCCAAGTATACTCACTTTTAGGTGAAGTTTCTCCCCATGCATAAAAATTACCCACCTCTTCTGGACTTGAGGCTCCTACGTTACATGTTGCCCATTTTATGCGAGATGGAAGTCCAAGATCAACGTATTCATGATCATTAATAGCAAATTCTGTTGCCTCTATACTGTAAGCCATGCGAGCTTCAAAATTCTTCCCCTGCGTTTTGCATGTATATGTAGTTCCACTATTGTTTCTTATATGTATTGTCATTTGGCTTGAGCTTAAGTTGGCAGGTGCCACAATTGCATAGACTGTTATCATTTGATTTTTGTCTGTGGTAGAGACGTTAGTCAAATTGATAGTATAAGATGATGATGTTGTGGTAGGAGTGATGGCAGGTGTTGCTGCAGTAAGGTCGAAGGTACCTGATATGACGAACTTTGCCCCATTGCTCTCAATAGTAACAGATGAGAAAGCGTCAGCCTTTGGCATAGTGAGTTGAAGGCGTAGGAATGCTCCGAGGTGCTTCATTGAGAGATCAACACCACCATTAGCGTCAGGAGCTGTTGCTGCACAAGCAAGGTAATCGTATGCACCAAGATGAGCTGTTGAACCATTGCCGTTTTGTGTCTGACCGGTGAAGCTAACTGGAAGCGCCTTTTGATCAATCTTGTAGTTGTCAACAGAGAATGGATAATACGCTGCATACTGATATTCAGAACGAAGTTTCCATGCACCACCATCGAAGGTTGCAGAGGCAGCGCCATCTCCATTGGAGATAGGGAACTTCACCTGGTCACCACCAATGGGATAGATGCCAAGTGCATCACCGTCAGCCCATTGGAAGTGGAAACCGCTACCGTCAACTATATAGGCCGTACGAGTTGTTGGCGTTTCAGTTTGAAAATCTTCCACTGTTACACGTACAGAATTCACATACTCAGACTTTGTCGAAGCGAGCTCGCTGTCGTTCGAACAACTGCCCATTGCTGCCATAGCAAGTATGGCAAAGAAAGATTGTTTACAGTATTTCATGATTTATAGTTTTTATTCTTCGTCCCAAATTGATTTACTTTTTCTCCATTCGGAATCATCCGTGTCGTTGCCCCAATTCGGAGCTTCACGTACAGCCCATGGCACATCTTCTCCTGTGGCGCCAGTACTCCCAGCAAGGCTCATGCAAGATCCAAGTTTTACAACTGTTACTTTTGGACTTTGGTATGATTTATTGTTCATTGAAAAACAAGAATAAAAGAAGGGGCATAACCTCTGTCCGACTACTTATTCTTATCTGAGGTACGGCCAAGCACCTTTGCACTAACAAGTATGGATTAAGGTCACGCCCCTATACGGGACGTGAGCCTGTCACTAACTTGTTCTCGTGCATCTTCTAATTGGCCGTTTTCAGATAAGAGAACAAGAGCGAAAGCTCAAGTATATTTATGTGTCGAACGGTTGTCGCTTACCTTCGTAGTTAATAATTGAGTTTTAATTCGCCTCCCTGAGGGAGGTTCTACGTTGGCAAAGTGGTTGCACACATGGTGCACCGTTCTTCTGATTGCTAATTATTATTTCTGTTTCGTAGCGCCTATAAGCTTGTCCTGAGTTTTTCGAGGGAAAGCAAAGACTAATATATTTGAGTTATTTGTTTAACGTTATGTTATTTCTTTCTATACTCTATCATCAGTTCATCAGCAAGATAATAGTCGCTGAGGCAATGCATATCAGAAATGCCTTGGCTGACGAGTTCGTAGGTCTTAGATTCGTAGAAGAACGTAAGGGCATCTTCCAACGGTATGTTGGCAAGTTCTGCGAACCGCTCTACTATGCGACCGTACTTCATGCGGAGGAGGGTTGGGTTAGCTTGCATCGTTCTTTAGTTCTATGGAATCTATAAAATGCAGGTGCTTGTCTATCTGTTGTTGATTGCACAAGCAAATCTGCCAATTGGGTTTCTTCTTTTGGAGTCGCTTAATGGCTTCCTCACGAGGGATAAGATCTGCCAAGTAAAGGTCGAGCGTATTAAAGACATCATCGTCTGCAATGCCCCCCTCAATTATGTCGAACGTGTCGTGTGGCAATTCTTTGCGACATGCTACTACATAATCGAGCCAATCACCATCGTACTCTACAAACTTATGATGGGTGTAACCTTCGCGACTATCATCCAACTCAAACGTATTGAGGAATGCTGGTCGCTCTTCCTTGAAGAATCGCTTGGCATATTTCTCTGCTTGGCCACGGTTGGGAGTCGTGTAGAATCCTTTGCCGAAGTCAAGATAGGCACGCGAAAAGCTTATATCAGGGTGCTCAATGCGCTGGTCGGATGTATGGTAAAGTATCATGCAGCGAGTAGTCCTTTCTTCTTCATTAACCGAGTGAGGGTGTCAATAATATATTCGCGAGAGAAAGAATGCAACACGTCGAAGCATGGCACAATATACCCCATGATGATGTTGCCCTGCTGCATGAGCCGGTAAACATCACGTGCATCACGACCGAGACTTTCTGCCATGATGCCCACGCAATAAATGGTAAAATTGAGGTCTTCTTTCTTCATTTTGTTTCGTATCGTCCATAAACTTGTCCTAAATAGAAAAGGAACAACGCATGTTCGTTCACTCTTCGCTGCAAATTTACTAAAATATCTTTGAAAATCACAAAGAAGAGCGTCGATTTGTGTAAAATATGCGCGTTTTTATGGATTATCGGGGCCACAACACCCGATTTCTGAAAAAAAGTTTGAAAAAAGTGGTTTCAGTTTCAGTTTTGGAGATGTTATAAGCCACAAACAGCTGTATTTACCATCAAAAACGTGTAGGGAAACTGTTTAGTGAGTCACCACATAAGTATAATGGTTGAGCCACACCTGTAATGTATTCGAGTAACACGTGTGATGTCATTGAAGCCACACGTGTATGGTTAAAAACAAGAGGATGGATCTCTGTATTATACTCGTTGGTGTAACTACATTTAACCACTTTATGTTATTTGTCCAAAACTGAAACTGAAACCAGTTTTTTCAAACTATTTTTCAAATTAAACCAAACGAGTACTATGCGTAGTATTTATCAAGGAAAGCTTTCATAAACATTTCTCTTGCAGTGATTCTTCCATTATCTGCTTTATTGGACGGCCATCAGTCGAGAGGTCTGATTTTCCTAATGACATCTTCCTTACCTTATCGGAGATAGACATCGTCCTCCAACTGGTATGATGAATATTCTCTATAGGGGCATTTTGAGCAACAACCAGTTTTCTTGCAAACTCTGTGAGCTCGTGCTTTAGTGCCTCTAATGTGTATCCGCCCATTGTTGGCACAGTTACAGGAATCGTTATACCATAGTTGGCAGCAGGCTCTGCAACCACCATCATATCATTTTCAGGTATATCATCTTTCTTATTAACCATAGCCAATACACGTATTAAGTTTGTGCAAAATTACTAAAATATCTTTGAAGCCCAGCTAAAAGAGCATTAATTTGTGAAAAATGTGTCCAAAACTGAAACTGAAACCAGTTTTTTCAAACTATTTTTCAATTATTGTACTTCTTGAGCAGGCGGTCGGCCTCCTTCTTGGTGAGCCAGATGACAGCACCATGCTTCTGCTCGCTGAAGTTGGTACGCTTCATGGGAGAATCCTTGTCGTCGAAGTAACCGATGGGCTTGAAGGTACGGAAGTCCTCTGTCTCCACGAAACCGAAGTTGTGGGGATTACGGCGGAAGTTGTCATACATCAGCACGTATTTCTGCTGTCCGATGCGCTTCCAGCAGTTGGGAGCCTCGTGCCCCTGACGCTCACCATCGTTGTAAAGGTCATCGATTTCATACGGACCTGTCACACACTTACTTGTAGCGTGAACGGGGCGTGCACCACTCTCATGGCTAACGAAGAAGAAATGGTAGAGGTCGCCCACCTTGATGATGTCGCTGTCGATGACATTATAGCGCAGGTCGGGGGCCGAGAAGAGAGGCTTCGGCGCGCCGAGCGGCTGTGTGAAGTCATCGTTCATATACATATAATATATTTGGTTCTTGCCATTGCCCTCACGAAGGGTGAAGTGCACCATGTAGTGACCAGCCTCGTAGTCGTAGACCGTCTCGGGAGCCCAAGCGCAGCCTATCTCCGGCCAGTTCATATTCTCGTCAGCAGGCAGTTTGGAGAAGTCCAGGTTGGTGCGCGTCCAGTGCTCCAGGTCGTAACTCTTCATCAGGACGAGACCCTTGTTGTTGCCCCAACCGTATTTCTTGCCGTCACGATCCCACTCCGTTTCGCGATACTCCGACACCTTGCCGAAGCGTGGGTTGTTCTCGTACTTGCTACGCTGGGTGAAGAGGTGCAGGTCGGTCATAGCCAAGTAGAAACCACCATCAGGGCCACGAAAGATGTGGGGGTCGCGGATGCCATGCTGCATGGCGATGCTGTCGCCACCGATGATGGCCTCATCATTCTTCAGCGACGTCCAGGTGTAGCCGTCGTAGCTCACGGCCATGTGCAGGCTGTGATCGAAGTCTTTGTGATACACCATCAGATAGGCGCCCATCTTACTCTCTTTCAACGCCTTTTTCTTAGCCATAGCGGGCACACAAGCCAGCACGAGGGCCAGCACAGCAAATACGATTTTCTTCATTTCTTTATAAGGTTATGAGGTTTTAAGGTTTTGAGGTTATGAGGTTGTAGGCTGCAAAAGTACAAAAAAAACACAAATCTGCAAAATAATTATGAATTATGAATTGTGAATTATGAATTATTCACTACCTTTGCACAAAATAACTAATTTAAGACTTATGGAACCAAGCAAATTTATCCGTGTAGCATACGAGCTCACCGCTATCGAGGGTGAGGAGAGAGAACACATCGAAACCGCCACGCGCGAGAACCCCTTCATGTTCGTCAGTGGCCTCGGCGTATCGCTCGATGCCTTTGAGGCACAGGTGGTACCCTTGAACACAGGCGACAAGTTCGACTTCATCCTTAATGTGGAGGATGCTTACGGCGAATACCATGCAGACTACATTCAGGAGGTACCCCGCAGTATCTTCGAGATCGATGGCAAGCTCGACAGCAAGTACATTTACGAAGGTGCAGTTGTGCCTCTGCAGAATGCCGAGGGACAGCGCTTCAACGGCCTCATCCAGCACATCGGCGAGAAGACCGTCTTCGTAGACCTCAACCATCCCTTGGCTGGCAAGCAGCTCAACTTCAAGGGCGAAGTCATCGAGAGTCGCGAGGCTACCCCTCAGGAAATCAGCGGCATGCTGAAGATGATCACCGGCGAAGGATGTGGCGGAGGTTGTGGCAGCTGCGGTGGCGGTTGCGGTGGCGGTTGCGGTGGCTGCGGTGGCGGAGACTGCGAAGGCGGATGTGAAGGTGGTTGCAATTGCAAATAACAAGACATGAACACCTTCGGACACATATTCAAGGTAACCACTTTTGGCGAGAGCCATGGTGCAGGGGTAGGTGGCGTCATCGACGGAATGCCTGCTGGTATCGATATCGACCTGGACTTCATACAGAGCGAACTGGATCGCAGAAAGCCTGGACAGAGCAAACTGACAACCGACCGAAAGGAAGGCGACAAGGTAGAACTGCTTTCGGGCACTTTTGAGGGCAAGACGACAGGCACGCCCATCGGTTTCCTGGTGCGCAACACCAACCAGCACAGCAATGACTACGAGAACATGCGCAACCTGTTCCGTCCCTCACATGCCGACTACACCTACACTACAAAGTACGGGCTGCGCGACCATCGCGGAGGTGGTCGCTCGTCGGCACGCGAGACGATAAGCCGTGTCGTAGCCGGAGCCTTTGCCAAACTGGCGCTCAAGCAGTTGGGCATCAGTATACAAGCTTACACCGAGCAGGTAGGCAACATCGCCCTGGGCAAATCGTACCAGGAACTCGATCTCTCGCTGACCGAGACGAACGATGTGCGTTGCCCCGATGCAAAGGTGGCCGAGGAGATGGCCGAGCTCATCATGCAAGTCAAGAAGGAGGGTGACACGATAGGTGGCATCATCTCGTGCGTCATCAAAGGCTGTCCCGTTGGTCTTGGCGAACCTGCCTTTGGCAAGTTGCATGCCCAGTTGGGCAGTGCCATGCTGAGCATCAATGCCGTAAAGGGCTTTGAGTACGGCCGTGGCTTTGCCGGTGTTTGCGAACGCGGTAGCCAGCAGAACGATGTCTTCGTGCCCGACGGACAAGGTGGCATCACCACCACGACAAACAACTCGGGAGGCATACAAGGCGGCATCTCGAACGGACAGGACATCTACTTCCGCGTAGCCTTCAAGCCCGTAGCCACCCTACTGATGGAGCAGAATACAGTAACACTCGCAGGCGAAGCCACCACGCTCAAGGCTAAAGGTCGCCATGACCCCTGTGTCTTGCCCCGTGCCGTACCAGTGGTGGAAGCCATGGCTGCCAGCGTCATCCTGGATCATTATCTGATAGCCAAGACCAACACGCTTGCATAGCCCAACCGTAGTTGACCTAACGCCCCACCCTATGTTTACCGCCACAAAACTCAACACCAGCATCCTCACAGGCCTCCACCTCACCGTTGACGGCTTGTGTGCATGCTGTGTGTTCATGCTAACACCCCTTTTAGGCGCAAGCCATGCCTTGCTGCTCTTCGTGGCCTACAATGTGTTAGCATTCCTCAGCCAACCCTTCGTGGGCCTTTGGGTGGACAAGACGCATTCCCCCCGCACAGTCTTCAACACGGCCATTTCCTTACTGACAGGTGGAGCGTTGGCCAGCATCATATCTTGTGCCATCCCCCAACATGCAGCCATCCCCTTGCTCCCCTACACAGCCACCCTGCTGTTTGGCATGGGCAACGCCCTGTTTCACGTGTACGGAGGCAAATCGGTGGCGGTGCAGACGGGCAACGACATGCGGCACCTGGGTGTCTTTGTGTCCAGTGGAGCCATAGGCCTGGTACTGGGAGAACTATTGACTTCGACAATCGGGCTCATCCTACTTGTCCTATGCATGGCTGTACTCAGCTTTTTATTAGGAAAAGTTGAACACACAATGCCCGATCTTCCTACCGCCACCAAACGTCACCAACCAACATCCCCAACATTCACCCCACTCTTCCTCTTCGTCCTCCTCATCGTCTTCATCCGCTCGTTCATTGGCAAGATGCTACCCGCCTACGAAGGCAACGCCACATACATGGCCTTACTCTTCGGAGTATTAGCATTCGTCGGCAAATGGGCAGGCGGATTTTTAGGAAAGAAATGGGGCACGGGAACCATCCTGACCATCACCCTACTGGCTTCGGGTGTATGCTTTCTGCTCAGTGGCATGCACCTTGCGTTTGGACTTGCCATGACGCTAACCATCAACCTCACCATGCCTCTTACGCTCTATCTGGCCAACCAGCAAATGCCTCATCACGAGGGTTTTGCCTTTGGCATGCTGGCCGCCATGCTTATCCCTGGCACGGCATTGGGTATGCTTTGCAGTCACTGGTTCATAGTCACACCATTGCTCTATGCACTCATTGCCACCATTGTCATCGAAGTTGCTGTGCTGCTGGCTATCGGGGAGCAACGATGGCAAGTACTGGGCATGTCGCTAGTAATGAACGTGCTGACCAATCTCCCACTCAACATCTTCCTGTTAAGCCACCCTACCCTCCACACCTCCTTATCCGCCCAAACCCTGTTGGAATGCGGCGTGGTGGCAGTGGAGAGCCTGCTATATCTGTTAGTACTGCACAATAGACGAAAAGCATTCTGCTACGCCATGCTTTGTAACGCCATCAGTTATCTGATCGGACTTCTATATACCTATCTTTAATCACACATAAAAAACAACATAACAATGAGAACACCAGTATTATCCGGCGACATCATCGCCGACCCCGAAGCTATCGAAAGATGGCAGAAAATGCGTGAGGCACAAGAGCAGAAAGAAAAAGAAGAACAAGAGCAAAAAGAAAAAGAAAAAGAAAAACAGGAGAAGGCAGAAAAAGAAAAGCAGAAAAAGACAAAGAAGAAGACTGCGAAAAAGAAAAAGACCAAATCCAAGCAACAAGAATCGACAACAAAGAATAATGAACTCAAGACGGTACCTGTAGTAAAGAAGGCACCTGCCAAGACGGCTCAGCAAACGACAACCACCATCGAGGTGCCTGCCACAGACAGTCAAAAGAGCAGCATGTCACCCATGGGAGTCACTACCACAACCCTCTTACTTGGAGTATGCATAACTTTTGTGTACAAATTGCGTTCCCAAAACAAAAGATAGAGTACATTCACACCTTTTAGCCCCAACACATGAAGACATTGATTTTCGGCCTTGGCTTCGTAATGTTCGATGCCATCGTGCCCAAGAGTTGCAGCAATGCACACCCACGCTATTATCATTATAATACAAAAGACTCCATCTTCCTTGAAAAAGACTCGCTACACATAGAGGACAATGGCAGTATGGAACTTGATGGCGACACGACAATCGACAACTAGCATAAGATTATGACACGGATTCCGCAGCTGAGAAATCCGTGTCATATAGAATATTACCTTTGCTAACAGTTGGGAAATTACCGTTAGAAGCCGAAGGGACGCTGGCCACCGGCGGGCTTGATTGGCTGTCCCACCTCAGATGCCTCTACATCCTTGTCGTTGAGTTTGAAAAGCATAAAGCTGGGGTTCTCGGCAGTGCAGGGTTTCCAAACGCCTGCGACTTTACCGTTGGGATCGCTGTACTTAGCGAAGTTGGTCCAAGCGGTAAGCATCTTCTCGGAGAGATCCCAGTCACCCTTGGTCCATGGACGCCAGCAGTGCTTAAGACTCTTGAAGACGAACCAGAGATCGCTTGAGTGGAAGGCACCCTTGAGACGCTGTGTCACCTCAGGATGGCTGCCGTCATCGGGCAGCGGACGGGCGAACTCATAGGCCCACGCCTTGTTGCCCTCCAGCTGGCGCTCCTTACAGAACTCCACGATTCCCTCACTCATATCACCCATGTCATTGAGGGTGTAACCAATCATATAAGGTACGTTGGCAAGACTGCCATCGCGGGTGGCATCGTCAAAGTTCTGCTTGCTAACATATCCCTCCACGATGGGCATCATGGCCATGCGGGTGGCACGATCACCCGTTACCATACCGTAGATGGTGGGCAGGGCATGGATGGTCTCGGTAGCAGCACGGCGCATGCTGGCCAGATCCTTCAAACCAGCCCAATCCATAATCTTCTTGGTTGCCTCCTCAGCCTGCTGGAGGGTCATGGGAGCAAAGGGACCAGCGGGACGGCCGGCATTGGCCTTGTTGATTCCATTAGCACTCATGATGACAGCCTTGTGGAAGAGACCGCGGGCAAGAGGAGACTCGCAGAGGGTGCGTACGCTACCGCCACCAGCGCTCTGACCGAAGATTGTCACGTTGTTGGGGTCGCCACCAAACTGAGCAATGTTCTTCTTGATCCATTTCAACGATTCAATCTGATCGAGGATGCCATAGTTGCCGCTCACATGGTGAGGACTCTCAGCCGACAATTCGGGATGGCAAAGGAAACCGAATACGCCCAGACGATAGTTGATGCTGACAAGGACAACGTCCTTAGCACCCCACTCCTGACCATCGAACTCGGGCTCCGTACCCCAACCCTCGCGGTAGCCGCCACCATGGATCCACAATGCCACGGGCAACTTTTTTGATGGTTGCGCAGAGGCTTTGGTCCACACGTTCAGGTAGAGGCAGTCCTCGCTATAGGGAGCCTCCTCGCCATAACCCCACTCAGTAGCATATCCACCGGGTAGGTGCGAAGCCTGGTAGCTGGGATGACCGAATATATTGCACTTCTTCACACCCTTCCATGCCACTACGGGCTGAGGCTCCTTCCAACGATTCTCGCCAATGGGAGGCGCGGCATAAGGTATGCCACGATAAACGATAACATCCTTGTGGTCGTCGCAAGCGACACCTTGCACTTGTCCTCCTTCGATGGTGAGAATGGGAGCCTGTGCCTTTGGGGCAGTCTTTGCCTTCTGGGCGTTGGTCGAGAAGGTTGTCATCATAGTAGCGATGACGAATAAAAACAGTTTTTTCATGTTGATTTATTATTTTGGTTATGGTTTGTTTGCTCTAGCAAATTTGCGAAAAAGGGATGCCTAGCGACCGTTACCGACCAGGAATTGCAAGACGAGTGGGAGATGGTCACTAATTCCCCCGTTATAGTGCGGCCCTTTATACGTTCGATTGGGCGTACCTTCCTTGGTCAACAAAAAAGGCAGACGCACCTCATGACTCCGTATAGCATTGGGGGTCTCGGAAGAAAAACATTCTTGCCAACGCCACAAGCCATCCGAAACGAGGATATGGTCAAGATAACTCCATTGCTTCTGGAAATAGTACGTACCAACAGGACGTAGAAGTTCGCGTCGCGAAGTAGGCAAGGTCTCACGTAACGGTGGACACAGTTGTTTGAATATCTTCTCGTTGAAAGAAGCATTAAAGTCCCCCATCACGATCATTTTTGCATCTGGAGAGATGGCAAGAACGGAGTCAACAACATCTCGCAATGTTGACACAGCCAACCGCCTATGCCGCGTTGCGGAAGAACCTCCTCCCGCCTTACTCGGGAGATGGCAAACGACAAGATGCAAGGTGTCGTTCGACACGATTCTTCCTTTTGCATACAACAAATCACGTGTCGGCGAGAAACCATTTTCAACTGATGGCACTCGCACTGAATGCCAATCTATCAACTGAAACATGAAAGGCTGATACATCAACGCCACATCCACACCTCGATGATCCCTGCTGTCCGTCATTACATACTGATAGCCAGCCGTGCGCAAAGCAGAGCGGCAAGTCAAGTCATGTAGCACAGTGTCATTCTCCACCTCACACAATCCCACCAAGGTAGGCAAACCACCTTCTTCGCCTGTTGCAACAATCGTTTGAGCCACGTCATTCAGTTTCTTCCAGTATCGGTAGGGCGTCCACCGATATTCACCATCAGGCAGAAAAGCCTCATCACTCTTGAGCGTGTCGTGACGGGTGTCAAAGAGGTTCTCCACGTTCCATTCCATGATGCGAATGGAGCGCTGCGCCTTTACACCCATCACTGCAAGAAGAGTAAGGAGGACACCCAGAAACCACCTAAAAGTATGTTTTTTTGCCTGCATAAAGTTCTACTTTATACTGCAAAGGTAACCAATATCCGACACAAAGCTGCACTTTTAGCGCAAAAAGATTGGTTAACCCAGCTTTTTTTTGTACTTTTGCCGCGCAAAAAGTAAATAAGAAAAGATAAAGATATGAATATCCTCGAATTGAGCGAACAGGAGATTGTACGTAGAAACAACCTACAGCAGTTGCGCGACCTGGGTATCGAGCCCTATCCCGCAGCAGAATATCCCACCGATGCCTTCAGTACTGAAATCAGAGATTCTTTCGTTGACCTGCCCATCGACGAGACGGCAGAGCCCGACGAGAATGGCGAGCGCCCCCGCATTGCTGCCACAGCCGAGAATAGCCGCAACGTGAGCATTGCCGGACGTATCATGAGCAAGCGCATCATGGGTAAGGCTGGCTTTGCAGAGTTGCAGGACTCGAAGGGCCGCATCCAGGTATACATCCAGCGCGATGCCATCTGTCCCGACGAGAACAAGGACATGTACAACGTCGTATTCAAGAAATGCCTTGACCTGGGCGACTTCATCGGCGTGAAAGGTTACGTTTTCCGCACCAAGACGGGCGAGATCAGCGTACACGTCACCGAGATGACCGTACTGGCCAAGAGCCTCAAACCCCTGCCCATCGTGAAGACGGATGCCGAGGGCAACGTGTTCGACTCATTCGACGATCCCGAGCTACGCTACCGCCAGCGCTACGTTGACCTCATCGTCAACAACGGCGTGAAGGACACCTTCCTGAAGCGTGCCACCATCATCCGCACCATGCGCCGCATCCTCGACGATGCAGGCTACACCGAGGTAGATACCCCCATCCTGCAGAACATTGCCGGTGGTGCCAGCGCCCGTCCCTTCATCACGCATTTCAATGCGCTGAACCAGGATATGTACATGCGTATCGCTACCGAGCTCTACTTGAAGCGCCTCATCGTTGGTGGCTTCGAGGGCGTATATGAGATGGGTAAGAACTTCCGCAACGAGGGTATGGACAAGACCCACAACCCCGAGTTCACCTGCATGGAGCTCTACATCAGCTACAAGGATCTGAACTGGGGTATGACCTTCACAGAGAACATGCTGGAGCAGATCTGTACAGCTGTCAACGGCAAGCCTGAGGTAGAGATCGACGGCAAGGTCATCTCATTCAAGGCTCCCTTCCGCCGTCTGCCCATCCTCGATGCCATCAAGGAGAAGACCGGCTACGACCTCTACCCCATGAGCGAAGACGAGATTCGCGAGGTAGCCAAGAAGTTGGGTATCGAGGTAGACGAGACCATGGGTAAAGGCAAGCTCATCGACGAGATTTTCGGCGAGACCTGCGAGGGCACATTCATCCAGCCCACCTTCATCACCGACTACCCCGTTGAAATGTCACCCCTGACCAAGATGCACCGCAGCAAGCCCGGCTTGACCGAGCGCTTCGAGCTGATGGTGAATGGTAAGGAGTTGGCCAACGCATACAGCGAGCTGAACGACCCCATCGACCAGGAGCAGCGTTTCATCGACCAGATGAAGTTGGCCGACAAGGGCGACGACGAGGCGATGATCATCGACCACGACTTCCTGCGTGCTCTGCAGTACGGTATGCCTCCCACCTTCGGTATCGGTATCGGCATCGACCGTCTGGTGATGCTGCTGACCGGCAAGTTTGCCATCGGCGAGGTGATGCTATTCCCCCAGATGAAACCCGAGGTGAAGGCTCCCCGCGACAAGGACGAGGCATTCCTCGAGAAGGGTATTCCTGCAGAGTTCATCCCCATCCTGCGTAAGGCTGGCTACAACCTCGTAAGTACTTTGCAGGGTGCTAATCCCGCAAAGATTCAGCAGCAAATCATTGAGATTCTGAAGAAATACAAGGAATACTTGGGTGGTATTGAGAAGCCCAGTCAGGACACCATAGCACAGTGGACACTATAGGAAACATAGCCATAATCGGAGGCGGAAGCTGGGCAACGGCAATTGCCAAGATGATGCTCGAGAAGAACGACCATATCTGGTGGTTCATCCGTCGCGACGACCGTATCGAGGAGTTCAAGCGCCTGCAGCACAACCCCTCGTACCTGACGAGCGTACGCTTCGACATCAACCGCATCACTTTCTCAAGCGACATCAATGAGATTGTGCGCAATGCCCAGACGCTCATCTTCGTCACTCCTTCTCCCTACCTCAAAGGCAACCTCAAGAAGTTGAAGGAAAAACTGAAGGATAAGTTCATCGTGACGGCCATCAAGGGTATCGTCCCCGACGAACACCTTGTATGCTCGGAGTACTTCCACCATATATATAATGTACCCGATGAAAACCTGGCCGTACTGGGTGGCCCCAGCCATGCTGAGGAGGTGGCACTCGGTCGTCTGACCTACCTCACCGTAGGTTGTAGCGACGAGACAAAGGCACGCGCTTTCGCTAACATGATGGCCAGCGAATACGTCAAGACGAAGACATCGACCGACGTGCTCGGCATCGAGTATGCCTCAGTACTGAAGAACGTCTACGCCATCGCAGCCGGCATCACGCACGGCCTGAAGTATGGTGACAACTTCCAGTCGGTGCTGATGTCGAATGCCACGCAGGAGATGGAGCGTTTCCTCACGACAGTTCACCCCATCGAGCGCAACATCTACGACTCCGTCTACATGGGCGACCTCCTCGTGACGGGCTACTCCAACTTCAGCCGTAACCGTGTCTTCGGTACAATGATCGGTAATGGTTACAGCGTCAAGAATGCGCAGATTGAGATGGAGATGATTGCCGAGGGATTCTTCGGCACGCAGTGTATGAAGGACATCAACCAACACCTTCACGTCAACATGCCCATTCTCGATGCTGTGTACAACATCCTCTACAAGCGCATCTCACCAACCATCGAGATCAAGTTGCTGAGTGAGGCATTCAGGTAATTTACAAACAAAACAAAATAAGGTAAAAGATGAAATTAGACATTACGAAGGCAGCACAGTTCGTAGCTGCCCGTGAGATTGAGAAGTTCGAGGCACCTGTGGCTGCCGCCCAGAAGGCACTCGAGGAGGGCACCTGCCCTGGTAACGATTTCCTGGGCTGGATGCACTTGCCCAGCAGCATCACTCCCGAGTTCATCGAGGAGGTGAATGCCACCGCTAAGGTACTGCAGGAGAACTGCGACGCTGTCGTAGTAGCAGGTATCGGTGGTAGTTATCTGGGTGCTCGCATGGTCATCGACGCCATGAGCGACAGCTTCGGCTGGCTGCAAGAGAGCAAGTATCCCCGCATCCTCTTCGCTGGCAACAACATCGGCGAGGACTATCTGAGCGAGCTCATCAACTACCTGAAGACTGTTCGCTTCGGTGTCATCAATATCAGCAAGAGCGGTACCACCACAGAGACTGCTATCACCTTCCGTCTGCTGAAGCGCATGTGCGAGGAGCAGCGTGGCAAGGAGATGGCCAAGAAGGTCATCGTGGCTGTCACCGATGCCAAGAAGGGTGCTGCCCGCACCACCGCAGATAAGGAGGGTTATAAGTCATTCATCATCCCCGACAACGTAGGTGGCCGTTTCAGCGTGCTGACCCCCGTAGGTCTGCTGCCCATCGCCGTGGCTGGTCTCGACATCGCTCAGCTCGTCAAGGGTGCTCAGGATATGGAGAAGGAATGCGACCTCAATGTTCCCTTCAACGAGAACCCCGCAGCCGTATACGCAGCCGTTCGCAACGCCATCTACCAGAGTGGCAAGAAGATTGAGATCCTGGCTAACTACCAGCCTAAGCTGCACAACCTCGGTGAGTGGTGGAAGCAGCTCTACGGCGAGAGCGAGGGTAAGGATGGCAAGGGCATCTTCCCCGCAAGCGTTGACCTGACAACCGACCTGCACTCTATGGGTCAGTGGATCCAGGATGGCGAGCGTACCATCTTCGAGACCGTTGTCAGCATCGAGCAGCCCAACAGCACCTTGGTCGTTCCCTCTGACGAGGAGAACCTCGATGGATTGAACTTCCTCGCTGGCAAGCGCATTGACGAGGTGAACAAGATGGCTGAGCTCGGTACTCAGTTGGCTCACGTTGACGGTGGTGTACCCAACATCAAGGTTAGCGTTCCCAAACTCGACGAGTACAACATCGGTCAGCTCATCTACTTCTTCGAGAAGGCTTGCGGTATCAGCGGTCTCCTCCTCGAGGTGAACCCCTTCAACCAGCCCGGTGTAGAGGCTTACAAGAAGAACATGTTCGCTCTGCTTGGCAAGCCCGGCTACGAGGCTGAGACAGAGGCTATCAAGGCAAGACTGTAAGAGACCCTCTCCGCCCCTTTGGGGCACCTCCCCCATGAGGGGGAGGAGTTAGGATGGGGACAAGATGTAGAATTTGACAAATGCAACAAGAATTGAAATGCGATAACTTAAACTGCTTTGAGGCACCAAGTCTCAAAGCAGTTTTATTCGATATGGATGGTGTGCTCTTCGACAGCATGAAGAACCATGCCTATTCGTGGACACGCGCCGTGCAGAAGCATGGACTCTTCATGACAGAGGAGGAGGTATACATGAATGAGGGCAGAACGGGTAGTGGCACCATCAACGCACTGATGCAACGTAAGTTCGGACGCGAAGCCACGGAAGAGGAGTGCCAGGCCATTTACAAGACCAAGAGCGAGCTCTTCAACACCTGCCCTGAAGCTCAACCCATGCCGGGCGCTTTAGAATTATTGAGAAAAGTAAAGGAAAGAGGATTGCTTCGCGTCATCGTGACGGGCAGCGGACAGGTTACTCTGCTCGAACGCCTCAACCGCGCCTTCCCTGACACTTTCTCCAAGGACCTCATGGTTACGGCCTTCGATGTCAAGCAAGGCAAGCCATGGCCTGAGCCCTATCTCAAAGGACTTCAGAAAGCTGGTGCTTTCCTTAACGCCGACGGAAGTCCTTTACATCCCGACGAAGCTATCGTTGTGGAAAACGCCCCCCTTGGCGTACAAGCAGCCAAGGCGGCTGGCATCTATACCATTGCCGTCAACACTGGCGTATTGAGCGATCAAGTCTTGATTGATGCAGGCGCCGACATGGTCTTTCCCTCCATGCAGGCCCTTGCTGATGCCTTCTGACTTCTATAGTTATTTCAACATTGCTCTTATTCCCTGCATTTTGACCGAAGTCAAAAGCCGGGGGTTAGGGGGGCTACTTTTTTATTCCTCCATCTCCACTCTATCAATCTCCTCGTCATCGAACACCTCGCGAGAAACAATATTGGTAGAACCATCGGCACCCACCGTGAGTGAGAACTGTACAAACATGTCATCCGCAGACCCCACACCCAGCGACACAAGGAACTGCATGCCTGAAGTCGTCATTCTGTCGTACACCATGTTCATCAGCACGTACTGCTTGAAATCCTCATCGCTGATGCCGATCTTAAAGGCACGACGCGTATAACGCTTCGAGAACATCTGTGCACCGTCACGCTTAATGGTCAGCGTGATGGCATTATCCGCCGTGCGATAGCCCTCCTCGTCCGTCACGACGCCCAATGAGTCGTCAGCCACACGTTCGATCTTATACTCATAGCGGTGACCATTCTCCTTCAGGCTATCCACAAATTCATAGTCGCCCATTCGGATGATATCCTTCTTGGCATCACGCTCCTGAACGACCCTTTCCTTTTCCTGTTGCTCAATGGTCTTTTCTTCATTTTTTTTCTCACCACAAGAAGACATTAGAGCAACCATCAAGACTGCAGGAAGCATCCACATCTTGGCCGTACGGATCATGTTTTTATTTATATGCAGATTCATAGTATCAGAACTTTTTGAAATAATATAAGATTTTTTTGTAGAGATGATTCTTCTTACAAAGTTATGTCTTTTTTACTTTCTACGCAAATTTCCCTTTGTAATTCTGCTTTTTTAGCATGTACAAAGATATATTTGGGCTGCGGAAACCCTCAATTGACGTTTTTTTTGTATCTTTGCACGTTAGTCATTTTGCAAAGAACATAACCATCGACCATATATGCCAGAACCGGTAAGCAACAAAGAACGTCAATACGCCATCCGCAGCCACCGTCCTTCCGTACTGCTCATCTACACAGGCGGAACCATCGGCATGGTGCGCAACGAGGACACTGGAGCACTCGAGAGTTTCAACTTCGACCGACTCTTGGAGCAAGTTCCCGAACTGCGACGTTTCGACTACCGCATCTCCACCTACACGTTCTCCCCTCCCATCGACTCATCCGACATGAGTCTTGACCATTGGGAGAAACTCGTACGTATCATTGACTACAACTATAATTATTTTGACGGCTTTGTCATCCTGCACGGTACCGACACGA
This sequence comes from Bacteroidaceae bacterium, assembly GCA_045629085.1. GTDB lineage: Bacteria > Bacteroidota > Bacteroidia > Bacteroidales > Bacteroidaceae > Physcousia. Next base: position 18,617 of record JAZQQO010000045.1, read on the forward strand.
TGTCCTACACGGCATCGGCACTCAGTTTCATGCTCGAGAACCTTGCCAAGCCAGTCATCCTCACCGGTTCACAACTTCCCATCGGCATGCTCCGCACCGACGGCAAGGAGAATCTTATCACAGCCATCGAGATTGCGGCAGCCCGTCGCGAGGATGGCAGCCCTATGGTGCCTGAGGTGTGCATCTATTTCAAGGACAAATTGCTACGCGGCAACCGCACCACGAAGATCTACGCCGACCGCTTTAATGCCTTCCGCTCGTTCAACTTCCCCCCGCTTGCCACCGTGGGCATCAACATTGAGTATCATGAGGAACTCATCCGTCGCCCCGACCCAGATAAGCCATTCAAGGCTCACCTGCTCGTCGACCCCAATGTCGTAGTCCTCACACTCTTCCCCGGCATCCAGCAGAGCCTTGTCCATTCCGTGCTGCACATCCCCGGCTTGCGTGCTGTCGTGCTGCGCACCTTTGGTGCTGGCAATGCCCCCCAACTCGAATGGTTCAAGCAGGAACTGAAGGAAGCTGCCGACCGTGGCATCATGTTTGTCAACATCACCCAATGTCAGGCGGGAAGCGTACAGATGGGGCTTTACGAGACCAGCCTTCCCCTCATCCAAGCCGGCGTTGTCAGCGGTTACGACAGTACGCCTGAGTGCGCCATCACCAAACTGATGTTCCTCATCGGCCACGAACTGCCCATCGAGGACATCCGCCATCTCATGAATTCTAATCTCCGAGGAGAAATAACTAAATAACATACCTATGAACTTGAAGAAAATTCTGATGGCGATCGCCATCGCTGCCACCAGCATTTCCCTCCATGCCCAGCTCCCCCAACCCAAGCGCGAGTTCCGCGGAGCCTGGATTCAGTGTGTCAACAACCAGTTCAATGGCATCGGCCGTGACAGAATGCAGGAGACCCTCACCTACCAGCTCAACGAATTGCAGAAGACGGGCATCAATGCCATTCTCTTCCAAGTGCGTGCTGAAGGAGATGCTCTCTATCAGAGCAACCTCGAGCCTTGGAGCCGTTATCTAACCGGTCAGCAAGGACGCGCCCCCGAACCTTATTGGGATCCCCTCGCTTGGATGGTCGAGCAGTGCCACCAGCGTGGCATGGAATGCCATGCCTGGATTAACCCTTACCGCGCCAAGACCAAGGGAACGACAGCCATGGCCAACAATCACCCTTATTTCCAGCATCCGGATTGGTTCTTCAACTACAACGGCTTGCTTCTCTTCGACCCAGGCATTCCCGAGAACCGTTCCTACATCTGCCATGTTGCTTGCGACATCATCCGCCGATATGACGTAGACGGTCTTCACATCGACGATTATTTCTACCCCTACCCCGAAGCAGGAGTTGCTATACCCGATGACGCCAGTTATGCCCGTTACGGCAACGGCATGGATCGTCGCGACTGGCGCCGTGCCAATGTCAATGCTTTCATCCACGACATGCATGATTCTATCCAAGCCACAAAACCTTGGGTAAAATTCGGTGTGTCTCCCTTCGGCATCTATCGCAACCAGAAGAGCGATCCCAACGGATCAGCCACCAATGGTCTGCAGAACTACGACGACCTCTACGCCGACATCCTTCTTTGGGTACGTCAAGGTTGGGTTGACTATAACATTCCACAGATTTACTGGGAGATTGGCAACAAGGCAGCCGACTACGACACCCTCATCCGTTGGTGGAGTGCCAACGCTGGCGGACGTCCCCTCTACATCGGTCAGGACGTAGAGCGCACAGTCAAGTTTGCCGACACCACCAATCCTCAAGCCCACCAGGTCTTCCAAAAATACAACCTGCAGCGAGCATTGCCCAACGTATTGGGTTCTTGCCAATGGTACGCCAAGGCCTGTGTGGACAACCCACAGAACTACACCACAGTGCTGCGCCAGTACTACCATCCATACCCTGCCTTGCAACCCACCGCTCCTTGGATTGACAAGAAGGCTCCCGGTAAGGTGAAGAAGGTCACTCCCGTATGGACCCAGGACGGCTACATTCTCTTCTGGACAGCACCCAAGGCCAAGAGCGAGATGGATCGTGCCATCCAGTACGTGGTATACCGTTTTGCAAAAGGTGAGAAGGTCAACATCAATGAGCCCAATCACATCATTGCCATCACCCGCAACACCTTCCTGCCCCTTCCCTACCAAGGTGGCAAGCAGAAATACACTTACGTTGTCACCGCCCTCGACCACCTGCAGAACGAGTCAAAGGCAGCGAAGAAGAGCGTGAAACTGTAAAATAACCCAAATGAGCAACAACATCATCATCCAGGGAGCCCGCGTCAACAACCTCAAGAACGTCTGCCTTGAGATTCCCCGTGGCAAACTCGTCGTCATCACTGGCGTGAGTGGCAGCGGTAAGTCAAGCCTTGCCTTCGACACCCTCTACGCCGAGGGACAGCGTCGCTATGTCGAGAGTCTCAGTTCCTACGCCCGTATGTTCTTAGGCCGTATGAGCAAGCCCGAGTGCGACTTCATCAAGGGCATTCCACCCGCCATTGCCATCGAGCAGAAAGTCACCAGCCGCAACCCGCGAAGCACCGTAGGCACCTCCACTGAGATCTACGAGTACCTGCGTCTGCTCTTTGCCCGCATTGGCCGCACCTACTCCCCTGTCAGCGGACAGGAGGTGAGGAAGCATAGCACCGAGGACGTCGTGCAATGTATGCTCTCACATCCCGAGGGCGAGCGCTTCATGGTACTTTGCACTCCCAAGATGAAATACGACATGCTCATCCAGAACGGCTTCACACGCATCGCTGTCAATGGTGAAGTCATGGCTATTGAGGACTACACTCCCAACGAGGGGGATCGCGTGCAACTCGTCGTCGACCGCATGAAGTCATCCAGCGACAAGGATGCCATCTCGCGTCTCGTCGACAGTGCCGAGACGGCCTTCTATGAAGGTGGTGGCGAGATGATGCTCCATTGGCTCAGCGATGGGCACGAAGACTGCTTCTCGACTCGCTTCGAGGCCGACGGTATGACATTCGACGAGCCATCCGACAATCTCTTTGCATTCAACTCTCCCGTGGGTGCTTGCCCCGAGTGCGAAGGCTTCGGCCGTGTCATCGGCATCGACGAGCAACTCGTCATCCCCGACTCATCCCTCAGCGTCTATCAGGGAGCCGTCGTGTGTTGGCGTGGCGAGAAGATGAGCGAGTGGAAGAATTGGTTCGTACGCTTCAATGCCGAGCGTGGTTTCCCTGTCCACAAGCCCTATTTCGAACTGACACAAAGCGAAAAGGACTGGCTCTGGCATGGTGCGCCTGTGGCAAGTGAAAAGTTAAAAGCGAAAAGTGAAAAGTTGGGAGGGGTGACTGTGAGCGTACCTGCCGACTGGACGATCTTTGCAGAAGAACGCGAGTGGGGGCTCATCAGCATCGATGCCTTCTTCGACATGCTGCGCCAAGGGCAATATAAGATACAGAACCGCGTCATGCTGGCCCGCTATCGCGGCAAGACCGTATGCCCCAAGTGCCACGGCACGCGCCTTCGTCCCGAAGCCAGCTACGTCCGTGTGGCTTGTCACACCATCACCGAGTTGGTGGACATGCCCATCAGCAAATTGCTTCCCTTATTTAATGACATAGAATCCCACCTCACCGAACACGAACAGCAGGTTGCCTCACGCATCCTTGTCGAGATACGCAACCGCCTTCAGTTCATGCTCGACGTGGGCCTAGGCTATCTCACCCTCAACCGCCTCAGCAACTCGCTCTCCGGTGGTGAGAGCCAGCGCATCAACCTCGCCACCTCGCTTGGCAGCAGCCTTGTGGGTAGCCTCTACATTCTCGACGAACCCAGCATCGGTCTGCACAGTCGCGACACCGACCGACTCATCAAGGTTCTCAAGCAGTTGCGCGACCTCGGCAACACCGTCGTCGTCGTAGAGCACGATGAGGACATCATGCGTGCCGCCGACTGGATCATCGACATCGGTCCCGATGCAGGACGTTTGGGTGGAGAAGTGGTATGGCAGGGAGTCCCATCCTACACCTCTCCCAAAGGGGAGGGGGCTAACTCCCACACCCTCCGTTTCCTCCTTGGCCTCGACACCATCGAGAAACCCTCCAGCCGTCGCCCTTGGAACCAAAGCATCTGGGTGCGTGGTGCACGCGCCAACAACCTCAAGGGCATCGACGTGCAGATTCCCCTCAACGTCATGACCGTAGTCACCGGTGTGAGTGGTAGCGGCAAGTCAAGCCTCGTGCGCGACATCTTCTATAATGCCATGAAGCGCCAAAAGGACGAGGTAGCCGACCGCCCCGGTGAGTTCCTGACACTCGAGGGCAGCATGGACAGCGTCCACGGCATCGAGTTCATCGACCAGAACCCCATTGGCAAGTCCTCGCGCTCCAATCCCGTCACCTACGTCAAGGCATGGGATGAGATACGAAAACTCTTCGCCTCCCTACCCCTCTCCCAGCAGATGGGCTACACCGCCGCCTATTTCTCCTTCAACACCGAAGGCGGACGCTGCGAGGAGTGTAAGGGCGACGGCCACGTCACCGTCGAGATGCAGTTCATGGCCGACCTCGTCTTGGAGTGCCCTTCCTGCCATGGCAACCGCTTCAAGAGCGACCTCCTCGAGGTGCGCTACGAAGGCAAGAATGTCAACGACATCCTCAACATGACCATCAACCAGGCCATGGAATTCTTCACCGAGTACAAACAGAAGAAGATTGTCGCTCGCCTCAAACCTCTGCAGGATGTCGGCCTCGGCTACATCAAGCTCGGTCAGACCAGCAACACCCTCTCTGGCGGTGAGAACCAGCGCGTCAAGCTCGCCTATTATTTAGGTATGGAGAAGCACGAGCCCTCCATCTTCATCTTCGACGAGCCCACCACAGGCCTCCACTTCCATGACATCAAGAAGCTACTCGACGCCTTCGACGCCCTCATCAAGCGTGGCCACACGCTCCTCATCATCGAGCACAACATGGAGATCGTCAAGTGCGCCGACCACGTCATCGACCTCGGTCCAGAGGGTGGCGACCAAGGTGGCCAGCTCATCTGCTGCGGCACGCCGGAGCAGGTAGCCCAGTGTGAACAAAGCTACACTGGACGTTTCCTCAAGGAGAAGCTGTAGCCCGCGTTTTGCATTTTCGGCATCCTCTCCGGTGAGGATGCCGAGTCAGCGCACGTTGTCCTACCCCCCTTGGCGAGACCATCCCATCACCACGCCCGAGGTGTTATTTGCCACAGTGCCCGAAGTTTCTTCCTCGAGCTTTCAACCGTCTTACATAGACCATAGAACAAGCAGACAACTCACCCACCATGACACAGAAAGCGTTATAGGCAAGAAAATACCACTTTGGACCTTTGGCTTTCTGTTTTTATTAATTTACCGATTTTTGGGTATTGCGTAGTTTCCGTATTCACTGTAACTTTGCACTTAGTAAAGAACAAAGAATATGGGAAGAAAAACGTATGTTCGAGGAATCCTTAGAACACCTCACATTACATTATAAATCATCTTATTACACCAAGGTAATATAAAGATGATAGAGCGTTACTCGCAGCGACATAATTCTGCAGTGTTAGGATGTATCGATGAACTTCACGTCACTCTTCATCACTATTTTTGAGTAAAAAATGTTTTTACAAAAATCACAAATATACAATGGAAAAGATAAGAAAAGTAATTATGATGCTTCTGCTGTCCTGTGTCGTTGTGAATGGTTACGCGCAAGAGGTGGATGGAGTGACCGGTGCCACTAAACAGCATGCTGACACCACTGCAACGAGCAAGATGGGTAAAGCTTTCGCTCGTCTGCATCTGGGTGGTTATGGTGAGGCCGTGATGACAAGAAATTTCTACAGTCAAAGTTTTAATAGGTACAATGCGCCTACGCGTTATAAGAACGATGGGAGTCACGGTCGCTTTGACCTACCTCATATCACTTTCAACATCGGTTATGACTTCGGCAGGGGTTGGACGCTGGGCAGCGAAGTGGAGTTTGAGCACGGAGGCAATGAGACGGCCGTGGAGA
>JAZQQO010000046.1:0-19695 GCA_045629085.1 Bacteroidaceae bacterium
GTCGCTGCGCTCCTCGAATCAATGATAAATCACAATGATAAATCAAGGAGATAAAGATTCCATCACTCTATATTCCCGATGAACAAAATTTTCTCCATTTTCTTAATTTTCGTTCCTATTCATAACCATTAACCCTCAAAAACCACACTACTATGACACCTGAAAACAAGAAACAACTTTTCAGTTTCCTCTGGAAACTCGTCACCGCCCTCGTCACCGCCATTGGCACGGCAATGGGCGTCAGTTGCGCAGCCAACGCGCTTGCATGAACCGATCCTGACTCTGACCGCACCCCGTCATGATGACGCGGTGCGGTTTTGTTTACTTTCAAAACTTTCAAAACTTTCACCACCTTCTTGCCATTCACCACATAGACACCATGACGCAGCACAATGCCGCCCACACGGCGCCCGCTCAGGTCATAGAGCGCGGCGGTAGTACTTCTCGTCCTTGCCTTTTGCAGGGCTGTATCGTATCTGAGAAGTGAAGTTCATGCGTGCAATTATCACTTTATTATCTTCTTACCATTGGCTATGTAAATACCGCGTTTCAAATTCGAAGCACCAACCTGCCGTCCACTCATATCGTACACTTTATCAGCAAACTCCTTTGCAGAAACACCACTATCATCTCCCAATTCACCAATGGTCACATTGTCCACACCCGTTGGATTCACTTTGCCGAAGAAATAGAGATGGAAATTGCGGAAGATAGTCCAGTACTTCTCATCAACCTTGGTGCAACGCACGCCCAATTTCACATCCTTATTCTTAGTCAACTGATTCAGCACCACCTCATTCCCGTACAGTCCACGATCAAAGTAGATGCCTGCAGCCTCCATATTGTCGGGTACGTAGCGCGAAGGGTTGCCTACTGGCAATTCTGCGCCTCCCAGGCGTCCTCCCTGTGCCTCTGTACCGATGTGTGCAAGTTTTGCGGTACGCGTACCCAGATACAAGTAAGCATTGATATTGGACGTACCGTTGATCAGGTCGGTATACACATCATTAGCAGCACCCGGGCGCTGGAAACCTTGCACAGTAGCTCGCAGATAGCCCTTTGGCATTGAGGCAAGCGTCTGATAGCAGTCAAAGGTTGTCATATAGAACTCGCTGCAGCCGAAATTGTGGGCAGGCGAGTCCGTCCATCCCTTGGCATCCTCCTTCATCGTGGGATTTGTAATGAGGAAAGTCAGGTCGAAAGGTTCCTGGGCCGGCGTAACAGCCGACATATAGTCCACACCTGCCTGGCGCGTCGTTGTGTACATCTCGTTCAGTTTATCCGCCTCAGCACCATTCTTGATGCAAGCCTCGGCAGCCTGCAAAGCCTCTACAAAGGGCGAATGGCTATCCGCATTCTCGACATTCTCTGTGTAAGACTGCTGCTCGATGATACGCAGGTTCTTCACAAGTTCAGCGAGCAAATCCGATGCACGTTGCTTGTCGCCCACACTCATCTCGACAGCCTCCTCGGCCGTAGCTATGATCCATCGCTGCTGGGCAGCCTTGTCCCACATGTCCTGTGCAGCACCGGCCACCGCTCCGTTGGCATTAGCCTGTAATGCGTTGCGCGAGGTATAGTTAGTAATCCAATACCCACGATGCGGATCGTCGCCTGCATTCACGGCACGGCGGCGCATCATGGTGAACTGCTCGGCATTGCCCAGCTTCGACTTGCTGACTGCCTTCATCGTCGTACCCGTTGTATTGCTCAGATAGTGGCCCGTCTGGGCATTCTGCAACTGGTAGAGCTGACGTTGCGCATCGAATGTAACACACCAGGCCGCAGCATCATTCATACCATCACCATCCTCGTCCACCCCGTCGGTGTTAGGCAACCATTTCAGCACGCCATTGGCCGTCTCGGTCAGGTAGCAGGATGTGCATCCTCTCGTGCTGCTCTCATTGGTCAAGTAGTACTTTTGGTTGTCGATATGCGCGAAGGTGTAGGCAGGCAGACATTGGCCACCGCTCCACGCATTGACCGGTATCAGGCCATCCTCCATGAAGCCCTGCGTAATAATGCTGTTGCCGATATACTTTATCTGCGTATCGTTCCAGTTCGTAGGTCCTGCCCAAGCACCAGGCTCCAGGTGAGCACCATTGTTGGGATACATATTCATCCACAAAGCCGTAGCGCCGCCACCATCCTCGTAGGGCTGCCCCACATGATGGATGCCCCAGTGAGCCCCATCATAGGCACCCGTCACGGCCAACGTATTATCGTTTTCCCAAAACTGCAGAGCCTCGTTGGCACGATCACCGGCCCAGTCGCCATTCATTGACACGCGCAAGGGAGAGTCAACCCATCCGCCCCATATCTCCAGCGTACCACAGCCCACGCCATGGTTCATCTCGTGCATCACCGTGCCGCAACGCTGTCCCATGTTCGTACCGATACGCATATAGCCACCATAACCACAGTCAGCCGTAGGCGTGTCAGGACTCCAATGCGCATCCAGGTTGAAGCCCGTAATGCTCGTATAGTTTGTCCACCACTCCGTAGCCTCCTTTACCGCCGTCTCGATGCGTTGGTTCTGAGCAGGATCATCGCTGGCATAGTCGTAGCTCCACGTCACATCGCCCTGAGGTAGCGTGCTGACACGCAACACATCGCCATAGCCCACAGCATAGCCCTTTGTCATGGCATACGCGCGTATATAATATAAGGTACCAGCCTTCATTGGCATACGGTAGATGCGACCGTTCTTCTCCAGGTAGTCCGTACTGCGTTCGTCAAGCACAGTAGGCTCGGGATTTGTCTCGCTATACACAAAACCCTGCTCAAGCAAATTGGACGAAGACACACCCGTCACCGACATTCTGCCGAACAACTCTCGGCAACCACGTGCCGTACGCGTATCGGTCGTCACCTTAGGCTTGGCACCCGTAGGATTCTCCACCTTGTAGCAGAGCGTAGCGCGCTCCAATGCTCCTACTTGGGCGTAGAGAGCCTCATTCGTACTGCTAAGGTCGTTGCAGATGCCGATAGCCCTATCCAACGCGGCGCGGAACGCATCAGCCCCTGTGCCTGCACCTGTACCATAGTTCTTCTCGGCCACATCGATAGCCGTCTGAAGCGCTCCGTAGGCAGCCATACTGGCCTCTGCATCGGCCACCGCCCTCGTCAGCGCATCGGCAAGCAAAGGTAGTTCCGTTTTGACATCGACTCTGTCAAAGTCAAAACTGCTTGCATCGGCTATGGCCTTCTCCAATGCCGTGCGCAAGTCGCTACACACTTTACCCTCCTGCACAGGCTGTGCAGCCGCTACGCGAGCCAACAGCTCCTCCTTGAGTACGGCCATGTCGCAACCGGCATAATACAGACGGAAGTTATCGACTGCCAACCAGTTGCCAGTTGCCCCATCTGCCTCAAAGCCCAGCATCATCGTACCGTCGATATGGTTGAACGTCAGGCTGTATTCGCCTGCGGCCTGTACTAGAGTTTGCGAGGCATTGCCGAAAAGATAAGCACCCTTCTGTTTCATCGTGCTACCCTCCTGTATGTTTTGGCCCGCACACTTCACGATGTACGTGCCCACTTCCAGCCCCGTTATCTTTTGCTGCAACAACGCGTCATCTACCTTGTTACCGGCACTCACCCATTTCTCAGCATAGGTGCTGCCCTGCTTCTTGCTGAAGGCCGTATTACCCTGTAACTGCATACCCTGGTTTTCCCAACCCGTGAAGTTATCCTCGAAGCTGGGATTCTGCAGATGGTCCGTCATGTCGAGCGGATCATCCGCCGAGGCATGATCCTTCTTGTATTGGTAGATGGCAGCCTCGGCCTCTCGTCCCGACTGCACCAGCAGCTTGCAAGCCTCATCAACTCCCTCTTCCGTATTAGCATCATAGACAGCTCTGGCCTGGGCAATCACGCCCTTCAAAGCCGTCATGGCTGCCTCGTCCATAGGTTGCTGGGTGTAGGCCTCCGTCTCCGTGATCAGTTGCAGGAAGGCTGCACGCAACTCGTCGAGCGTAGTCTCTGCCTTCGTCAGACGGAAGTTGTCCACGGCTATCCAGTTGCCCGAGGCAGCCACGGCCTCGAAACCAACCGTCACCTCACCCTTGACGCAGACAAAGCGCACCGTATACTGCCCGCGCACATCCACCTTCGTCCGTTCGCCGTCGGCAAATATCCACGCACCCGTCTGGCTTGCTGCAGGTGCATCTTCCTGAATATTCTGCGCAGCCACGGTCAGGGTGTACGCACCAGCCGCAACGTTCCTCACCACCTGACTCAGCCGTGCATCACCCACGTCACCGCCCTTGTCAGTCCATTTCTCGGCATAGGTCGTGCCTGCCTTTATGCTGAAGACCGTGTTCGTCTGTGTCTTCATGCCTTGGTTCTCCCAGTTTGTGAAGCCGTTCTCAAAACTACCATTCTTGATGGTCTGTCCCGAAGCCACGACTGTCAACATACACAAGAACACAGCCACCCATCTACTGCCAGATACCGAATGTTTCATGATTATCATAATGTTTTTGCAAAAATACAAAGTATTCCCATTATCTCCAAGAAAATACGTTGAAAAAAACTTGCAACATAGCACAAGATGCATCTCTGATGTACCTCACCACAAGTTAGTTTCGTCCATCATACCCTTGCCAGCACTATATTCCCAGCTTTTTTGCTCTTTAACATATTCCACATCATCGCCCTGCATATTATAACCTTTACTACCTGTCAGATAAACGGTTTCCGCCGAGATATGGAATGTCTGAAAAACAGGCTTTATATATATATTCTTTTTCACAACTTCTAAACCTTAAAATTTCACCACTTTCTTGCCATTCACCACATAGATACCATGACGCAGCACATTGCCGCCCACACGGCGCCCGCTCAGGTCATAGAGCGCGGCGGCAGACGATGGGATTGCTACGTGCTGAATACCCGTTTCCATATCGTCAAAACAGAAACTGCGTACCTGCGACGCCACACTCTTCGGCAGCACGAGATAGGCACGTTCGCGTGAGGTCATCGCGAAGGGACTACCATCATTGCTACCCCAATAGAAACCGAAGTTCTCGCTGTTCTTTGTTGTGAGCTTGTAGTAATAATAGTTATCCGCATTGGCCATGTCGTACGAGGTCAACCATTTCGTTCCACTCACTGCATACTCGCCATGCATAAAATTATTGGTTGCAGGCAATTGATTGGTCGAGGGCACCAGGCCAACATCATACTTACCCTCATTGCCCTTGATGACCAAAGCCTCGCCTTCGGGCACATAACTGCCAGCAGGATAAGTGTAGTTAAGGTGAAGAGAGAACTCATCGCCTTCGTTGCTATCGCAGGTCACTGTCGCACCCTGCAAACCCTCGGGCATGGTGTAAGCATCAGCACTGGTAAACGAGCTATATCCATACTTACTAATAGTGATAGACGTAGCATCGATAGGATAGCCACAGACCTTGTTGATGATAACACCGTTATACGCATTCAGCTTATCGCCACGCTCAGCCTTGGTGTTGGCAGAATTAACCTTGTAGATGCGTCCATCGTGCACGAACTGATCATTAGCACGATAACCCGAGAACGAGCAGATGTCAGACAGTGTGAACACGTCGCCATACTTCTCAGCCAGCTCATGAGGCGAGTAGAACGACACATCGCTCAACGTAGCCTTGGCATCAGCCTGGCTGGGAGTCAGTCCGAAACAGAACAGAGCATAGTCAGCCTTATTCTCGCTGGCAACCGGAATCTCTTCGTTGCCCCAAATCTTCAGAGCGCCGTCAATATGGCGACTCTTGCGCAAGTCCCAAACAAGGTATTTAACACCATCCTTCACCTTCGTCATCGTGGGGCGAACACCCGTATTGTGGTTTGTGCCCAATATCCACCAAAGGTCGGCAAGGTCGGTAAAGCCCGTACCACGCATAACGAGCAGATACTGGTTGGGCATGATGCTCTTCGTGCCACCCAGAGCCGGCTTCATACGCAGGTTGAGATTGAAATCAGTCTGTGCCGTACCCGTCATACTGATCACATTGTCGGCAGTCGAAGTGATGGTGACATTCTCGTTGCGCTCAAAGTCCGTAGCCTCGAACGTGTAGGCGGTGAGTTGACGGTCAGCCTTGTCGTAACCAGTAACAAGCTTCACATAGAAGACACCACCAGCCACACTCATGCCGACACCCTTGAACTTAACGGTCAACTTATCCTTACCCTCGATGAGTTTGCGGTCAACGGGATACTCATACTCTATAAAGGCAGCAGCATTGTTAGCATCCAGCAGCTGATTGCGCAGAATGACATCGTCAGCCATTACACTGAAGTAGCGAGGATTAGTATCCTGCTTGTCCGCACCCCAGTAGCGAACCAACACACTGACATGGTCCAAATCCTCGTCAGCAATGCCCGCCGTACTCAGGTCGTAGCTGAACCACTTGCTGTCACCCTCTACGTGGCGGTAGGTCTGGTTCTGCCACGAGCCAGTCAGATCGCCACCATTACTCTGAAAGTTATGCCCCACCTCACTATTAGGATCTGCAGCATTTCTGTTACCAGCATCAACAGCATCCACAACTGTACGTGTGATAGCCTCAGCCTGACTCTCGGTCGTAGGCATCCACACCTCCATCTCGCTCAGACCGCGATTAGCCCATGCATAATAGGGAATAGCCTTGATGCTACGGTCAGCCAGAGCAGTCACGCCATTCTTGGTCTGCAGGCTGTGACCAGCAATGTTAAGCGTCATGATGCCACCCAACAGACTCTCGTCATACTGATAGGTAACCTCATCGCCAGCCTTCACAACCAGATCAGACAGGTCGCCATGGTTGTCGGGGCTCTCCAGTGCGAACACCACAGGACCACGCTCCAAGGCAATGCGATTCGCATCATCGGCAACGTTGCCATTAGCCTGAACACGATGGATGTCCATAGGCAGCTCAAAGCTAACCACATCGCCGTTCTGCCAGTTGGCATTAGCGATTACCATGTAACCATTCTCCATTGTGTAGCTCTGCTCCACACCATTCACATAGACCTTTATGTCGGCAGCCTCGCCACCCACATAACTATACAGGTTGCTTGGAACGGGTTGATTGTTTGCCCATCCCGGCTTACGAATCATCAAATTAAAGTCATTGGTAGTTAGGTCAGAGAGCGTAATCTTCACCTTGCCGTCGAAGGGGTAGTCAGTAGTCTGTGTCAGAGTAGCGCTACCACCGTCCAATGTCAGATTAGCAGTATTCTGCATAAAGAGGTTGACATACACATTCTTATCCTTATGTGCATAGATATAGCCAGGCACAGAGGGAATGAAGCGACACAAGTTGCTGGGACAGCAAGCGCAACCGAACCATTCGCTGCGTCCGTAGTCGAAGTTTGCGGCGAGGGGGTTGGGATAGAAGAACGACTTGCCATCGAGACCGATACCACTGAGCACTCCATTGTAAAGCGTACGTTCAATCACATCATAGTACTTAGCCTCGCCATGCATCAGGAACATACGCCAGTTCCAGTAGATGTTGCCGATGGCTGCACATGTCTCGTTGTATGCCGAGGCATTAGGCAGTTCGTAGTTATTGCCAAACGACTCACGATCGTGACGAGCACCGATACCACCCATCACGTAGTATTTTTTGCTGACAACATTCTCCCAGATGTTGCTGATGGCATTGAAGTACGAATTGTCGCCCATCAACGCAGCCACGTCAGCCATTCCGCTATACATGTATACGGCACGGACGGCATGTCCCACCGCCTCATCCTGCTCGGTCACAGGCTTATGAATCTGGCAATATTCCTTACCCAGCGAAGGCGCACTCTCGGTGTTGCCACGCAGGTCGAGGAAATACTTAGCCAGGGCCATGTACTCCTCCTTGTGTGTGATGCGATAGAGTTTAACGAGACCCATCTCTACAATCTGGTGACCGGGTTCGTATCGTAAGCCACGACCCAGGAAGTCGCGAACCAGCAGGTCGGCAGCCTTTGTAGCCACATTGAGCAGAGTTGTCTTGCCAGTCGAAGTATAGTGAGCGGCAGCAGCCTCAAATAGGTGACCGCAGTTGTAGAGCTCGTGGCTCAAATCGGGATCGCCCTCCCATCTGCGAGGATAAACCCAAATGTGGTAGCCCTCGGGGTTACCCGCCGTACGAGCAGTATAGATATAGCCATCCTCCTCCTGTGCGTCGGCAATATCCTGAATCAGTTCATCCATCGTAGCCTCCAGTTCCGCGTTTGGCGTGGTCTGAATGCTATAACTGATACCCTCGATAATCTTGTAGATGTCAGTATCGTCGAAGGTGCACGAATTATTACTGAAATAGCCACCCTTCTTGCCGGCAGCCTTCAGGAAATTATCCACACGACCCGTATTGAAGCACTGCTGCAGAGCGATAGGAATGGTGACCTGCTGGTTCTGTGTGATGCGCGGAGCCCAAAAACGGTCGTTCACCTTCACGTTGTCAAAGGTCACGTTGCTGATGGGATAGTCGCCAAAGGTAACACTGGGCAGATGGATGTCCCACGCAGGTTCTGTGGTGTCATCTGTCGTTCCAAGCATGATGTTACGGAAATCCACAAGGTTGCTGTAAGGCACGCTGGCATACAGACGCCAGTAGTTAAAGAACTTCTCCTTCAGTGTTGCACCCTCCATCGTCTCGATGAAAGTAAAGATATTGTCGATGTTGGCCTGTGGACGCTGAGCACCCAGTCCGTCCATAGCCGAACGATTATAGTCAGCGTAGATATCCTCGCGGCTCACGCCCAGCAAGCCCTCGAGCAGGATGCTCAGTGTACCCGTACGGTCCACGCCCCAGATGCAATGATAATAGACCGGCTTGCCCTGCTTCAGATTATTATATATAAAGAGGAAGTCCTTCTTATAGTTGGCAGGGAAACGCTTTACGCCATCCACATAGTGAACAAGATTGCTGATACGCTTGTAGCTTACATCCCCTCCCAGTGGCGAAGCAGTAATGTTCAATGCCTCGGCATCGGTACGCAGGTCAAGCTCAGCCTTTATACCCAAAGCCTTCAATGCCAACAAATCAGCCTCAGGCAGCACATTTTCGCCATTCGTTGCCGCACCGCGCACCAACAGACCACTTCTGAGTGTATGGCCATCGGTTGTTGTCATGCCGCCCAAATCGTGATAACGGGTAGCAAGGTTCTCTACGATGTTAAACGTGAAATTGAACTTAACTGCAGCCGTACCGTTGACAAGATAGAACTCACCGGCGTACGTCGTACCAGCAGAAGCTGTCTTGCCTGCTGCTCCGTGCTGACCGAACCAGATGTTGCGTTCCGTGCGTCCATCGCACTGTATGAACATACGAGCATTACCCGAGTTATAATTCGAGCGCTCGCCATTTGCCTTAAACCAGTTGTCATTGTTGTTATTCAAGTAGGTCTGTCCCGTCTCATGGAACCACCAATTTGCAGTGTGCTTTAGATCAGCAGCTGCACAACCCATCCAAGTAGCCATGTTATCGTACTCAGGCGTATATACAGCATGATCATAATGGGTGTTGGGCACCTGTGTGATGACAAGATTGTAGGTCGCCACAAGATTGTAGTCTTTAGCAGTACCACCCGACCCTAACTGCAGGTTAACAACGCCAGCTGGCCTGTCAACACTGGCGTCTACTCTACCTGCTATCTCGTCGGCATGAACCGCCACACCGACCAACAGCAACAGTACAAGCATTGCTGCTCGCAGATTAGAAATAATTGATTTGTTCTTCATATTTGTAAAAATTTAACATTTCCACCGCAAAAGTAGAATATTAGTCTTGTGCATACAAATATGAATAGAGCAAATAGGTAAGAAATAAGGTGCTACAGGTGTTTTGACGAAATTTTCTACCCTGTTTGACGAAAACATCTACGTCAACAAATACTGCATTAAAACTAGTATAAATGTCAAAATAAACGATTTCAATGCTATTTATGCACGTTCGAACTACTTCTTCTGTTCCGAAGGCAATACTCCAAATGTTTCTTTATATACTGTAGCAAAGTATTTGGCATCAGCAAAGCCTACACGCGACGCAACCTCAGCAACGCTCACAGACTTGTTACTACAAAGCATCGATTTTGCTGCATCCATACGCATCTGAGTAATGAAGTGCAGTGGCGTGTCACCCAGGATTGCCTTGAAACGACGAGTCAGCGTAGAGCGTGACATCCCCATCTCGTCTGCTAAAACTATGACATTGAAACCTGCCTCGCCCATATGAGACAAGACAATAGAACGAGCCTTTTCTACAAGCTGCCGATCGAGCTGTACAAAATCAACATCGATACCAGCAACATCCGCTGCCACAACCTTGCCCGCCTCGGTACTGACCACATACTGTCGCAGAGCCTGCATCGCATTACTATCCTGCCAGAGCTGTTCGTTCTGCCGACGCAGATAACGACGGTAAAGCCAGACGGCACCAACGAGAACAGCCACCACGAGAGCAATATACAGAACAAATGCCACATTACTCTCCCACCAGCTAGGCGTGCGATAAACGTCGATGCTTAACCCTCGTTCCATCCACAATCCATTGGCATCCGTTGCCTTTACCTGCAAACGATGGTGTCCACGTGGCAACTGGGTGTAAAGAACGGTATTCTGACCGTCGGGCAGATAAACCCAATCAGCGTCTACTCCTTCCAGTCGACACGCATACCGTATGGAAGATGCGTGAAGATAATCAAGCGTGGAAAAGGAGAACTCAACATGCTGAGCATTGCAAGGCAGACTGACACTATCATTACCAGTCAGAAGGCTCTCGCCCATAATCTTGATATCTGTCAAATGAATCGCTCTCTGTTCAGGGATACCCTCCAAAGCATGCGTGGGCAGCACCTTCATCACTCCACCAAAACCACCAAGAAAGACAGCCCCGGCAGCATCGCGGAAGAGCGCCTTTGGCATGAATCGTTGCAAAGGTACATGATTGAGTTGTATGGGTATGCTCTCCACATCCCGACTTGAAGGATAAGCATCAAGCGATGTCTCTCCGCGGCAATGCATCTTACGGAATGCCTTGCTGCTAGGGTTGAGTTCGCATAGCATCTGGTTCATCTGCACCCAGACGTGGTTGTATTCGTCAACGGCAATGTTGTCTATCATGTTGCCATTGAACTCGCAGACCGATGCCCATGAACAGAAGCCCTCCGAAGAGGTGTAACTGAGCAAATCACCTTCGCCGGTACCTATCCACAGACGACCATCGCTTGTGGGTGCTACGCACAAGTGGTTACCATCGTGCGGATGAAGTTTGGTATGCAACTGACAATCCACCTCACACAACCCACGTCCAGGCACCGTTGCCCACAATCGCCCATCGCTTGTTTCCGCAAAGTCTGTAATGGCAGGCATGTCTGCATTCACCACCTTCATGGTGTGGTTCGATGGTTTGTACATAATCAACTTGCGCGATGTACCTATCCACAATTGTCCCCTTGTATCTTCATAGATTGCCGTAACAGCATCTTCGTATGAACTGCGGATGTCAATCTGATCCGTGACATACATCTTCATACCTTGGCGTTCAACCTGATAAACTATATCCGGCCGAGTGATTACCCATACCCTATGTGGGGTGCATGAGGGTTTGATGCAAGGTACCCAATGCAGAGGCAAGTTTCGCAACTCTGCATTATCGTTGTAGGCAGAGACACTGCCGTCGGCCGTATTGTACAAACAAAGGCCTGTTCGCTCCTGCGATACCCACAACACGGGGTTCTCCGAAGCGGGGTGCCCAGGGTCACAGCAAGCAGCCGAAACCACTACCCTATTCTTATACTGAGTCTTAATCTGTGGCAGGGGGTAGAAAGTACCTGCTGCGCGCTGATGGCTAACCATGAAATGTTCGCCCTCAAAATTTACAACTAACAGATTACCTTCATGATCAACGATAAAGTCAGACAGCATTTTCTGGTATACAGATCCACCTGACTCGCCTCCAAAACCCATCAGTGCCGGTACATAGTTGGCTGTAGTGTCGTCATGCACCTGGAAGGTATACAAATCGTCCTTACTGATTAGCCATAGCAGGCTGTCAGTCGTATTGTAGCAGATGCGCCAGTTCTCCAGTTTTGTGGAACCCAACACATTAGGCGGATTAGACACTTGGGTGATGATGCCACGCCCATTTGAGACTGGCCAAGCCAAACATCGAATGCCACCATAGAAGGAAGAGAACCATAGGCAGCCATCTCCCTGACATACATCGCTGACATAGTTCAACTCGCCGTTGTGAGGTATGGCGTGCCAACTATTGTCAGCCTCACTATACAGGTAAGGACCATGTCCAAAGATGATGGCTAGTAGTGTCTTTCCTGTCCTGTCTACAAATAGTTTGTAGTACTGCCAGCCGTCCTTAACTGTCTTGTCAGGTTGGGTAGCCAGGACGTCCTTGCTGGTAACATCCTTCAGCAAAAACGCCTGCTCAGCACTGCTCAAACAGACATGTCCATCCTTTAGCACAATCACATTGAGGATGTCATGGCCGGAAAAAGCCCCATTGGCCACAGGTTGCAGCCGTTGGGTGGCATGGTCGAGGTAGTAGGCTCCGTTTCGCGTACCTATCACGATATGATGTGCGCTGTCCTCTGCCAGACAGTTCACATGGTTACTTGACAAAGGCTGCGGATGAAGGTAATCGTTGCGATAGACCTTGACGGAGTATCCATCGTCGCGACAGAGTCCATTGACGGTACCGTACCACACGAAGCCTTGGCTATCCTGAAAAACCCGATGAATAGAGTATACGGGCAACTGGGAGGTGCGCTCGTAGGGCATGAGCAATGGGGACTTGAGCACAGGTTGTTGCGCAAGTCCCCAGAGCGAATGCAACAGTACAATGAATGTTAGAAAGATACGCAGCATCATGCGCACATAAGGAGGATGATGAGCTGAGCGGTAAGAATACGCATAAACATAGAAAGAGGATAGACGGTAGAATAACCTACTGCGGGAGCCTCGTTGCCTGCGGTCTGATTGGCGAAGGCAAGTGCTGGGGGATCGGTAGTGCTACCAGCGATAAGCCCCATCAGCGTACAATAGTTGATCTTCAGGAACTTTTTAGCAATGAAGCCCATAATGAGGATGGGTAACACAGTGATGATGAAACCGCACCACACGTAGGTGAGACCGTCACCATTCGCTACGGTATCGACGAAGTTGGCACCGGCCTTGATACCCACACTGGCAAGGAAGAGGGCAAGACCCATCTCGCGCAACATGAGGTTGGCACTCGTGGTAGTATAGGCATTGATTTTGAACTTATAACCGTAAGCACCGATAGCGATAGCGATACAGAGAGGACCACCAGCCAAACCGAGCTTGACGGGGGTGGGAACACCGGGGATAGCAATGGGTATGGCACCGAAGATGATACCCACGAATACGCCAATGAAGATGGCTGCGAGGTTAGGATGATCGAGCTTCTTCACACTGTTACCCATCTTGCTAGCCACACGGTCAACGGCATCCTCAGGACCTACCACTACAAGGCGGTCACTGATCTGCAAGCGCAGGTTGCTCTCAGCAAAAAGGTTCATATCGCCACGACGGATGCGCGTAACGTTGACACCATAGACGCTACTGAAATGCAACTCACCAAGGGTCTTACCGGCGATGCTGGGCTGAGTCACCAAAACATGCTTGCTGACCATGGGCACATCCTGCTCTTCCCACACCACGCTTTCGTCAACGGGACCGATGAAGGCGATGATAGCCTCGGCATCGTCCTGCGCACAGGTGATGTACATCTTGTCATTGGCACCCAATACGGTGTTGCGATTGGGGATGCTAACGTGACCATCCTGCAAGATACGACTGCAGACAAAGTCACGAGCCAGGAACTGACGTACCTGCAGGATGCTCTTGCCAACAAGGGCGGGATTGAGAGCGCAGAGCGTCATACGATGAGGAGTGGCATGGGGGTTAGCCGACTTCTCCTGCTCAATGGCTTCCTGCTCCTTCTTGAGCGAAGTGCCTGTGATGAAACGGATAACGATGGTGGCAGCGATAATGCCCACCACGCCAAGGGGATAGGCGCAAGCATAACCATTGGCAATGAGAGGAGCACCCATCTCGCCATAACCGCCATTCTGGGTTACGGTAGTGACAGCCTCGGTGGCAGCACCTAAGCCTGGGGTGTTGGTGATGGCACCACAGAGTGTGCCCACCATCATGGATAAGTTATAGTTGTTGGCTGCCACATCACCACTCTTATAGAACACAAGGAAATAGAGGCTGATGCAGCAAACCACGTTGAGCAGGATGATGCCCAGCGCGATGAGGTTCATCTTGACGCCACCCTCCTTAAAGCTACTTACGAAGCCAGGACCCACCTGTAAACCAATGCAATAGACAAACAAGATAAGACCAAAATCCTGAATAAAGGTCAAGACATTTGTCGTTCCAGTGAAGCCCAAATGCCCAGCAACGATACCTGCAAAAAGCACAAAGGTGACACCAAGCGAGATGCCGTTTTTCTTGCCGCCAATTTTCATTCTGCCGAGGAAGATGCCCACAGCAATGACCAAGGCATAGAGCAACACGATATGCCCTACTCCATCCGTGTCAGTAAAGAGTTTTTGTAACCAATTCATAATTTACTTATTTATTCTGATTTTTAAGCTATGCATATTTCTTGCAAAATTACAAAAAATGTGAATACACAACTACATTAAGTATTAAAAATTGTAAAGAATGTGCGTTTTTTTGTGTCGTGCGACAAAATTATGAATTGTGAATTGCGAATTGTGAATTATATTTTGTACTTTTGCACGATTTTCGAAAACACATTATTTATTTTTTTATAATTATGGCAGATAGTAAAGAAAGACTCTTCTCTGACTTCACTGCGCCCTCACGTCAGGAATGGCGCGACAAGATTGAGGTTGACCTCAAGGGTGCAGACTATCAGAAGAAGATGGTGTGGAGAACCAACGAAGGCTTCTCAATGGAGCCCTTCTATCGCAAGGAAGATGTAGAGCAGTTGGCCATTGTCAACGCCCTGCCCGGCGAGTTCCCCTATGTTCGCGGTAACAAGACCGCTGACAATGCGTGGTATGTCCGTCAGGACATCAAGTGCGAGTGTCCCAAGGAGGCAAACGCAAAGGCTCTGGACATCCTGAACAAGGGCGTGGACAGCCTCGGTTTCGTAATCCCCGCCGAGAAGGTAAGCGCTGAGTACATCGCTACCCTGCTCGATGGCATCTATGCCGAGTGCGTGGAGCTGAACTTCAAGACTTGCCAGTGCAAGAGCCTTGAGTTGGCTAAGATTCTGGTGGCTTACTTCGAGGAGAAGGGTTGCGACAAGGCAAAGGTTGCCGGTAGCATCAACTTCGACCCCATCGAGAAGATCATCAGCAAGGGTAAGGACCGCTCAGAGCTCATCGCTACCGCCAAGGAGCTCGTTGAGGTGCTGGCAGAGTACCCCTTGTTCCGTGCCGTGGCTGTTAATGCTACCGTACTGACCGATGCTGGTGCATACAGCTATCAGGACCTCGGCTATGCTTTGGCTTGGGGTAACGAGTATCTGGCTGCTTTGGTTGAGGCTGGCGTTGACGCATGTCTGGCAGCCAAGAACATCAAGTTCAACCTGGGTATCAACGGTGTGTACTTCATGGAGATTGCCAAGATCCGTGCCGCTCGTATGTTGTGGGCTCAGATTGTAAGCCAGTACACCGAGTGTAAAGAGGCTGCTAAGATGCACATTTGCGCTGTTACCACTACTTACAACCAGACCGTATTCGACAGCTACGTAAATATGCTCCGCTCACAGACCGAGGCTATGTCAGCCGCTATCGGTGGTGTAGACAGTATCGTGGTTGTTCCCTTCGATACTCCTTACGAGACTCCCACCGAGTTTGCTGAGCGTATCGCCCGCAACCAGCAGTTGCTGCTGAAGGAGGAGTGCCACATCGATCGCATGGTGGACGTAGCCGGTGGTTCATACTTCCTCGAGACTCTGACCAAGGCTCTCGCAGAGCAGGCTTGGAAGCTCTTCCTCGACGTAGAGGAGAAGGGTGGCTTCCTGAAGGAGGCTCTGGCTGGCAACATCCAGAACACCATCAACGAGACCAACGCTACCCGTCACGGCAACGCCGGCAAGCGTCGTGAGTTCCTGTTGGGTACCAACCAGTTCCCCAACTTCACCGAGAAGAGCGAGGGCAAAGCTCCCGTGGCTCCCTGCTGTTGCTGCAGCGAGGCTGGCGAGATTGCCGCTCTCAAGCCCGCTCGTCTGGCTAGCGACTTCGAGACACTGCGTCTCACCACCGAGAAGGCTGCTAAGGTACCCGTTGCCTTCATGCTGACCATCGGTAACCTGGCTATGCGTCAGGCTCGTGCTCAGTTCTCTTGCAACTTCCTGGCTGCTGCCGGCTATCAGGTTATCGACAACCTGGGCTTCGCAACCGTGGAGGAGGGTGTTGACAAGGCTTTGGAGGCTGGTGCCGACATCGTTGTCATCTGTTCTTCAGACGACGAGTATGCAGAGTACGCTATCCCCGCTTACAAGTACCTCAACGGTCGCGCTATGTTCGTAGTGGCTGGTGCTCCCGCTTGCACCGAGGACTTGAAGGCTGCCGGTATCGAGAATTATATTAATGTGAAGTCTAATCAGCTTGCTACTCTTCAGGAGTACAACCAGAAGTTGGGCATTTAATTCTAGAACATCTAGATTATCTAGGTCATCTAGATTGTCTAGGATAAAGATGAAAACTATGGCAAGAAAACAATTCAATAATATTGATATTTTTAGCGGCATTGCTGCTAAGAATGGCCAGGAATGGCAAAAAGAGGCTGGCATCACTGCCAACTGGAGAACTCCCGAGCAGATCGACATTCAGCCCGTTTACACAAAAGAGGACCTCGAGGGTATGGAGCACCTGGACTTTGCAGCCGGTATTCCTCCCTTCCTGCGTGGCCCCTATAGTATGATGTACCCCTTCCGTCCTTGGACTATCCGTCAGTACGCCGGTTTCTCTACCGCCGAGGAGAGTAACGCATTCTACCGTCGTAACCTGGCTGCCGGTCAGAAGGGTCTGTCAGTAGCATTCGACCTTCCCACCCATCGTGGTTACGACCCCGACAACCAGCGCGTTGTGGGTGATGTAGGTAAGGCCGGTGTATCTATCTGCTCGCTCGAGAACATGAAGGTGCTCTTCGCAGGTATCCCCTTGAACAAGATGTCTGTATCTATGACCATGAACGGTGGTGTATTGCCCGTATTGGCATTCTACATCAACGCTGGTCTGGAGCAGGGCGCTAAGCTCGAGGAGATGGCAGGTACCATCCAGAACGACATTTTGAAGGAGTTCATGGTGCGTAACACCTACATCTATCCCCCAGCATTCTCAATGAAGATCATCGCCGATATCTTCGAGTTCACCAGCCAGAAGATGCCTAAGTTCAACAGCATCTCTATCTCAGGTTACCACATGCAGGAGGCAGGTGCAACAGCCGACATCGAGTTGGCTTACACCCTGGCCGACGGTATGGACTACCTCCGCGCTGGTATCAACGCAGGTATCGACGTCGACGCTTTCGCACCCCGTCTGTCATTCTTCTGGGCTATCGGTATGAATCACTTCATGGAGATTGCCAAGATGCGTGCCGGTCGTCTGTTGTGGGCTAAGATTGTGAAGAGCTTCGGTGCAAAGAATCCCAAGTCAATGGCATTGCGTACCCACTCACAGACTTCAGGTTGGTCACTCACCGAGCAGGATCCCTTCAACAACGTAGGTCGTACCTGTATCGAGGCTATGGCAGCCGTCCTGGGTCACACCCAGTCACTGCACACCAACGCACACGACGAGGCTATCGCCCTGCCCACCGACTTCTCTGCCCGTATTGCACGTAACACCCAGATCTACATCCAGAACGAGACTCAGGTGTGCAAGCACATCGACCCCTGGGCTGGTTCATACTACGTGGAGAAGCTCACTCAGGAGCTCTACACCAAGGCTTGGGAGCACATCCAGGAGATCGAGAAGCTGGGCGGTATGGCCAAGGCTATCGAGACCGGTCTGCCCAAGATGCGTATCGAGGAGGCAGCTGCACGTACCCAGGCTCGTATCGACTCTGGCGTTCAGACCATCGTGGGTACCAACAAGTACCGTCTCGAGCACGAGGATCCCATCGATATCCTCGAGATCGACAACACCGCAGTACGTCTGCAGCAGGAGGCTGCCCTGAAGGAGCTGAAGGCTAACCGTGACGAGGAGCAGGTGAAGAAAGACCTGGCTGCCATCACCGAGTGCGTTCGCGAATTCAGCGAGGGCAAGAAGAGCGAGCAGAATCTGTTGGCTCTGGCAGTAACAGCTGCCGGCCACCGTGCTACTTTGGGTGAGATCAGTGACGCTTGCGAGGAGATCGTAGGACGTTACAAGGCTGTAATCAGAACAATTTCAGGAGTGTATAGCAGTGAATCAAAGAACGACAGCGACTTCGAGAAGGCCTGTCAGTTGACCGAAGAGTTTGCAAAGCAGGAGGGCCGTCGTCCTCGTATCATGGTTGCCAAGATGGGTCAGGACGGTCACGACCGTGGCGCAAAGGTAGTTGCTACCGGTTATGCCGACTGCGGTTTCGACGTCGACATGGGTCCCTTGTTCCAGACTCCCGCCGAGGCTGCTCGTCAGGCTGTCGAGAACGACGTCAACATCGTTGGTGCTTCTTCATTGGCTGCCGGTCACAAGACCTTGATTCCTCAGCTCATCGAGGAGTTGAAAAAGCTCGGCCGTGAGGACATCATGGTCATCGCCGGTGGTGTCATCCCCGCTCAGGACTACGACTTCCTCTACAAGGCTGGTGTAGCTGCCATCTTCGGCCCCGGTACCAGCGTTGCCAAGGCTGCATGTGAAATGATGAACCTGTTGCTGGGCAAGTAATTGCTAGCAACCTATAAATATAATGAGGGTGTGTCAAAATGCTGGCACACCCTCTTTTCTTTCATGTCATTCTAACAGTCAGGCAACTATACAGGAAATTGTATGATTGCTTGTTTTTTTCGCAAAATCGCACTTCTGTGGCTTGATTTAGGTCTTATTGGTCCTGTTTTGAAGGGAAAATAGAGCGCAATACCCCCTTACACGGCCTTTTTGCACATTTTCTTCAGATTAAAGGCCATGGCAAGGAAGGCAAAGTCCATGGTGACCTTGTCCTTGCCGAAATGGCGGAAGCGTTTGTAGTTCATATCCGCCTTCATCTGTCCGAAAACCGCCTCCGGCTCTATGCACCGCCGCCCTCTCCGTTTGATGCCTTCCTCCGAGGTGAGCAGCTCGGCAGCCTTCCGCTTGAGTTCCATCAGCCTGTGGTTGCGCTCTGCGACCCTTCGGTTGCTTTTACCCTTGTAGCACATACACCGCAGTGGGCATCCCTCACAGCGCTGGGCTCGGTAGCGTGAGGATTCCGTGACGTATCCGGAGTCTGTCCTGGCGCGCCTGATGCCAATGAAGGTCATGTGCTGACCCATCGGGCAGACCAGATAGTCTTCCTTCTCGTTGTAGTAGAAGTTGTCAGAGTGGAAGGGGTTGGGCTGGTATCTGGGGCGGTGCTCCTTGTGGAAGTAGTTGTACTTCACATAGGCAGTCATGCCGTTGCGTTCCATGAAGTCATAGTTCTCTTCCGATCCGTATCCGGAATCGGCCGTCACCTCCTGGGCCAGATGTCCGTATCTCTCCTTGAAAGAGGTGAGGAAGGGGATGGTCGTGAGAGTGTCCGTAGGATTG
>JAZQQO010000047.1:0-11341 GCA_045629085.1 Bacteroidaceae bacterium
AGGAGCAATAAGACCCAAATCCAGCCTCAGAAGTGCAATTTGGCGGAAAAAACAAGCAATCATACAATTTCCTGTATAGTTGCCTGACTGTTAGAATGACATGAAAGAAAAGAGGGTGTGCCAGCATTTTGACACACCCTCATATAGAATAGGGTGAAAGTTTACTTGCAGAGTGCCTGTGTGTCGAGGGCAATCATCAACTCCTCGTCGGTGGGGATGCAGCAAACAGTGACCTTACTGTCGTCGGCCGAGAGGATAGCCTCGGTGGCACGGCAAGCGCGGTTCTTCTGCTCGTCCATCTTCACACCCATGTACTCGAGACCTGCGGTAGCGCCTTCGCGTACCTCCCACTGGTTCTCGCCAGCACCACCGGTGAAGAGGATGATGTCGACACCACCCATGGCAGCCGCATACTGGCCGATGTACTTCTTGATGCGATAGGTGTACATCTCCTTGGCCAGACGAGCCTTGTCGTTACCATTGGCGATGCCAGCCAGGATGTCGCGGAAATCGCTTGAGAGTTCGCTGACACCAGCCAGACCTGACTGCTTGTTGAGCAGGTTAGAGAGACCCTTGGTGTCGAGGTTCAGCTTGTCCATGAGGAAGGTGACAGCACCAGCGTCGATGTCGCCCGAGCGGGTACCCATGATGAGGCCTTCCAGAGGTGTGAGACCCATTGAGGTGTCTACACACTTGCCATCCTTGACAGCAGCGATAGAGGCACCATTGCCGATGTGGCAGGTGATGATCTTCTTGCCCTGAGCCTCGCAACCGAGGAACTCACACACGCGCTGACTAACGTAGCGGTGGCTGGTGCCGTGGAAGCCGTAGCGACGTACACCATACTTGCTATAGAGCTCGTAGGGTAGGGCGTACATGTAGGCGTAGTCGGGCATGGTCTGATGGAAGGCGGTGTCGAAGACGCCTACCTGAGGAATGTTGGGCAGCAGAGCGCTGACGGCGTTGACACCCTTGATGTTAGCGGGGTTGTGCAGAGGAGCCAGGTCGTTGCAGGCAGCGAAGGCCTCCATCACCTCGGGGGTGAGGCGTACACTCTGGTTGAACTTCTCGCCGCCGTGCACCATGCGATGGCCTACGGCATCCAGTTCGTCGAGGCTCTTCAGCACGGCATACTCGCCCTGTATCAGTACCTCGAAGATCCACTGCACACCGGCAGTGTGCTCCTCGATGGGGCGCTCCATCTTGTGCTTCTCGCCATTGAGCTTGACGTTGATAAACGAATCGGGCAGACCGATCTTCTCGATACCACCACTAGTGATGACGCTCTGGTCATCCATGTTGTACAATGCGTACTTTATTGATGAACTTCCGCAGTTCAATACTAATATCTTCATAGGACAGCCCCTCTCCCCAGCCCTCCCCCGAGAGGGGAGGGAGTGGTTACGATAGTATAGGATGATACTTGTGCGCCAGAGGGGGTGGCGCTTTTTAGAAATTTATAAGAATGTTATTAACTACTTTCCTCTTCTCAGCGTACAAATGTAACTACTCCCTCCCCTCTCGGGGGAGGGCTGGGGAGAGGGGCCCTTACTTCGCATCCATGGCCTGGCACGCAGTGATAGCCACCATCTTGTAGATGTCATCAACAGAGCAGCCGCGGCTGAGGTCGTTGACGGGACGAGCGATACCCTGGAGGATGGGGCCAATGGCGTCGGCACCAGCGAGGCGCTGAACGAGCTTGTAACCGATGTTGCCCACCTCGAGGCAAGGGAAGACGAGGACATTGGCATGACCAGCAATCTCGCTGCCGGGAGCCTTCTTCTCACCTACACCAGGTACGAGGGCTGCGTCAGCCTGCAGCTCACCGTCGATCTTGAGATCGGGAGCCAACTCCTTAGCCAACTTCGTTGCCTCGACAACCTTATCCACTACCTCATGCTTAGCGCTACCCTTGGTAGAGAAACTCAGCATGGCTACGCGAGGATCGGCAAAGCCAGCAACCGACTTGGCGGTCTGGGCGGTGCAGACAGCAATCTGTGCCAACTGTGCTGCATCGGGCATGGGGGTCACGGCTACGTCGCCAACGACGAGAACACCATTCTCGCCGTACTCGGGCTTGTCGGTGATCATCAGCATGGCACCGCTCACACAGTTGATGCCAGGAGCGCACTTGATGATCTGCAAGGCAGGACGCAAGGTGTCGCCGGTGGTAGAGAGGGCACCGCTGATCTGACCGTCAGCATCGCCGCTCTTGATGATGAGGCAACCGAAGTAGAGGGGATCCATCACCTTCTTGTGAGCCTCCTCGATGGTCATACCCTTCTTCTGGCGAAGCTGGAAGAGCAACTGAGCGTACTCCTCAGTCTTCTCGCTGGTGGCGGGGTCGATGATGGTGCAGTCCTTTACGTGCTCAAGGCCGAGTTTGTCAGCCAAGGCGAGAATTTCGTCACGATTGCCGATGAGGATGATCTCGGCAAGACCATCAGCCTGTGCCTTGTCGGCAGCGGTGATGGTGCGCTCCTCCAGGCTCTCGGGCAGCACGATGCGCTGCTTGTTGCTCTGGGCGCGAGCGATGATTTGTTGCATTAATGTCATAATGTGGTTAGCTTTTTATGTTGTTTTTACTTTCACTTTTCGCTTTTCATTTCGCGCACAGCGCGATTAGAATCCTCCTCGCATGAGCATGTCCTCCAACTCCTCGCTCGTGACGCGGGTCTTGAACTTGCTGCGGTAGGCGGCGGTGATGCCACCAGTCTCCTCGCTTACCACGATGGAGAGTGCATCCGTCTCGTTGCTTGTACCCTTGGCGGCACGGTGTCGCAGACCGAACTCCTTGGGAATGTCCACGTCATGGGAGGTGGGCATGATGCAGGCTGCTGCCATGATGCGACCCTCCTTGACAATCATGGCACCATCGTGCAAGGGGCTGTTCTTGAAGAAGATGTTCTCGATGAGACGTTGGCTGACGCGTGCATCGATGGCTTCGCCTGTGTCGATGAAGTCACCCAACGGCAGGTCATTCTGCAGAACAATGAGGGCGCCGATCTTCTGCTTCGACATGTTGAGGCAAGCCATGACGATGGGGTAGATGTCCTCACGATTATGGCGATAGTCACCTTGCTTCTTACGGTCGGAACGTAGGAAATTCATTACACGCCCGAAGCGGTTGTGCGTGCCTAGCTCGTAGAAGAAATGGCGTATCTCGGACTGAAACAAGACGATGAGCGCTATGGCACCCACGTTGATCAACTGATCGAGGATGCTGCCCAAGAGTTTCATCTCGAGTATCTTGGAGATGACGATCCAGAAGGTGATGAAGATGAGCACACCGGTAAACACACGCACGGAACGCGTTTCCCGCATCACTTTGTAGAAGTAGAAGAGGATGACTGCCGTGAGCAGTATGTCGATGATGTCCTTTATGCTTAATGATTCAAACATAGACTTGTGATTTTAGTAACCTCCACGGCTTCCTTGACGTCGTGGACGCGCAGGATGTGTGCTCCCTGCATGAGGGAAAGCGTGTGGAGTACAGTCGTACCATTGAGCGCCTCTTCGGGTGTGCCTCCAAGCAGTTTGTAGATCATGGATTTACGTGATACACCAACGAGGATGGGGAGGCCCAACTCATGCAGAGCATGCTGGTTGCGCAACAGTTCATAGTTCTGCTCCAATGTCTTGGCAAAACCATATCCAGGGTCGAGGATAATGTCATTGACACCCATCTCGTGTAGCTGGTCGACCTTGCGGCCGAAATACTGTAACACCTCGCTCGTGATGTCGTCGTAGCGAGGAGCGTTCTGCATCGTCTGCGGAGTACCTTTCATGTGCATGAGGATATAGGGCACGTTCAGTCGGGCTACAGTGGAGAACATGTCAGCATCCAGCTCTCCACCCGAGATGTCGTTGATGATGTCTGCTCCATATTCACAGACGCAACGCTCGGCTACCTTCGCGCGGAAGGTGTCGATGCTGATGATGGCATGCGGATACTCATGGCGGATGATGCGTAGGGCATGTCCAAGACGTTCCATCTCCTCTTCAGGCGAGACGTCGGCTGCACCGGGGCGGCTGCTGTAAGCCCCGACATCGATAATGTCGCCACCTTGAAGCAGAATCTCGTTGGCGCGCTGGCTGATGGCCTCGTCGGACTCCTTTCGGCTGGCTGCATAGAAAGAGTCGGGTGTGACGTTCAGTATGCCCATGACGCGTGGCTTGCTCAAGTCGAGCAGCCTGCCTTGCACGTTGATGGTGTGATGTGTTATCATGCTCTTGTAAGACTGGTTCGGATGCAACATTGCTTGCAAAGTTACGAAATAATTGAAAACAATCCATTGAAAAATGCGATTTATTGGCTTTTTAAAACGTAAAAAGAGAAAAAAGCAGCTTTTTATCGCGTACATAATTTAATATTTTGTATTTTTGTAGCCTAATAGTGACCTTTTTAAAAGTTGACCTTTTGCAATAAGATATGAATACGATTGAGAACATCTATGAAATATACAAGCAACACCCGGAGGTGACTACTGACACGCGCCAGTGTCAGGAAGGTGCAATCTTTTTTGCGCTGAAGGGTGCTTCGTTTGATGGCAATGCTTTTGCTGCCAAGGCGCTTGATGCTGGTTGTGCATACGCCGTGGTGGATGAGGCGGAATATGCCGTGGAGGGCGACGAGCGTTTCATCCTCGTAGACGATGTGCTGGAAACGCTTCAGGCGCTGGCCGCTCATCATCGACAGCAACTCTCCATCCCCGTGCTGCAGATCACGGGTACGAATGGCAAGACCACGACCAAGGAACTGGTAAGCAGTGTGCTGAGCAAGAAGTACAACACGCTCTTCACGCAGGGCAACCTGAACAACCACATTGGTGTGCCACGCACCTTGCTGCGCATTCGCCCGGAGCATGAGATGGCCGTTATAGAGACAGGTGCCAACCATCCTGGCGAGATAGCTTTCCTGTGTAAGATGGTACAGGCTGACTACGGTCTCATCACCAACGTCGGACGTGCTCATCTCGAAGGTTTCGGCTCGTTTGAGGGCGTGAAGGCAACGAAGGGCGAGTTGTACGACGATCTGGCTGAACGGGGTGGAAAGGTGTTCCTGAATGCCTTCGACGATGACCTTCGCCTCATGCTTGAAGAACGAGGTGGAAACTTGCATGACGAGGATGCTGCATTCGCCCCGATACCCTACGTTGAGGGGCGCGTAAAGGACTGCACCTCTTTTCTTTGCATCGAATGGCGCGAGCACGACGAGGCTCCCTGGCACACGGTGCAGACGCATCTTGTCGGTGCCTATAACATCGCCAACATACGGGCTGCCGTGACCGTAGGCCTTTACTTCGGCGTGCCTGCTGAGGACATCGATGCTGCCTTGGCTGAATACGTTCCCACCAACAGCCGCAGTGAGTTCCGTGACACGGGACGCAATAAGCTTATCGTGGATGCCTACAATGCCAATCCTTCGTCGATGAATGCGGCTTTGACGAACTTCATGGTGATGGACGTCGAGCAAAAGATGGTCATCCTGGGTGATATGCGTGAGTTGGGCGAGGATAGCGAGAAGGAGCATCGTGCCATCGTTGAGAAACTGCCAAAGTGTGGCGTCAAGGAAGCATGGCTCGTGGGTGAGGAATTTGAGAAGGTTGCCCGACTTGCGACCCCTCTCTGCCCTTCGGGCATCTCCCCCAAAGGGGAGAAAGGCTGCGCGATACGTACTTTTGCTGACGTGGAGGAAGTGAAGCAGGAACTTGCAGCACATCCTCTTGAGGGATGCACCATCCTTGTCAAGGGCAGTAACGGCACGAAGCTGTTCCAGTTGCCCGAATTGTTGTAAGAATTATAAATTAACTAACCATAATTGCTGATAAAATGAAGAAAACTAAACTGTTAAGAGTAGCTATGATGTTGTTGGCGGCATCAGTAGTTACCCCAATCTCAGCACAGCGAACCGTCGATAAATTGGATCGCGGTCTGGTGGCTCAAAAGGCTTCGACAGGTGTCTACCTGAGCTGGCGCATCCTGGGCGAGGAGTACTACGATGTGACGTACAATGTGTATCGCGACGGTGAGAAAGTAAATGCTGAGCCCCTCAGCGTGTCCAACTATACGGACAAGTCGGGCAAGACAACCAGCACCTACACCATCAAGGCTGTGGTGAAGGGTGTGGAGCAGGAGGCCAGTAAAAGCGTAACCCCCTGGGCGAGCAGCTACAAGGAGATTAAGCTGACGCATGAGGGCATTGCCAGTACACTGATCCCCAATGATGCCTGCTGTGCCGATGTCAACGGCGATGGCGAGTTGGAGATTCTGATGAAGTTTGACAACGAGAGCGAGATGGCACAGTCTTATCCAAAGGCCGGTCCTACGGTGAACGGCAAAGTGACGGGCGAATATAGCATCTTCGAGATCCTGCAGCAGGACGGCAAGCGCCTATGGTGGGTAAACTGTGGTCCCAATATGGGTGACTTCCAGAACAACGAGCAGAACATCGTGGGCTATGACTGGAACCAGGACGGCAAGGCTGAGGTCTTGATGCGTCTGGAAGAGGGTTCTACCATCCACATGGCCGACGGTTCGACCTACAAGATTGGTGCTGATGGCAAGAATGGCACTAACTGGACTAACTATCGCGCTGCCACGGGTGGCGGTACGAACTGGTTCATGTGCGTAGGTAAGGAGTTCCTCGTATATTGTGATGGCGAGACGGGTAAGGTGCTCGACATCATCGACTACCCCCTGGCTCGTCTTGAACCAGGCGAGAGTGACTTGAACGCTGCCTGGGGTGACGGTTACGGCCACCGTGCCAGCAAGTTCTTCTTCGGTGCTCCCTATCTGGATGGCCGCAAGCCCAGTATTTTCCTGGCTCGTGGTATCTATACTCAGATCAAGATGTGTGCATTTGACGTGAATCCCGCTACCAACAAACTCATGAAGCGTTGGGACTGGCGCCAGACCGCTGGCGGCTTCTGGATGTGGCAGGGCTATCACAACTTCGGTATCGCTGACGTGGACGAGGATGGACGTGACGAGATCGTATACGGTTCGATGGTTGTCGATGACAACGGCAAGGGCCTTTCCACCACGGGTCTCGGTCATGGTGATGCGCAGCACTGTGGCGACTTTAATCCCTACACCAAGGGTCTCGAGATTTACGCTTGTAACGAGGATCAGCCCGGCAACAATTACCGTGATGCTACGACCAGCAAGCTTTACCATCGCTTCAATGCCGGCAACGACGACGGTCGTGCCATGATGGATAACTTCACAGATCAGTACCCCGGTTCTATCGGTTGCTCGGCTCGCGAGGGTGCCATCAGTTCTGTTACCTATGGTGCCGTGTCGGGTATGGGTGCAACGGGTATCAATACCAACTTCCGCATCTACTGGGATGGTGACCTTTGCTCTGAGACGTTCAACTACCTGAATGGTAAGAACACCGAAGGCTGCGTGGCCAAATACGGCAGCTGGACACCCATCTATACCTGTGCAGGTTCGATGACCAACAATGATACCAAGGGTACTCCTTGCTATCAGGGCGATATTCTGGGCGACTGGCGTGAGGAGATCATCATGCGAACGGCAAGCGGCAATATCCGCATCTACTCTACGCCCACCAGTACCACCTATCGCATTCCCACCTTGTGGAGCGACCACCAGTATCGTAACGCCATGGTATGGCAGATGTGTGGTTACAACCAGCCTCCTCACGTAAGCTACTTCGTGGGTAAGCTCGAGGGTATTACGCAGACACCTCCTCCCTACACCATGACAGGCAGAACCGAGGTGGCTGATGGCGGCACTATTGGTAGCGAGGACAAGCACTACATCGTGTGCGAAACTAACGACACCAAGGTATCTATGGCCGATGGTGCAACCCCCTATATCGTAACCTTCAATGTTCCCTCATGGGTACAAGGTACGGCAGGCACAAACTACATTGCCAAGGATGCCAAGATCAACTACAAGTACTACACTTGCGAGGTGACCGGCGGTTCGCTGGCTGGCGAGGCTCGTCTCATCAAGCAGGGCGATGGTGTGCTGACACTTCCCAAGGCAGACTTTACCCACAGCGGCGAGACCAATATCTGGGCTGGTACACTCAACTTCGATGGTACCATGAAGCAGTCTCCCCTCTGGCTCAACCGCTTCACTGAACTCAACTCCAACGGTGGTGAGTTCAAGAGCATCAAGGCCGACTACGCCAGCGTCATCCGTCCCGGTGGTGCCAACAACAAGGGCACGATCACCACGGGCGACCTTGCACTGGGCTTCGGTTCACGCGTCATTGTCGACCTCTATGGTGAGGACGTTACAGCCGACCAACTCATCATCGGTAACCTCAGCATCGAGGCAAAGACCGGTATTTGGGTAACCGCAGGTCCTGCCTACATCAATCCTGTTATCGAACTCGTAGGTCATCCCGCTGCCGGCCAGACGGCTATGCCTGCGGGCAAGTACGTCATCGGTAAGGTGAGTGGCGAGGTTACCGGCAAGATCGAGAACATCATCGTGGAGGGTCTCAGCACCATCAAGAAGAATCTCTATGTAGAGAACGGTGACCTCATCCTCGAAATCGTGGGTATGCGTGATGCTGGTACCGTGTTCTGGAGCGGTGCTGTCAAGACTTGGGATCTCGGTGATAGCGAAAGCTTCACGATTGATGACGAAGCTACCGTATTCGTGTCTGGCGATAACGTCATCTTTGATGACAATGCAAGCAGCAAGGTTGTCAATGTGTCGGGTAGCGTCATTCCCAATAAGTTCACCGTGGCCAACGAGAGTGGTAACTATACCTTCCAGGGTTCGGGCAGCATTGATGGCAACGCTCAGCTCGTCAAGGAGGGTAAGGGTAAGCTGACCATGAAGGGTGAGAATACCTACAAGGGCGGCAACACCCTCAGTGGTGGTACAACCATTGTCACCCTGCTGTCTAACCAGTACAGCGAGGCTGGTAATCTGGGTGGCATCACCGGTGCAGGCAAGTTCGTGATGCAGAACGGTGCAGAACTCAACACCACGGAAGGTGTGGAGATGGGATCGCCCATTACCGTCAAGACCGAGGAGGGTGCTGTACTGAACAATGCCAAGGATTTCGTCATGGACGCAGCCTTCAGTGGCACGAAACTTCAGAAGAAGGGTGCCGGATGGCTGAAGTCGGGCGTGGCAAGCTCGCTCACCACACTCGTTGTCAGTGCAGGTGTGGTAGATGCCAGCCAGAAGCTGGCCAGCAAGATTGTGGCTGAGGGAACGGCCGACCTGCGTGGTAATGCCTTCCTGAGTACGCCCATCGAGGTGGCTGCCAAGGCTACGGCAAACCTCACCACCGTAAACCGTGCTACTACCAACTTGGCATTGAGTGGTTCGGGTCAGCTCACCGTGTGGTGCGCTACCGAGAAGGGTTCCAACTACTACGCTACACGTACACCCATCATCCTCAATCTGAAGGCCTTCGAGGGTACGCTCGTGCCTCAGGCTACCTATGCTGCCGATGGCCGTTTCACCTTCGACACCAGCAACGGTGGCGATGCCTGGACGCTCAATATTCCTGCCGACCGTTATGTGCAGAACACCGGTAAGACACTGCGCATCGGCCAGCTTACTGGCTCGGGTCGATTGGGTGGCTTTTGTACTTTTAGCAACAATGGTGCCAGCGGCACGAACACTTGGGAGTTTGGTAACGCCAAGGACTTCAAGTTTGATGGTTACTGTACCAGCGCTGATAAGTTCACCAAGAAGGGTGCTGGCAAGATGACTGCATCGGGCCTGTGGGATTGTACAGGTGCTGTGACGGTGGCAGAGGGTGAGCTTTGTGTCAACAACACCAACACCACAACTGCCAGTCTTGGTACCGGTACGCTCAACGTAAGCAAGGGCGCTACCCTGAGCGGTAAGGGTGTGCTGGGCAACAGCAGTGTCACCGTGGCAGCAGGTGGTACCATCCGTTCGGGTATCACGGCTTCGAATGCTTCGGGCAACCTGCGTTTCGCCGGCAAGAACCTCACCGTAAATGGTACGATGCAGACCTATGCGTCATCAAAGACAATGTTCAGCAAGTTCACCAACATCGGTACGCTGAAACTCAACGGCACCTTGAAGGTCATCCTCAAGGAGGGCATCGACCTTGCAGAGGGTACCGAGTTGCAGATTGTTGATGCCAGCAAGATCACGCTCGGCACAGCCCTCGTGCTCGACCTCGATCCTCAGTACGAGTGGGACACCGATCGCCTCACCGAGGGTATCCTCGTTGTCAAGGGTAAGGTTGACGCCATCCGCGACATCAACGCCGCCGACCTCTCAAAGGCAAGCATCTACACGCTCAGCGGTGTGAAGCTCAATGGC
Source organism: Bacteroidaceae bacterium (assembly GCA_045629085.1). Lineage (GTDB taxonomy): Bacteria > Bacteroidota > Bacteroidia > Bacteroidales > Bacteroidaceae > Physcousia. Next base: position 10,303 of record JAZQQO010000047.1, read on the forward strand.
CGTCCCACCCAGCGTGGCGTCTACATCATCAATGGTGTGAAGACCGCGGTGAGATAAAAGCCCCCCCAACCCCCTGAAGGGGGAGAACGGATAGGGGAGCTCAACACAGATAAGGTACTTCAAGAATAAGGCCGACTTACAATCTTTCGAGGTTGTAGGTCGGCCTTTTACTTTCTCTGCTGAGTGTGTGCGTCAATACGAGGAAACGGCAATTTGGAGTTGTTGATACTTCAAATTGCCGTTTCTAGAGTTTTCCTTAACCCCCTAATACATTATTATTATATAGGAAGGACTTACTTCCAAATTGCTTCCGTCTCCCAACCTTGGGGTGCAGAATATGTTTTGGTGTAATGTGTCATAGCCTATAAACAAAAAACGACCCGCACATTTGAGCATCGTTCTTTCTTTGGGAAAGCATCCTAAAGGCTGAGCGGAGAGGCTTGGCGGGTTCTAGTGTGTAAAGAATTTGTCAATCAAACAAATTTTTCTGATGAAAAATGAAATTTTAAGTACGAATTTTAGCTTATTTGTGCATGAATTGACAGTTTAAGTGCATGTTTTAAGAAGATTTTGCTTGTATTTGAGGGAAAAAGTGTAACTTTGTAATTGATTACCATTATTGGCTTAACCTGGAAAACCAAAACTTCGGTTGAGGATGGTATAGATGGCCACTGCGACAACCAGGGTTCCGACAAGATCAACGATCCTCTCTCTCAGTCACGTGCTGAGGCTGTGGTTGCTGCTCTTGTGAAGCTCGGCGTTGACGAGTGGAACCTCCGCGCTGTTGGTAAGGGCAGCCACGAGCCTATCGCTGACAACAAGACCAAGGAAGGTCAGGCAAAGAACCGCCGTGTAGAGTTCATCAAGAAGTAAGAGAATTCAGTTACCATCAAGAAACAAGAAAGTACATGAAGAAAGTTTTATTATCAGCATTGTTTGCCATGATGGGCTTTGCAATGCAAGCTCAGACCTCATCAGAGGCCATAATCAGTTCCTGTCCTACAATGCCTTCCAACCATGATATTGCTATATATATGGT
>JAZQQO010000048.1:0-135872 GCA_045629085.1 Bacteroidaceae bacterium
TGGAAAGCAATGAATACGGAAAGGCTATGGAATACCTTGATGCTGCCAAACATCTGCTGCCAGGTAATGACCATGGTTCTGAAATACAGGAGATGATGGAAGACAAAACGCAGGAAATCAATTACAACAAATAAATTCGCAAAAAGGACTGGTTGGTCATTGACCACCAGTCCTTTTTGCACTTCCCTATTTTTCTCAGATTCATACATAATCTCATACCCTATATCCTTTGTGTCTTGTAGTGGTGCGACGAGCAGGTTCATGAGGACTGGTTCCTCTGACCCACAAATATAACCCTTAGGGGGCGTGGTTGCCTCTCAATTTGTTTACCTTTTAATGCGAGAGTTTGGGCTAAAAACAATGAAAAATGATAAAGTTTAGCCCAAACTCTTGTGTTTGTATAAGTTTTGAGGATGTGGCAATTGTAGATAGGGACAAGGAATCTCACATTCCTGCACACATTTTTCTCGACTATTACATAAAATGCGTAACGTAAAATACGTAATAATTGAAAAATAATGTGTAACCACCATCAAGGCATTGGTAGATAAACAACTAGTAACACATACACAAGGCATCTATGAGGTCTACGACAAGTTCTTCTCGCTGTGGCTTGCTCAGAGTTTTTAGTGACTCTGCTCCTTTCTACAGAAACACTTTTTTAACTACATCTACACAAATTGGGTCTATTGTGTTGGTAATCAATGGATGTTATGCTGAATTCAACTACATTTATCTACACAAAAATGACAAGATATTTCTGTGATTTCGACAAACAGGCATCACGCTATAGGAAATCAGCATAAAATAGAGAACAGATACCTTCCAGGTTAAAAATGAAGAAATGTAACGTCTTTTCATTCTTGTCGCGATACTGTTTATGAACATTCACGAGGGGAATTGTTTGTACGATAGTTATTGTACGTCTGTACGATAACTATCGTACGCGCATACAATAACTATCGTGCAGAGTTGTGTTGCAGCATCATTTATCTGTTACACCTATAGAGAGTAAATATTTATGCCTATAGGCATCAGTGTAGTTGAAAGATTCAACTACACTGTGTCTAATGTACAGATGCACAATCATATACGTGGTATTAGTGTAGATGTAGTTGAAATGGGTTTCTATATATAGAGAGTTATCCCTTACTCTTTGCCATTTCCTTTGCCTTGGCGCGGTCGGGTTTGCCGGTGGCGGTGCGCGGTAGGGCCTCAACCTGTACGATGCGCTTGGGCAGCCAATAGGGGTTAGGGACGCAGAGACGCAGGAGATGCTCGTCGATGGGGGCGGTGGTGAGGTAGACAACAATCTCGCCGAACTTGGGATGTGGTACAGAGGTTACCTGTATCGTGTCTCCAAAAGCGGGGTGCAAGCAAGCCTCCACCTCTTCGATCTGTATCTTGATGCCACCCGAGCAAATGACGTTGTCCGAACGCCCAATGATGCGGAAATGGGGAGTGCTCCCTTCTCTGAACTCCACAATGTCGTGAGTGTGGAGTATTTCGGGATTGAGTTGTGGGGCATCGATGATGAGGCAGTTGTTCTCGTCCATGCTGAGGGTGATGCCGGGTAGGGGGGTGAACCATCCTCTCTCGCCTCCTTCCAAGACGGAGGAGAGTGGGCGTAGGGCGATGTGCGAGAGGGTCTCCGTCATGCCGTAGCTGTGCCAGATGTGGTTGGGTAGGGTGCTTAGTTCGGCTTCCAAAGCGGGGTCGAGGGCACCGCCACCGATGATGACATGGCGGATCTGGCAGAATAGTTCACGCTCCCGCTCCACCTTGAGCGTCTCGTACACTTGCGAGGGTACCATGGCTGCAAAGGTAGGCGCCTGAGTAAGGTCCTTGAGTGGGTGGTTGGAGGGTTCCACGCTGATGAGGCGCATACCCACCTCCTCGGCACGCACCACCATCATCATGCCGGCAATGAAGCGCAGCGGCATGCATAGCAGGGCCGTGTCATTGGCATCAAGGCCAAGAAAAGAGCACGTCATGCGAGCTGATGCTCGCATGCGTGCTTTCTCTATTACTATGGGTTTGGGAACGCCCGTGCTGCCGCTGGTGTGGACGGTGAGGGTGGGGGAGGCGTTGCGCCAAAGATATAGAAATGAAGAAAGAGACCCTCTTCGCCCCTCTGGGGCACCTCCCCCATTAGGGGGAGAAATTTGGTTACATTTGAGGGATTGGGACTCGGTCGAGGTGTCTTTGCGTTCCACCATTTGCATATTCAGTTTCTTTGTTTTCTTTTGTCAAAATGTGTTCAGTTACGACACAATCTGCCTAATTTCTATAAAAAACCCTCCCCCTAATGGGGGAGGTGTCACGTAGTGACGGAGAGGGTCCGCTCTTTTACCTAACCACTTTCTTTCCGTTATGGATGTTGATGCCTCGCTGTGGTTTGTCGAGTTTGATGCCCGTCAGCGTGTAGTAAGCATCATCTTTTTCTTTTTTTTTTTTATGTCCTTGATGCCGGTCATGTCACCGGCAGGCTCATCGTCGGTGCCGTTAAGCTGAGCATCGCTCAGGAAACCGATGTAGCTGATGACTACGGGCTTGGTGGACGTGGCTGCTGTCAGACCAAAGGTGGTGCTGGCTGCATTGTAGGAGGTTGACAGTATCCATGGGTCGCTCTGGCAGTTGCCATCGATGCCGCTCTTGGTGATGTCCCATGCCAACTGGTAACGGCCGTCGCTGAGCTTCTTCGTCTTGGTGGGAGCCACCGAGCTGCCCTGGTTCTTGCCGTTGAGCCACCATACGAATGCCTTGCCACTGGTGGTGCTGAGGTTCGTGCCACGGATGACGAGGTACTTCTGCTCGAGGGGTACTTCGTAGGTAGCGTTGGTGCCGTACTTCAGGCAGATGTTGTTGTTGCCGCTCTGCGTCATTGTGATGGTGTTCGCCTGCTCATCCACACTGATCTTGTCCTGGGTGACGCGTCCTGCATCGCCCGTGTAGCCCCAGTCGGCAGCACGGAACTTATAGTTCAATTCGTCGGCCTTGCAGTCCTTCACCAGTCGTGCAAAGTACAGGCCGGGGTTGGGTGTGCTTGACGAAGCCACGATGCGTACCACGAACTTGTCGAGCACCTTGCCATCGGTTCCGAAGGCATGCTTCTTGAGAGGAATCTCCAGATTATAGAAGTTGTTAGCGTTGGCATTGGGCACGGTGGTGGGCACCGTGTAGTCCTTCAGCAACTGGTCGTTGACGTAGATCTTACACTTGCGACCGTGGTCGTCGGTGGTGTAGCGCAACAGGAGTGCCAGATTCTGGGCCTCGGGGTCGTTGTTGTTCAGCGTCAGCTCAATCCATCCGTTGGCCTGCGTGTCGCGGTAGTCCTCGTCCTTGTAGCTGCCCATGCTCGAATTGTCGCTGTGGAATACGCAACCTGCCTCGGCCTGCTGCTGACCCACGTCCACCTTGTCGATGGTGCGATCGTCCAGAGCCTGTGCCTCCTTCTCGGCCTGTGCCCATTCGCTCTTCATGTACTTCTCGTAGGTGGCCTGGTACCAGTAGTTCATCACGCGACTGTGGTGCAGGGCGTAGTAGGGCTCCAGCGTCATGTTGCCCCAAGGATTGCCGCTAGCCATCTCTTGGTCGGCACCTGTGCGGATGGTGAAGGTAAGTGACTGGCCCTCAACGGGTGTGATGCGGCTGAGTACTTCCTTGCGGTCGCCGATGAGCATAGGCATCGTGCTGAGCTGCTTCTTGGGAGCGTAGCTGTCGGGTGCGTGACCCATGCGCTCGCCCAAGGCGTACTCGTGGTTCAGTTTCTCGTAGCTGAGGTTGCCCTCGTCGGTAGTCTTCACCTTGGTGGTGCGGGCGCCCAGCAAGATGGGACCGTACTTGAAGGCGATGTAGTCGGTGAGTGCGGGGCAAGCCTCGTAGCGCAACGCCATAGGTAGTGCTACCTCGATGACATCACCCTTCTGGAACTCCTTGGCCAACTTCACGTAGCTGGCATTCTTCACCGTGCTGACATCGACGTCCTCGCCGTTGTACTTCACGCTGAAGCCCTCAGCCACCCACGACGGGCGTCGGATGGCCAGTGTGTAGGTACCCGCCTTGTCGATGGTGATCTTGGTGCTGGGCTGGTAGGGGTATTGTGTCTCCTGTGTCAGGGCGAAGTCCTTGCTGTCGAGCTTAGAGGCCGTGAAGAGGTTGACGTAGAGCGTTGTGGTACTGCCCTTCGTCTCGTGGGTGTAGATGAAGTGACCGTACTTCTGATGGTTCTCCATACCCGTACCCACGCAGCACCACATGTCCTGGTCGGGCTTGCTGTAGATGCGGTAGCTCTGGGGGCGGAGTGGGGTGAAGTATACGTAGCCACCCGTCTCAGGGTCCTGGGTAGAGAGGATGTGGTTGTACATCGCATTCTCGTAGTAGTCGGCATACTTGGCGTCGTGATACATATCGAAGAGATCCTCGGTCAGCTTCAGCATGTTGTTCGTGTTGCAGCTCTCCGGGCCGTTCGTCTCGTCGATGTAACGGTTGCCTGCCGTCTTGGCCACGAAGTGCTCGTTGACCGAATTACCTCCGATGCAGACGGTGCGGTTCGACACCACGTCCTGCCAGAAGTTGCGGGCCGAGTTCTTGTAGTTGGTAGCCGTGGCATCCTCTTGTGCGATGCGGGCAAAACCTACGTACTTGGGCACCTGGGTGTTGGCGTGGCGGTTGTCCAGGAAGGTGGTGCTGAGCGTTGTCATGCCGTTCATCATGCCCTGATCGCTGTATCGCTTGGCACCCGTCAGGTATTTCTTGTCGCCAAACAGCTTATAGGCATCCACGATGGTCTCGTTCATGCCGCCGTGCTCCGTCCACAGCACCTGCTGTAGCCTGTCGTCGCTCAGCTTGGCCACGAGGTTGATGCTCCAGTCGGCCATCTTGCGGAACATCTCCTTAGCTATTGTGGCACGTGCGTAGGTGTCATCGTCTTCGGTGTAGATGGCCAGGTCGCGCAAGCCGGCCAACACCTTGTGCTGGCAGTAGAAGGGCACGGGGTGCGCGCCGTTCCAGAAGCCGTCCACGTCGCCGTTGTAGAGTCGTTGCCAGTTGGCGTTCATGGGCTGTCCGCCCAGGAAACCGTAGAGGCCCGTCTTGTCCTCGTCGTAGACGTCCTGGCAATCCTTGAGTATGGCTATCATGTAGTCGATGCGTTCCTTGATCTTGTCTTTGGTGGCCGTGTCGTGACAGGCAGCGTAGGCCAGTGCCAGTGCCGTCATGTAGTGACCGCCCACGTGTCCGCTCAGGTCAAAACCGTTGCCGCCCCAGTTAGCGTGGTTGGGGTGATTCGTCTCCCATTTGTAATACTTGCTCTTGGTATTGGTGGTAGCCGAGAGACCAGCCTGGCGCACAAAGGGCGTGAGCAGACGGTCTACGTCGTAGCTCATCAGGTGCTTGATGTTGATGTCGAGGGCCGTCTTGAAGGGACCGTCGAGCAGAGTTACCTCCTCCAGGTCGAAGTGTTGTGGGTAGAGCTCGCTCTGTGCCTGAGCCTGAGTGCCCAGCGTTAGTGCTGCGATTGCGGCGATAAGTGTCTTTTTCATATTCTTTTTCTTAGCTTCAGTCTTGCTCGCAAAGTTATGAATTATTTTTCGTTCTCCAAAATATTCATCTAATTATGTGCGTGCGTGCGCTCATAATGAGCGTGTAAATATAAAAAATGTACTGTAAATTTGCACTTCTATGGTTTGTTTCGTACCTTTGCGACCAAATCCTAAACTTCAAGAAATTATGAGAAAATTCATTCCGAAGCTTCTGGTTTGCCTCTGCCTTATGGCTGTGAGCGGCATAGTCCGTGCCGAGCGCCTTGATGAGGAGCAGGCACGCCAGGCAGCGGTCAGTTTCTTCAACAATTCGACCGACAGAGGTCTGCGTCGTGTCAAGGCTCAGCAGTTGCGATTGCTGCCCGTCAAGCGCCAATCGGGTTGCTATATCTTCGACCGTGAGGATGGCGGCACCGTGTTTGTGGCCGACGATGATGCCATCGGCTACACCGTCCTGGGCTATTCTGATGGCGGCAGTTTCAATCCCGACAGCATCCCTGTTGGCCTGCAGGACTGGCTCGGCCAGATAGGTGTGCTGATGGATGCTGTGCACGAGGGAAAGCTCAATCAGCGTCATAAGTTGGAGACCCGCGCCGGAACGGTGGAGGTGCAACCACTAATCAAGACGAAGTGGAACCAGACAAAACCCTATAATAACCTCACGCCCACCATCAATGGTCAGCATTGCCTGACAGGGTGTGTCGCCACAGCCATTGCACAGGTGCTGAAATACTGGAGATGGCCTGAGTACAGCCACGGCAATGGTGGTTACTACTTAAATTCTGATTACGACAATGAATATTCGGTAGCCATTGGTACTAAATATGATTGGGACAACATGCTCAATACCTATTCGGAAGGCAGCTACACCCAGCAGCAAGCCCAAGCTGTGGCTGAATTGATGCGCGATTGCGGTTATGCTGTGTATATGAATTATGGTGTGAATGAGAGTGCAGCAGGGGTGGCTCCAGAGTGGTTGTCAACAGTGTTCGATTATCGATGTGTTGCAGGATTGCTGCATGATGACTTCACCGAGGAAGCATGGCATGTGCTGATCAGAAAGGATCTGACGGAAGGTCGCCCCATCCTGTATAGCGGTCAAGGCAGTGCGGGAGGCCACGAATACGTGATTGATGGTTATCGTTCGGACAACTATTTACATGTCAACTGGGGCTGGGGAGGTTATGCCGATGGATGGTTCGTGACGACCGATATGCAGGGTTACAATAGTGCTCAATACATGATACATGGCTTTGAACCATCTACTCGTGATGCCAGTCCGTTTTCCTACACCTTGAAGGATGGCGTGCTGACCATCATTGGCGAGGGAGTGATGTCAGTAGCATATAATATGGAGCATGCCCCATGGCGCGAACGTTGTAAGGAAATTAAAAAGATAGTGATAGGCGAAGGCATCACTTCTGTGGTAGATGACTTCGGCTACTGTTGGACAGACGGTGCTCCCTACTATTTTAGTAATCTGGAGGAACTCTCATTGCCCGAAGGGCTTACGTTTTTGGGAAGGAATGCCTTTTATGACACATCAATAGAACATGTCGAGCTACCCTCGTCGTTGATGCTACTGAATGACGCATTCTGGGACTGTAGTAAGCTAAAGGTGCTACATTTGGGACCCAACGTGATTGATTTTGAAGATGCTGGCCTAAGTAGTGAAACACGAGTTGAGGTCGATAAAGCCAATCCCTATATCATGATACGCGACAACGTAGTGTATACTAAGGATGGTACATGGTTGAAGGCACTTCTAGTTCCTTCCCAGGAACTGGTCATCCCCGAAGATGTGAAAGTTGTTTCGTCCAGATCCATTTTTGATTTAAGCCTTGTAATCTCTAAACCCCATCGAGCACCTCAGGTGAAGGGAGACGACAGATTGGACTATCTTCAAGGTGTCTTGATCGTGCCCAAGGATGCAACGGGCTATGCCAACTGGACAAAGGAGTTATATCCCAACCACAAAATCCTCTATTGTTCCGACATGGACAAGGCAACTCCAGGTTTTGACTGGTCGTTGCAGGATGGGGTACTCAAGCTGCAGGGATTGAGTGTCTTAGGTGAGGTGAGTAGTATGCCTTATGGTTCAGTTGATTATTATACCATCAAGAAGATAGAGATTGGTGAAGGGATTGTGTTTCTTGACTGGGGCGCATTTTGGGATTGTTATAATGCTGAAGACATCACGTTGCCTTCTACGCTTCAGGCCGTCCGCAGTTATGCATTTCCCTATTATGTCAACTCAATAACTTGCTCAGCCACAAAGGCTCCAATTTTAATGGATAAATCATTGCGTGTCTATACAGAGAACGGTACGCTGCGCGTGCCTGTCGGTGCCACGGGCTATGATGCATGGCTCAAGGATTTGCCAAGTAGCTGGAAGATAGAGTACTACAACCCCGCGCCCCAGGTGGCCTATAAGCTGCCTGGCGACGATGCTGAGCATGGCGCCTGCTCGCTGGATGCATGGGAGGCCGTACTGAAAGACTATCCCAATACGGTGGGTGTGTTCAAGGGTGACTTCGATCTGCTGCCTTATCTGACCTACAATGTGGCTGTTGCTGATGCTTCGGCACAAAGCGGCTATCTCTGTCCTGAGTTCAAACTGACAGACTTGACCAGTGGCTACAAGACCACGGACAAGGCACCGAAGACAGGCTTCAATCCCATCGTCCCATTCGATGTGCTGGAGGGCAGTTACAAGCGCCAGCTCTATGCGGGCAATAACAGTGTCTGTCTGCCCTTCGAAGTGGCAGCGGACGACATGCCTCAATACTGTTCGCTCTATACCTACAGCCACTACGACAGCGAGAATGAGGATGCCATCTTCACCTCTGCCCAAATGGTGGATGCAGCACAACCCTGCTACATCGTGGCGCAGTATGACAAAACCTGGACCATGACGCTTGACGGATACGCCATCAGCAACCAGCAGCCCTCTGCTACGGGGGATTTCTGCGGCACCTACGTCTCTACGTCGCAGTTCAAGGACAGAGGCTATGCTCCCCGCAACTCCGACAACATCTTTGCACCGTTGGCCGACCAGCTGCATCCCTTCCGTGCTTGCTTCATCGTCGACGCGCCAGCCAACGTCCGTATGCAGCTGCTCGATGGCGAGGAGACAGCCATCTCGTCCGTACGCACTCAGCGCGATGACGTGATCTATCGCATGGATGGTGTGCGTGTCAGCGCGGGTGGTCAGCGTGGCATCTATATTGTGAATGGCAAGAAGGTTATAAAATGATAAGTTAATAGTTTCGCAAACTGTATGGCTTCTATTTTAATGAGTTAATGAATAATGAGTAATGAATAATGAGTAATGAGATTTAATGCGATGCTAGTTGAGAGGACTCACATTTCTCCCATTATACATTACTCATTATTCATTATTAATTGCACATTGACCAATTATGTGACATATGATAGTTGAATAAGTTAATAGTTTCGAGTGTAGAGTAATGAAAAAGATATTTAAGACAATGGCCTTCGTGCTGATGGCCACCATGGCAGTAGTAGGCTGCGGTAGCGATGACCCCATAGAACCCAACAACGGACAGGGGGAGAAGCCGGAGCCAGAACAGAAAGAGGAGGAACTGCCTACCGTCGACGAGTCGTCGGTATGTTACAAAAACGGTTATATCGTCTTTAGCGCCACACGTCCCCGCTCAAGCTATTATTTCAAGGTGTATGTGTCTGCCCAGCAAGAGGGGGCGCGGGAGATGGAGTATGACGTGGAGTATTTCACCGGCAAGCGCCAGTATCAGGCCAAAGCCGTTGACCTGAAGCGCGGTGAGAAATGCTGGTGCCGTGTGGCAGCCTTCAATTATAAGGATGAGAAGGTGATGGAGACGGCAAGGCTGACCATCGAGATTGGGAAGGATGACGGTCCTGCTGCTCCCTCGGTCAGCGGTATCACCATCGTACCCCCGACATCAAAGAATGCCGCTGACGCTCAGCTGCATGGCAAGGTCATCACGACCGACATGGAGTACAGTACCGATGAGGGCAAGACATGGACCTCGGTCAGCACCGATGGCATCATTACCGGACTGAAGAGTGGCACGGTGCTGCTGCGCTACAAAGAGACCGACACGAAGCAAGCCGGCCAGATCGCCTCAATCACCATTCCCGAGCACAACAGCAATACGGATACTGATGGCGAGGGAGGAAAGTCGGAAGGAATGGTGTAGTTGTTAAACAATTTATTTGTTCAAAGTTTTTTGCCCCAAAACTATCAAGGGTTCCGATTTTTGTTTATAGCATTATAATTATCAGTTGTTTGTAGCGCCGAACCCTACGTCGAACCCTGTCGAAGGTTACGGCAGGGTTCGACGCAGGGTTCGACGTTTGTATAATTTTTCCGCCACGCGCGGAAAAAACATTGTCCATAGGCTTATCGACGAAACTGCGGTGGGGTGCTCGAAGTACAGGCTAGCATGCCGCTCATGTCGTGACCGGAAATCACGTGGCCTCTATCGGACGGGGCCGTGATGGTGACACCCTCGATGACTCAAAATGGCAAAAAAGGTGTATTTTTATAACAAAAACAAACAAAATTATAACATACACCTTATATTTATGTTTATCTTTGCAACATGAAAAGAACCTATCGTATTTTTGTGTCTCTCGTTTTGGTGTTGAGCATTTTGTCCGCTCCCCTAGGATTGTGTGGTCAAGGTTTCAAGCAATACACCACGTTGCCCAACCAGCATCAGTTGCCCGTGGCCAACATCCATCGCATCCTGCAGGACAAGGCCGGCTATATGTGGTACGCCACATACGGTGGAGGTTTGTGTCGCGATGATGGTTATCGGGTAGATGTGTTCCGTCCTCACCAGTTGGGCAGTCGCATACCGGTGCAGAGCAACTATGTGGAGTGTATGAGCGAGGACACGAAAGGGCGTATATGGATGGGTACGCGCAGCGGACTCTACTATGTAGACACGCAGGACTTCCAAATACACGAACCCGACTCGTCGTTGCGTTCCGAGTTTATCTACTCCGTCTGTTGTGCCGACGATGGTACGGTGTGGTTCAGCCTGCGTGGCGAACTGCTGCACATCGATGGCGAGGGTAAACGCTTGGCAGGCTACACGCTGCGCGACCCCTACCAGCATCCCGTGGCGGTGCGACATCTTATCCAGAACAGCAAGGGCGAACTGATGGGATGTGCCACTTGGAATATGGGTCTGATACGCTACGACAAGCACAGCGACAGGGTGGAGTACCTGCCCTGGCAGATAGAGGGCAGTCCGCAGTATATGATAGAAGATCAGCGCAACCAGTGCTATTGGGTATGCACGTGGGGCCGTGGCGTGGTACGCTACAAGGACGGACAAGCCACCGAGCAACCCTCGTTTTGGCATCCCGATGCCGTACAGGCCCAGCAAGCCCAGACCATCGCGATGGATCTCTCGCTCAATGGCACGTTGTGGGTCAGCACGATGGAGTTTCTCTATGCCTTCGACACGTCAGGCGGCGTGCTTACCCCCGTTTCCACGAAAGCCTATCTTCCCCGTCAACTGATGATGGTTGATGGTGTTCTCGTCGATCGGCAGGATAATGTTTGGGTAGGAGGTTTTACGCCCAACACATTCATTCTTTCTTCGCTCAATCATCAGATACAGCGCGATTCGTTGCCACAGCTCTCCCACCTTATGGGAATCCGTACGATGCTCGAACGTGTGTGCCACGACGGTCAGGGTGGAAGTTGGATATTCCAGTCGCGCCGTGGCATCGTCTACGTCACGCCTCAGGGCGAGGTGCAGGTTCCACCCCTCACCGACCGCTATCCCAACTATCACCTCGTTTTCTCGGCCTGCCATGATGGAGTAGGCGTATGGGCTGCCAACAAGAAGGATGTGGGCCATTTGTGGTGCGACGAGTCAGGCTGGCACTCCGACATATTTATTGGCGTGCACGACGACATCAACGACATCTTGGAGGACGACCGAGGTGTGGTATGGGTGGGTGGCACACATTCGCTTTCTTGCTACGACCGTCGTGACGGTCATCTCCTGCATTCCTACGATGGGGTGGGAGGTGTCAAGTCGCTCTGCTGCAGCAAGGACGGCACGCTCTACTGTCTGTCCGATACCCTTGGCGTACTTCGTTTGAGTCTGGGTAAGAGTCCCGAAACCATCCTTGCCGGTACAGGTTTCAACACCCTGGCTCTGACGCCCGATAATACGCTCTATGTCAGCACGAGCGATGGTCAAGTGTTGCAGTGTCAGTCTGGCACTTCCACCTTCGAGGCCAACAGGTTGCTGAGTAGCCATCAGGGCGAGATGATACTGAAGATGCTGGTCGACCCCCTTGGCCATGTCTGGACGCTCACCGACCAGCACGTACGCGAATCCAATCCCAAGAAGAATGTGTCGCGCCTTTTGAGTTGCCACGACAACGAGATCAATCTGAACTTCTTCTGTGACATGTCGTTTCATGATGGCAAGGTGTGGCTCTGTGGTCCGGGCGGTCTGGTGGGGCTCGAACCCAATGCAGCGATGGATAATCCCTCCCACGTTGAGGTGCCCCACATTTCTGCCATCACCTACAACGAGGAGCGCCACCTCTTGTGCCCGCAGGCTGCGTCCTTTGTTCTGCCCTACGATGCGCACAACATCAGTGTGGAGTTCACCACCCTCAACTATCTGCACACGGCTGGTATACAGTATCGCTACCGGCTCGTTGGCTACGACCGCGACTGGACATTGTTGCCCGAAGGCAGCAATTCGGCCATCTTTGCCAAGTTGCCTGCTGGTCGCTATACGCTCGAAGTAGCGGCCACCGACCGCTTCGGCAGCTGGAGCACCAATGTGGCCACGTTGCAGATTGAACGCGAGCCTGCCTGGTGGGAGACGTGGTGGTTCCGTGCCCTCATCGTGGTCTTTGCATTGGGGTTGCTGGTGCTGATCGTCTACCTGCTCAACCGCCGTCACCTGCATCACAGGCAGCACCAGATGGAGCAGCGCCTGACGGAGATGAAGTTCCAATTCTTCACCAATATCAGTCACGAGTTGCGCACACCCTTGACCCTCATCGCCACACCGCTCGACAGCATCAAGGAGCGCTTGCAACCTCTCACGCAGGCCGATGCCGACACCGTGGCGTACGTCAAGAAGAAGTTGCAGGGCATCAGCCTCCACACCCATGAGTTGGCCGAGATGATCAACCGCCTCCTCGACTTCCGCAAACTGGAGATGAAGGAGCAGCAACTGCATCTCTCCAACGGTGATGTGTGCGAGTTTGTGCGCTCGGCAGTCGAGAGTTTCCGTCCGTTGGCCGAGAAACAGGGCATCGCCTTGGGCATCAACCTGCCATCCTCGTCGCTCTATATGCACTTCGATGCCGACAAGTTGCACCATATCCTCAGCAATCTGTTGAGCAACGCTGTCAAGTTTACTGACAACGGTGGCAGCGTGGTCACCTCGCTCCACACCTTGCCCAACAAGATGATAGAGATCACCGTGGCCGACACCGGTGTGGGCATCGATGCCGACGAACTGCCCCATATCTTCGAACGCTACTACCAGGCCAGCAATGCCCAGTCGGGCAGTGGAATCGGCTTGCAGCTTGTCGACTCTTTCTGCCGTCTGCATGGCGGTAGCGTGTCGGCAGAGAGCCGTGTGGGCCAGGGCACTACGTTCACTGTGGTGTTGCCCACTAATCTGCGCGGGAGCCATGTGGCCGAAGCCCACGATGTCGCGGAGGTGGAACAGCCTGCCGATAGTACCGGGCAGCCTCTTCACACCCTGCTTGTTGTCGACGACAATGCCGAGTTGCGCGAGTTGCTCGTAGATGAGTTCCAGAGTCAGTATCGCATCCTGCAGGCTGCCGATGGTCAGGAGGCACTCAACGTGCTCCACACCGAGGAGGTGGACCTGGTGGTGAGCGACGTGATGATGCCCGTCATGGACGGCTTCGCGTTGTGCGAGTCCATCCGTCGCGACATCAACATCAGCCATCTCCTTGTCATCCTGCTCACTGCCAAGGCCGCCGAGGACAGCAAACTGCAAGGCTTCAAGTCGGGAGCCGACGCCTACCTCTCAAAGCCTTTCAGTATGGAGATGCTGAAGGTGCGCATCGCCACCCTCTTGCAGCAGCGCCACGAGCGGCATCAGGCCTTCCAGCATCAGGAAGAGGTGGACATCACCGAGACCGCCGTTGACGAGCTCGACCGCGAGTTCCTGCAGCATGCCGTAGAGATGGTGGAGCAGCACCTCGACGACGAGAACTACGACGTGGATGCCTTCTGTCTCGACCTGGCCATGAGCAAGAGCACGCTCTACCGCAAGTTGGGCAGCATCAGCGGCCAGAAGCCGAAGGAGTTCATCCGCACCATTCGCCTGCGCCATGCCGCCAAGCTGCTCAAGGGTGGGCGCTACACCGTCTCCGAGGTGGCTACCCGTACCGGCTTCTCCTATGTCAGCTACTTCTGCAAGTGCTTCAAGGATATGTATGGCGTGCAGCCGGGAAACTATAAGTAAAGCCCCTTCCCAGCCCTGCAGCCCCTCTCCCCAGCCCTCCCCCGAGAGGGGAGGGAGTAGATAGGGGAAGCCCCCAAGCAAATAATTGTATACCCCCAAAAATCGCAAAACGAATAATAGAATTGTCGAATAATCGCCCTCCATAAAACCTCATAACCTAAAACCTAAAACCTAAAACCTAAAACCTAAAACCTCACAACCCAAAACCTAAAACCTCAACCCCTAAAACCTCAACCCCTAAAATTATAACGATTTGGGAAAATATTATAACCCTATTTAATATAAATGGCGTACCTTTGCCGCCAAGAATGTAAAATCAACTAACCAAATACAAACAAAAGTTATGAAACGAATCCTATCAACCCTTTCCTGCCTGGCTTTGGCCTTGGGGCTTTCGGCACAGACCACTGTGTTCCGTCACCCCGGCCTGATGCACAGCGAGGAGGATTTCCAACGAGTGAAAGAGCGTATCGCTGCTGGCGAGGAAGCTGCCGTGCAGTCGCTCGAGAACCTGCGCCATGCTGCACCCGTCTATGGTGACCACGGCGGCAACTGGGCCGTCAACGTCGACATCAGCCGTGGCATTGCCGGACACGAGAACTATATGAACTGCTACCGCAACTTTGCCCGTGCCTACCAGTGCGCCCTCTTGTGGAAAATCACGGGTGAGCGTGGCTACGGCGACGTGGCTGTCGACCTGCTCAATGCCTACGCCACTTGGAACAAGTCGCTATCGGGCAACACCAACATCTCCCTCATCCCCGCTTTCAACGGCTACCAGATTCTCAATGCCGCCGAGATTATGCGCGACTACGATGGTTGGAAGAAGGAGGACATCGAGAAGTTCAAGCAGTACATGATCGATGTATGGTTCGGCGTGGCACAGGACTTCCTCTACCGCCGCCACGACACCGTGACGCGTGAGGGCAACTGGTACCACTACTATAGCAACTGGGGTGTGGGCAACGAGCTGTTCTGCATCTCGCTCGGTATCTTCTGCGACCTGCCCGACGTATATAATTATGGTATGTACTGGCTCACCGAGGGTCCCGGCAACGAGAGCATCTTTGTGGGCAACCACACCGATGAGGCGGCTGCCGAGATGTGCGGCCAGGGCTGGGGCCTTATGCCATGGTTCCACAAGGACAAGCGTGGCCCCATGGGCTACTTTGCCCAGATGCAGGAGAGCGGTCGCGACCAAGGTCACGCCTTGGCTTCGCTCGGTCTGATGGGCAATGCCTTCCAGACGTGCTACGTGCAGGGCGACAACCTCTTTAACAATATGTACAACCCCCTCGTCAAGGGCGTTGAGGGTAGCACCATGGGTGCCGCCGCTGCCGAGTACGTGGCCGCCTACAACAACGGCATCGACAACCTTCCCTACACCCTCAACTGGTGGATGGGCGGCTTCGGTCCTAACAGCCGTGGGCAGTGGCGCCCCATCTGGCAGCTCTTCATCAATGCCTACGAAAACCGCCTCGGCATCCCCATGCCCCACAGCAAGACCATGCACAACGCCATGGGCCTGGAGTGGGGTGGTGGCAACTATGGCAACAACTCGGGAGGCTACGACCACACCGGTTGGGGCGACCTCATGTTCAACGACGCTCCTGTAGCCGAGGGCATGGCTCCCACACCTCTCTATCCCACCATCACGGGGCCCTCTATACTGGCTCGTCGCGGTTTCGACCCCAATATCAAGACTCACCACGTGGGTTGGGTGGCAGGTGTAGTGCCTGGCACGCAGATCAAGATGTCGGCCTCTCTGCCCGAAGGCGAGGAGGACACCGGCCTGTGGGAGTGGGAGGATGGCGTAAAGGGGCACCAGCGCACCGAGACCATCCAGCACGCAGGCCTCTACCGCCTCTATTACACCAACAGCAAGGGTGTCAAGAGCACCCAGCTCTTCTCCGTCTCTGTCATTGGCGAAGGCATCAAGGCCTCCATCGAGTCGCACATCACCTATCGCGGTCAGGACAACACTACTGGCGAGCAGCTGATGGGTGCCGGCACCACGGCCACACTCACCGCATGGTCCAAGAACGGTGGCTACGTGCAGAGCGAATACTGGCTCGACGAGGAAGGCAAGCAGATAGCCACTGGCATCACCTATAACTATACGCAGAAGGATGAGCAGGATCACACCGTGACCTACGTCTGCAAGAACCACAGCGGCGTGGAGGTCAAGAAGGAGTTCCATCTCAAGTACGATGCCTCTGACATCAGCTACCTCTTGCCCGACGCTGGTTGCAAGGCATCCACTAAGTGGACGCGCAGCACCACCAACATGGTCACTCGCACGGGTCTTGTGGATGGCACCACCGGCGCCTATATGTGTTATGCGGGTGAGGCTGTCCGCAACAATACCGATCGTTGGGGTCTGCCCGCCTTCTCTGCTACGCAGACGGCCACCGATCTCACTCCCGGCAAGTACACCGTCTCTGCCAGCTGCGTGGCTGGTCAGGCCAGCGAGGTGGACGATGCACAATGGCGCACCGTCGATGGTGTCTTCTATCAGGCCAACGGCATCAGCCTGCCTGTAGCCACCATAGCCACACAGGCCGTACCCTACACCATCGAGTGCTACGTTGGCACTGACGGTCAGCTCACCGTGGGCATCGCCAACCTCACCAATCAGGAACGTGCCTTCAGTGCCTGTGGTGCCAGCATCATTGGCATCGACGAACTGCTGCTGCGCCGCGTTGAGGATGCCGATGCAGCCGCCGATATCACCGCCCTGCGCCAGCGTGCCGACAAGGCCTTGCAGGGCCAGTTGCCCAGCGGCATACGCCAGCAGTTGGAGCAGGCTGTAGCCCTGACCGCCGTCGACTGGCAGACGGCCCGCACGCTCTCCTCCGCCGTCAGCGAGGCCGAGATGGTGCAGCGCGTCTACGCCACCTTCCTTGCCGATGCTGAGGCTATCGCCAAGGGTATGCCCGATGTGGAGGCTTTGCGCCATCAGATGCTGCAGATGGAGTCGGCCGCCAGCGTGGCTGATGTCTATGCCGCCCACGATGCCCTTCGTGTCGCTTGGCTCGAGGCTATGGCCCAGAGCCGCCAGGCCCGTCTCGACGTCAGCCTGCTCATGAACAACGGCCAACTCCGCACCCCCTCACCTGGTATGTGGGACAATGCGTTGCTCTGGCGCACACAAGCCCTCACCGGCAACTTCCGCGTCTTTGCCATCGACGGCAGCGACACCCAGCGTGGTGAGGCTGTGGGCGATAATATGATTGAGCGTTGGTGCGAGGGCAACTTCGGCGCTGGCGAGCAGGTCATCTACCAGTCGCTTACCGCCATCCCCTTGGGCCGCTACACCTTCAGCGCTGCCGCCCAGATGGCCAGTGCCGGGGGCAGGCTCGAACTCTTCGCTACGGGTTCGTCCACCAAGTTCAGTAGTGCCGTGCCCGTCACCGGCATCCTCGAGATGAAGCAATTGCAGACCTCGGCCCGCATTGCCACCACCTCGGGAGTGCTCAGCTACGGCCTGCGTGCCCTCACCGACAATGCCACACAGTGGGCCACTATGGCCGACCTCCACCTCTACTACGACTCTCCCTTCGCCCTCTTGCAGGAGGCGCTCGACGAGGCTGCCACGCTGACGTGGGGCGAGGACAAGGATGGCAAGCTGGCTACTGCCGTGGCCAATGCACAGGCAGCACTCAACGAGGAGACCAAAGCCACCACTATGATGACGCGCTACAACTCGCTCCTCACCCAGATCGACAGCTATCGCAAGAACAACTCATCGCTCGACCATCCCTACGACATCGATGCAGAGGAGTGGAGCGACTTCCTAGCCGAGGTGGAGGCTATGCGCCAGATTGCCGCCCATAGTCAGGAGACCGTCGAGGGTGCCAAGCAGACCTTCGTCGACGCCATCGACAAGGCCTACGACAACGTGGCCAAGGCACTCTCCACCACCGTCATGCAGTCGTCGCGCACCGCTATGGAGAAGGCACGTCAGACCTACGTCCTCAAGGCTGTTCCCTACTGGGGCTATGAGTTCGATATGACCTTCACCCTCACCAATGCCGACATCAGCAAGACCACGGGCGGCTGGCTCACCGACGGTGTGGGCAACTTCCAGCGTATGACCAACAGCGAGGTGGATGGCGAGTACGTCGGTCCCTTCTGGGAGAAGTGGGACATAGAGTCCTACTATTTCAAGGCAGGCGACCGCCCCGTCTATCAGACAGCCAAGGGTCTGCCCGAAGGCCGCTATCGCCTCAGCATGGCAGCTTTCCGCAAGAACCAGTTCAACACGCAGCAGGTCAACAAGGGCAGCATGTACGTCTATCTGGGCGATCAGCAGACCGAGGTCACCAGCACCGTCATGAACTACTACGAGGTGCAGGCTGAGTGTACCGACGGCACCCTCGAACTGGGTCTGAAGGCAGGCTCGGGCAACAATGCCAACTGGGAGGCCCTGGCCGATGCCCACCTCTACTTCCTGGGCAGCGAGGACGTCACGGGCATTGCCGCCACGCCGTCGGCATCGCCCCTCCGCCCCTCCGCCACGTACAACCTCCACGGCCAGCGTGTCGACAACCGTTACCGTGGCATCGTCGTCAAGGATGGCAAGAAGGTGCTACGTTAACCGAACCGCCTTGCGAACCTTGAAATAAGGTTTAAAGACTGATCCTTTTCGGGCAGCTTTTCGGGCAAATCCATTGCCTGGGAAGTTGCCCGAATGGTGTTATATCCCTATACTATTCTTTCGTGATTCCATATTATTTGTGTTTTATTGTTTTCTGCACGTTTTCAGTGTGATAATGAAACTTTATTATAATTAATTGGAAAGTTTTTTGAAATACCCATAGGATATTTGCAGTAATTTTGCAGCCGATTAATTACATCAATTATAATTTTAACCTATTAAACAAAACAAATGAAAAAACTATTACTAATCTTATTCACAATCCTACCGCTGGTGGGGTTGAGGGCAGAGAGCATCTTTGTGGGTGCTCAGGATGGAGAGGGGAATTGTGCCCCAGTCGTAGAAAGGTGGACTCACTTTTCACCTGACTACCTCATCAACAAGGGTGAAGTCTGGCACTTCCAGTTCAAGAGCTATAACATCAAGCAACATGACTGGGATACTTACTGGCTTGCCATCACCAACGACGTGGAGAGACAAGGCAACGGTTATAACGAGTACTTGATGATGCTCGGTAAAAATGATTCGTGGGGTAGTGGTACTACAACTCGTCAGTTCACATACACTGACATTGAAGGCAAGACCTTCCAGGAAGAGATGGACGGTGCTACGGTTGACATGACTGTCCTCTACGACGAGAATAACACGTTCTATGTCAACTCAACCATCACCACCTCATCGGGTCGCACTTTCGTACATAATGCGCAGACCACCGGTGCTAATGGTAACCAATGTCGAGTGTTCCTGACGGTAGAGAATGCGAGCATCGAGATCACCACAGCCGAGAAGGTGAGCCGCTTTCCTGCGACTCGTGCAGGACTGAATGGTAACTATACGATGGTTACTGGTGCCGATGACCTCAAGGCAATGGCGCAGTCGGGTGAATACTACTTCACCATTGCTGATGCCAGTCGCGACGTAATGGTATCATGGTACGACAACACGCTTTCTTATCGTCAGTCTGTCAATCCCGTAGAACACCTTACACGCCTGTTCTATATTGAATATGCTAAAGTTAACGATAATGGAGATGCAGATGCAGAAGGAACAACAGAGGTGTACAATTTGCGTAACGTAGAGCACTCGCGACTCTTGATGCAGACAGGTGATCCAGGTGCGGAATATTCTATATCTTACAATGATCAGGCTATTACTGTAAAGTGGACGAACCTCGACATTGCATTTCCCAACAACACAAGTGTTTGTACCATGGCTTGGCACTTACACAACAACGGCAACAACTATTTCGGTGCATGGGACGGTTTCCCCGATCTGAACACTATGGCTCTTGATGGAACGGAAAATCTGGCTGGTAACAAGAGTGGTTCTAACATCGGTACGTACGTCATCTACGCCATCAAGCGCAGCGACCTCATCGCCGAGTACATTGGCGAGAGCGCAGAGAAGGATATCACAAAGTTCGTCCTCAACCCCAGCTTCGAATCATCAGGATGGGAAAATCGTGGTAACATGATGGGATGGAACAAGCCTGCGGATGCAGATGGCATGCCTGGCAATATTAACAACACTTCCTTCACATCGAAGGCTGGAGATTACTACACTCAGAGATGGCATGAGAATGGTACGTTCGGCTTCCTGCAGACACTCCACGTACCTGCTGGCTGCTACCGACTGACGGCTGCCGCAACAGCACGCGAAGCAGAAGCTAACAGCAGCTGGCTGTTTATGAACGACGACAAGACGGCAATCACCGCCGAGATAAAGAACTACACTACCGGTAGCTATCTGTCAGAGGCAAGTTCACTTACGATTGGTGCTCAGGCCACATTCAAAAATAACGGAGACCGCTGGTTTGCCATCGACAACTTCCGCCTTATGTACGTAGGCAAGGATATGTATGTCGGTGAGGGAACGGTTGTCAATCCCAAGTACCTTCAGCCCGGGAAGCCCGTTACCATATCTTATAATGATGTTCTCCCCATTGGAAAGGACCTTGCCCTGGCTGCCGAGACCAATGTCACAGTAGACGGTAACAAGGTTGACATCACCCTTACCGACGATGCCAAGGGCTTCACCTTTAGCATGCCCGCCAACGTACAGCCTAGCACCGAGTATACGCTCCGCATCCCCGCTGGCACCATCGGCGATGCCACAGCCAACGTCTATAACAAGGAGCAGACCCTCACGCTCACCACCGCCAACATATTCGACGGCACATACTATCTGGCCACAACATCCTACAATGGACAGAAGATGTTCCTAAGCCGTGGCGCTCATTATGGCACCGAGGCCGTGCTCGACAAGTATGGACTGGCCGTTCAGGTCGTGACCGCTGCCGACAACACCACAACATTCCAGTTTATCGACAACGAACTCTACCTTTTCCATGATAAAAATAACACAAGTATTTTTGCGGATGGTGGTGAAAACACAGGTAAAGCTTGGAAGACGCACAAGGAAGAGGGTGGCTTCAGAATGGACTTCGATGGCGGCAGTACCGTTCGCATAGACGATGGTACCCTTGGCAACTATCTGCACACCAACTCAGCTACCTCCGACTACCGCGTCATCTGGCAGACCGTCACCAAGGACGAGCGCGACGCTATTATTGCCGCTTATCCAGCAGCCAACAAGACCAGTGTGGCCACCGCAGCAGGCATCTCCAACCTGGATGCTTATATTTCAGAGAATGGCACTGCTGACTTGACTAACTTGATTCTCAACAACAAGTCGGGTGAACAAGGTGCGTGGACTTGGCACGGAGTAGATCGCAATCCTAAATTCAGTTGGACTGAAAGCAATACCTGCTTCGAGTGGTACAATGGTTCGGGTTATGCCACACAGACCGTTAGCAACCTAAAGCCTGGTGTCTACAAGGTGACGGTGGATGCAATCGACCGTCTGGGCTCTGTCGTTCAGGAGAACAAGGTTCGCGGCTTGGGCTACGTAGAGAATCTGTCTTACCTGAAGGCCAACGGCGAACAGGTACGCATCAAGAACTGGTACGATATGCATGAATATTATAAGGATACTAAAGATGCTGGCTATCCTTACTGGCGCGAGGCTTCCGCACAATGTATGACGGATGGTCACGCTACCGTTGAAGTATACACCTACGTGGGCGAGGACGGCAACCTCAATCTCGAAATCAATAAACCATCGTATATATTGATTAACGACCACAATGAGCAGTCGAACTTTGTGTTCAACAATTTCACGCTGACCTATTACGGTCCCACGGCCACTCTTTCTGACAAGGTCGCATTTGACTATACTCCTGCTACTTATAGCACTGTCAGCCTCACACGTACCATCAAGGCTGGTTGGAACACCATCTGCTTGCCTTTTGCAACTACTGCTGAGGAGGTTGCTGGCAAAGGCGCAATTGCATACGAGTTTGCATCAGCTAGCGAAGAGAATGAACTTTCATTTGACAAGGTGGAAACCATGGAAGCTAACGTGCCTTACCTGTTCTACTGCGAGACCGCAGCCGAGAACCCCAGTTTCAGCTATGTCGCACTTGAGGCAGCTGAGCCTGCAACAGTTACCAAGGGTGCATGGTCATTCAAGGGCAACTACACCCCCAGCATGGATATGAATGGCAAGTATGGTGTTACAGGCAACAAGGTGCGTTTGGCAGGTAGCGGTTCTACTCTGAACGGTATGCGTGCTTATCTCGAAGGTCCTGCTGGTGCATCAGCCAGTGTGAAAGTGAACAACTTCGGTGACGAGGAGACTGGCGTAGAAAGTCTGCAAGACAACAAGACAACAAGTCAGCAAGCAATCTATGACCTCAGCGGTCGCCGCGTGAATAAGACCCAGAAGGGTATCTATATTATTAACGGTAAGAAAGTAATGAAGTAATATGAAAAAGAATTATATAGCGCCTGCACAACGCTCGGTAGAGATTGATGCAACAGAGATGATGGCGTGGTCTTTCAACAAAGCCCCCTTAAACGTAACTGTTGATACGAGCGACGAAGAAAAACCCGTCGAGAACACCTCCTTCGATGCCAAAGGCAATGGTGTTTGGGATACAGAATGGTAAGTAAGTTTTAGTAATTAGTTTTTGTTTGAATTGTCCGCATATTCTCGTGATGAGAGTATGCGGGCTTTTTTAATGTTTTGTTGCGTGGTTGAACAAAAAGTATAACACAATGAGAAATACGTTTAAGTTGGATTGGCGGATATTCGGTAATTTTGCAGCCGAGAACAAACTATCAATCTATCAAATAAGATGAAGAACATTATTCGCACCCTTATGAAAAGCAGATGGAACACCCTCGTGCTGGCCTCACTAGTGGCTACTGGCGCTTCTGCACAGAGCGAGATCTATCCCCAACACTTCGACCTGGAGCAGGTGACACTGCTGGACGGTCCGCTGAAGACAGCCATGGACCGCAATATCGGCGTGCTGTTGCAGTACGATGTTGAACGTCTGCTTACCCCCTACGTGCGTCAGGCGGGGCTCTCGGCTACTGCCGATGCGCAGAGCAGATATTATAGGTGGGAACTGTTGCACCCCAACTTCGAGAACTGGGGCTCGGGCAACTTCCGACTGGATGGTCACGTAGGTGGTCACTACATGACGGCCTTGGCCTTGGCCTACGCAGCCTCGCACGATGCGGGCGTCAAGGCACAGATCAAGGAGCGAATAGACAATATGCTCGGCGTGCTGCAGGACTGTCAGGACGTCTTCGACCAGAGCTCCGACGGCATGTACGGCTTCATCGGTGGTCAGCCCTGCAACGATGCCTGGAAGGCCACCTATGCTGGCAACGTGGGTAACTTCGGCGTGTGTGCCGTGCCCCTCTACTGCCAACACAAGATATTGGCAGGTCTGCGCGACCTCTACCTCTACACCGAGGGTGCGGAGAGCGAGAAGGCCAAGGAGCTCTACCTCAAGTTGTGCGACTGGCATGTCAACCTCATCAGTAATCTGAACGACGATCAGGTGCAAGGATGGTTGGGCACAGAGCATGGCGGCATCAACGAGACGCTGGCCGATGCCTACCGCATCTTTGAGGATGACAAGTATCTGACTGCTGCCAAGCGCTACAGCCACATGTGGGAGGTGAACGGTCTGCAAACGCTCAATACCAGTTTCCTTGACAACCAACACGCCAATACGCAAGTGCCTAAGTTCATCGGCTTTGCGCGTATTGCACAAGAGGACATTACGGCCACGAACTTCAATACGGCTGCCTTGAATTTCTGGACCGACGTGGCTGAGAACCGCACTGTCTGTATCGGTGGCAACTCCGTCAACGAGCACTTCCTATCGGCGGCAGCCGGCAATCGCTATATCGACGAGACGAACGGCCCCGAGTCGTGCAACACGAACAACATGATGAAGCTCTCGGAGGACCTCTTCGACAATACGCACGAGGCTAAGTATGCCGACTTCTACGAGGCTGCCACATGGAACCACATACTCTCTACGCAGGACCCCACTACGGGCAACTACGTCTATTTCACTCCCATGCGTCCGCAGAGCTACCGCATCTACAGCCAGGTGAATCAGGACATGTGGTGCTGCGTGGGTACGGGTATGGAGAACCATAGCAAGTATGGTCATTTCGTCTACACGCACAGTGGTGACGTGCTCTACGTCAACCTCTTTACGGCCTCGCGCTTGCAGGATGATCGCTTCGCCCTGACACAGGAGACGCAGTTCCCCTACGAGCAGGGCACCAGGATCACCATCGACAAGGCTGGCAGTTACACACTCGCCATCCGTCGCCCGTCGTGGGTGGCTGAGGGCTTTGCCGTGAAGGTGAACGGCAGCAACGTCAATGCTGCTGCCAATGCACAAGGCTACGTCGAGGTGCAGCGCAACTGGCAGGTAGGCGACGTAGTGACCGTAAGTCTGCCCATGTCATTGCGTTACGAGCAGTGTCCCAACCAGGGTGACTACATCGCCTTCAAGTATGGACCTGTGCTGCTGGCTGCCCGCACGACGAAGAGCACTGGGGATGGCAACGAAAATTCGGAAAATGAAGAAAATTCTGCTTCTTCTCTCGTATATGAGGAACTGCCCCACGAATATGCGTGGGGTGAGCGTATGGGGCACGCCCCCGACAGCTATGCGCCCAAGAAGGCTCTGAGCACGATGCCCATGCTCATCGGTGAGCGCGGCGAGGTGCTGGAGCGCATCACACCCGTCAGCACCAGCGAGCTGACCTTCACGCTCGATGTGTCACGCTCCGACGAGATGGCCTCTACCTATGAATGGAACACGCTGACCCTTCAACCCTTCTACACCCTGCACCACAGTCGTGTGAACAACTACTTCTATCAGGCACGTCTGGAAGACTACGCCAGCAGCACCTGGGCCAAGGAGGAGTTGGCGGTGCTGGAACTGGACAAGCAGTCGCTGTGCAGCATCGACGTGGGGCAGCAGCAGGCTGAGGCTGGTGCCGTGACCTACGATGTCTCCTCGACAAGCGGCAACTACAACGATGAGTCGTACCGCGACACCAAGCAGGATGGCTTCATCCAGATTGTGATGGACAACGATGAGCCTGAGGCTCGCAACCTCAGCCTGGTGCTGCGTTACAACGTGGCCGACAAGGGTCGCAGCTGCACCATCTACGTCAACGACGAGAAGTTGTGCGACTATGTCGTTCCCGAATCTACGCAGAACCAGAACGAGAAGGGTTTCTATAACCTCGAACTTCCCTTGGGCGACAAGGCTTACGACAGCGATGGCAAGGCGTTGAGTCGCTTCACGGTGAAGATTGTGGCCACCTCATGGGCTGCCCCTGGCTTATACTGGATTCGCCTTATCAAGGATGGCATCAACGTCAGTGAGACACCCACCGCTACCAACGTGGAGGAGGTGACGAACGAGGGAACCTACTATCTCTACAACGTAGGTTCGGGCATGTGGCTCGGCTCGGGCTACGACTACGGAACGCATGCTGAGGCCAAGGAGGTGGGATGCCCCGTACAACTGGCTAAGGTCTGCGACAACGTGTATAAGATAAAGATGAACGTGGTGGGTACGGATCGTGGTCTGTTCCATGCTGATGCCAACATCTGGACGGATGGCGGTGGCAATGGCGTTGACTGGACCTTCACCAAGACGGCCGATGGCTACTACACCATCAACGAGGGTGCGTGGTATATGTGTTCTGCCAAGAATGGTGTGCTGCCTCGCTACAATCCTACCATCACTACGAAGAATGCCGTCAACGTGACCAACGTGCCCAACAACGTGGGGCTCTATGCCAAGTGGTTGATCGTCAGTGCCGACGAGGTGAGCAGTCAGCCTTCCTTCAAGCTGAAGAACCCCAACTTCGTGCCTTCCTACCAGGGGGCGAATTGGACTACCATGACGGGTGCTACCTACAACAATGGTGTGGCTGAGATATACGATGCCACGGGCGAGGTGAGCCAGACCATCGAGGTGGAGAACGATACCTACGCAGTCAGTGCGCACGGCTTCTATCGTTGGAATGACAACTACGAAACGAGCTATACGAATCGTGCCGACATCAGGGCTTTCCTCTTTGCCAATGAAAACAAGGTGGAGCTGTCATCCATCATGGAGAGCAAGGTGACCACGGGCGGCGATGTGAACGTCAACGTGGGTACGGCTACATACTCCTATCCCTTCTGGCCTCGTACGGCAAGCATGTATTTCGAACAGGGCAACTACGGTCGCAAGACGGTATACGTCAATGTGACCGACGGCCGACTGAATTTGGGACTGAGCAAGCCTACGAAGAATACCTACGACTGGACCATCATGGACAACGTATTTGTGGAGAAGGTGGAGGATTGCTCGGACGAAAAGGTGGCTTTCCTGAATGCGGCGAGCGATGCACGCAACCTCTATATGGCTTACAGCAACGAGCGCATTCCTGTTGTCAACAAAGCTTTCCTCGCTGCCATCGAGTATGAGGGCAACGACTACGCCACAGCTCTCACCGACCTGCAGCAGGCTCGCGCCGACTATCTCTCGTACATCGTGCTCAGTGACCAACAGACGCTTCCCATCTACACAACCGGTGACTTTGCCTATGTTGTGCTGAACCGAGGCCTCAAGCAAGGCTGGAACACGCTCTGCCTGCCCTTCGCCACCACGGCCGAGGCAGTGGCTGGCGCGGATGCCGTGGCCTACGGTTTCACATCGGCCAGCGAGGAGCACGAGCTGACCTTCACCCAGGTAGAGACGATGGCAGCCAATACACCTTATCTGTTTTATAGCAGCGCAAAGGTCACCAATCCGCTCTTCACACGCGTCACGCTGCAGGAGGCCAGTCCCCTCACGGTAACGCCTGACGGCAGTGTGTGGTCGTTCGTTGGCAATTACATTCCCAAGATGGATATGAATGGCTACTATGGTGTGACGGGCGACAAAGTGCGTTTAGCAGGTAGTGGAAGTACTCTCAACGGAATGCGTGCCTACCTCACAGGTCCTGCGAATGCTGTGGCCAGCGTGAAGGTGGATAACTTTGGACTTCAGACTACGGTCAACGGGCTACGGACGATGGAAAACGGACAACAGGTTATCTACGACCTCAGCGGTCGCCGCGTGAACAAGCCCCAGAAGGGTATCTATATTATTAACGGAAAAAAAGTAATGAAGTAATATGAAAAAGAATTATATAGTGCCCACACTTCGCAGCATCGAAGTTGATGGCAAGGAACTGCTGATGCAAGGCTCGATTAAAAAATCATATTATGATCAGGCTACGGTTTCAATGGACGACAATAATGATCCCGTAAACAACACCCAGTTCGATGCCAAGGGCTATAACGCATGGGATGTAGAATGGTAAAAAAGTTTTAGTTAATAGATTGTTTGGATTGTCCGCGTATTCTCGTGATGAGAGTACGCGGACTGCTTGTAGGCAAGCCCCCCAACCCCCTGAAGGGAAAAGCCCCCCAACCCTATGAAAGGGGAGATGGGTATGCTGCGTCTTTTTCCAGAACACGCAGCGTCTTTCCAAAAAACACGCTGCGTCTCATTTTATCCTATCCACCATAGCTCGTCGCCACGTATCTCGGTGTGGGGTGGGGTGTTGTCGGTGTAGAGCAGACCGGTGCCGAGACCTTGCGGCATGGTGGGATGGTACTGTGCTACCCAACGGGCTATGGCGGCGAGGCCCACGTTCGACTCGAGAGCTGAGGTGGCCCACCAACCGATGCCGCGCTCCTCTGCCAGACGTATCCACTCGTCGCAACCACTGAAACCGCCGTGCAACATGGGTTTCAACACGATGTACTGCGGACGTATGGTGTCGAGCAGTGCAATCTTCAGTTCTGTCATGTTGATGCCGATGAGCTCCTCGTCGAGGGCAATGGGTAAAGACCCTCTCTCCCCCGCAGACCCTCTCTCCCCCGCAGACCCTCTCTCCCCCGCCTCTCCCCCATAATGGGGAGAGGAGCCTTCCCAAAGGGAAGAATTAGAATGGGGAGCCTCTTGATATGCCTCTTGATGTGCCTCTTGATGTGCCTCTTGATGTGCCTCTTGATGTGCCTCTTGATGTGCCTCTTGATGTGCCTCTTGAAGGTTCTTTTGGATAGTATTTTTCGAGGCCTCACTATATAAATTCCTCCCCATCATGGGGGAGGTGGCCGCTTGCGGCCGGAGAGGGTCTGTCTGCGGCCGGAGAGGGTTTGCTCTTTCACATAACTCCGCCATCTCTTCCCAATGTCCTTGAGGTATGGGCTGCTCGATGCTGTGTATGTCGTACTGGGCGAGACGTTCAAGTTTTTCGATGACGGACTGAAGGTCAATATTGCCAGTGACGCTATCTACTCCCCTCCCTCCGAGGGAGGGGTTGGGTCTACCAAAGGCTCCATTTGCATCGACGCGCAGTTCCACCTTCTCACGCGGAAAGTCGCGCCGTACTTGTTCGATCAGGCGTATCTCATCCTCGAAGTTGATGGCACCGATCTTCAGTTTCACGCAGTGATAGCCTGCCTCGAGCTTCTCCTCCAGTCGTGCCTTCATCTCCTCGTAGGTGCCCATCCACACGAGACCGTTGATGCGGCAGAGGGCAGAACTTCTAGCCCCCACAGACCCAGACCCTCTCTCCCCCGCCTCTCCCCCATAATGGGGAGAGGAGCCTTCCCGAAGGGAAGAATTAGAATGGGGAGACTCTTGATGTGCATCTTGATATGCCTCTTGATATGCCTCTTGATGTGCCTCTTGAGGAATTTCTTTCGAGGCCTCACTATATAAATTCCTCCCCATTATGGGGGAGGTGCCCGAAGGGCGGAGAGGGTCTGTCTGTGGTTTTATTGCCATCTCCAATCCGAACAGTATGCTTGGGTAGTCAATGAGTAATTCGTATGGGATTTGGCCATCTGAATCGCATACCATGCGGCATGCAAGGTGTAGGTATTCTTCGTACTCTTCCTTTGGTCGGGCATCGCACGAAAGGTCGGGCAGGGGAGCGCACTCTCCGATGGTGTGCAGGTACTTGGTGTAGAAATGGAGGTACCACACGTCACGCGTGTGGTACACTCCTCTACTTGTTCCCGCAGGCTGCTTGAAGTGCAGCGTGCGGTGCTCTATCTTATATTCCATCTTTTTGGATTATCAATGGGTTACCATTCCTCCCAAGTGTTCCAAGCGTTCTGGCTCTTGGCTTCGGGATCGGGCAGATTGCCTTCCTCGTCCCTGTTCCCACTTGCGTTGCCGCCAATACCGATGCCGGGGGTGTCGTCACCCGTATTGCCACTCAGGGTAAGCAGGGGTGACTGTGCGTGTAGCGTCATGAGTTGTGCCTTGGGTGCATTATATTTCTTTTTCATAATGTCTTTCTTTTTTTTACTTGATAACCTTCTTGCCGTTCACGATGTAGATACCCTTCTTTGTAGATTGAAGATTGTAGGTTGAAGATTGAACATTTACCTTGCGGCCAGCCAAATCATAGACGGGAGAATTTTCAATGTTCAATTTTCCATTTTCAATCTGCTCGATGCCTGTTTCCATCATGTCGATGTCGAAGCTCTTCACCTGCACGCCACTAGGTGCGTTGATGTAGGCACGATAGCCCTTCATGGGTACGTCAACGTCAGCATAGTAGAACTTGTTGCTGCTGATGTAGTAGCTGCCGTTGAGCGTGATGGGAGCGTAGGTGCCGGTCATGGTCAGGCCGCCGTCGAACATCACGCTGACGGGGCTCTTGGCGCGAACGAGGATGTTGTCGCCACCCAGCGTCACGGGCTCGCTCACCATGACGATGTAGGGCTTGCCTGCCTTGATGCAGGTAGCCTCGGCGAAGGTGATGGTGTTGCGGTCGCCGTCGGTCTCCAAGTCGCTGATACTGCGTGCTGCGGTGATCTTTGCTGCTGCCATCTCGTCGGCAGTCATGTCGTAGGGCAGACAGATGGTATTCCACTTGCCATTAGCATTGAGTTTGCGGTTGCTCGTCACGTTGTAGTAACCATCCTCGGTGGGCAGCGCCTCGCTGCTGGTCTCGTCGAGGTTGAGCGTGGGAGTACCACCCGTGTAACCCTCGCCCTGATAGTAGAGTTTGAAGTTGTCGAACACGGTGTAGTCGCCGTCGGTGTTCTCGTCGTTGGCAATACCTATGCAGAGGTCGCCAGTTTGGATAAGGGTGATGGTAGCCACGTTCCAGTAGAGGCGACCGCTATCGATCGTCATGGCTGCTGCACCACTTGTGGTGTTCTCAGGAACAAATACGCCTGTAGCAGGATTGTAGTCGTTGCCCATCGTCTCGTTCTGAGCATCCTCGTAGACGTTGCGTATCAGGGTCTTCTGACCGTTGAGCATCATATATGCGGTGCTCTTGACCGTACCATTCATATAAGCCTTGTAGCCATCGCCCTTGGTAGCCTCGTTGGCACCATTACCCTTACGGGCAAATGACTGTGCCTTGAGCGTATAGGTACCGGCAGGCATGTTCTGCAGTACCTGACGAACCGATCCGGTCGTGTTGTAGATACGGCCTACGTGGTTGGCGCTGCCACCCTTGCCGCAACCGTCGCCACGAGTGGCCCAGTTGTCCAGGCTGCCGCCATTCTCCTCAAATCCTGCGTTGTGCAGTACGGCGCTGATGTCCTTCACCTCGGTTAGGGCATTCATGGTGCTATTGAAGTCGGCATTGACACCCTCGATGGTGGTGGCTGTGCTGTTGAAGGTAGTGCCAGCGGCTGTAGCGACCTGATTGTAGGCTGCCTTCAGCGTGGTGGCGTAGCTTGCCATTGCATCGGTGTTGTCCTCAAGCAGTTCGGTGCGGATGGTGTTGATGTCCTCGTCCGTCACACCAATGCTCTTGAGGAAGCTTACCACCTTCTCCTGGATGGTGTTGCCCTCGTAGCCGAGGTCTTGGATGGCAATGATCTTGCCGTTGAGGTTCCAGCTGCCGCTGGGACGAAGACCCGCCTTCGAGAATGATGTGAGCTGGTAGTCCTTCTCGATGTCGCTGAGCTGTACGCCCAGGATGCACTCGAGGAACATACTCATGGCACCGGTGCGGTCGGCACCCCAGATGCAGTGGTAGTACACGTTGCCCTTCTTCAGGTTCTCGGCAATGAAGTGGATGCCGTTCTTAATCTTCTCATGGTAGATGCCTGGCTCATCATAGATAATCTCCGTGCCAGAGGGAACGAGGTTGACATAGAGATATTTAGCACCGGGGATGGCCGAAGCGGTGGGAGCGGTATTTCCGCTGACCTCACCATCCTGACGCAGGTCAAGCTCTGCCACGATGCCCAGTTCGTCTTTCATATAAGTCTTGGCAGCGTCGCTGATCTTGGTTTGGAAACCAGCGTGGAGCTCGCCACCACGGAAGATGCGTCCATACTTCACCTTCTTGCCGTCAACGGTGATGCGTCCGCCAAGGTCGCGCACATTGCTGCCACCCTCGATGTTGAGCATACGCAGCATGCCGGTCACGCCGATCTGACCCTGGGTGACAATCTCGTTGCTGGCATTTTCTACCTTATAATAATAGATGTGGCCAGGGATGGCATTGTATGCACACTCGATGACACCCCTTCCTGCAGATGCCGTGCAGGTGAATGCACCGGCGTAGTTGCCTGCCGTCTCGGTGATGGATACTTTCAGATCATCGTTGGTGCGCATCACGGGGATGCTAATGGGGCGTGGACGGTCGTTCACCACGCGATTCTCTTCCGTCACCACATACTTGGCACCCAGCCAGCTGTAGTCGGCGGCCATAAGCTCCTTGATGTCTTTGTTCTCGATGTCGGCCGTCAGGGTGACGTTAGCCCAGTCTGTGATGCCGTACTGATATTTGGTATAGGCATCGCGCACTGTATTCAGTTCGCTGGAGATAACCTCCAGAGTCGTGGCGGCCTCGATGTTGCTGATGGCTTGGGCTGCGATGGCCTTGAAGGCGGCATCGCCCTCGTAACTGTTAATCTCGCTAATGGCCAGTTGCTTGGTGTCATCGATGCTGGTGATGACGCGGCTGATGGTCAGGTCGCGGTACGAGAGCCATATCTTGTCGTTCTTCGATTCGTTGTATAGGCGGATGCTGAGCTTGCCATCCATGCCTACGTTGACGAGCATCTCGTTAGTGTAGAGGGTGGTGTTGTCGTACAGGTAGCCAGCCTCGCTCTGCCACAAGGGGATGTAGGATGTGTTGCCATCCACGGTGACGGTGGTCATCGCGCCATCAGGTATCTTGGTGGCTTGACGTCCGTCCCAGATGGAGTGGATGCGGATGGAGTCGCCATTGACGTTGAGGAAGGCCATGTGGCCGTCATGTCCTGTCTGTAGCATCTGGGTGTAGGTGTCGGCACCACCGTTGCGCAGGAATGCGTTCAGCTTAACTACATAGAGGCCGGGATCCACAGTGTACTCCCAGTTGCGTGAGAAGACTGCCCACTCATTCCATTCGTAGTAGCTCTCTGCAATCTCGTTTGTCTCTGTATGCTCGGCAGATTTTACTACAGACAGGCTGGCTGTGCTGTAGTCGGCGGCAGAGATGCCTGCTGCGTCGAGTGCCTTCTGCTGCAAGACAGCCTTGGTGCTGGCCATGTAGCTGTCATACTCTGCCTGCGTCATGAACTGCCAGATGACGGCCTCAGCTGCAGTTTTATTCTGGTACAGTTTGAAGTTGTCCTGAATGCCGATGTAGCCGGTGTACTTGCTGTTGTTGGCCTTCATCTTGTACTGACCCTCGGCCACTTTCTCCAACGTGAAGAGGATGTCGGTGCTCTCACCGTCGGTGTAGAGACCACCTGCATTGCCATCTGAGTACATCTTCTTCTGGATGTCAAGGAACGTGATGGTGGTGTTGCCATCACCATCGGTAGAAGCCACTTCGACGGGCAAACCATAGTCGCCCAGCACGGCACGCGTACCCCAGCTGTAGCCACGTGTCAGGAAGCGTGGAGCGTCGTTGACCGTAGTGTAGAGGAAGCCTTGCTTGGCCTCTGCCAGAAGGGGAGCAACGATGGTGTATTCCAAAGTGATAGCCTTGTTGGTCACGCCGCTTGTCTGGAAACCGATAGCACCTGCTGGGATAGTGATGGTGAACGAACCAGAGGTGGGGAGGTTGGTGATGGTGAGCGTGTTGCCAGAGAATGATACAGTGGCAGCCGCACCGTTCACCGTTATGCCATGATTGGCCTTCAGCGTGATGGCCTCGTCACTGGTGTTGATGGGGTTGGGGTAGCTCAGCTTGATGCCGTTCTCAATCTGCTTGGTTGTCACGTTGCCCGCGTTGACTGATAGTGCATAGTCACCCAACTCAATCAGGTCAGAGGGAACGTACTCCACATTGAAGATGTTGCCTTTGTAGTCAATGCCTGAGCTTCCAGCATAGCCAATTTTGTTTTCGCCACTACCTGCCTTCCATGGGTCGCTGTTATCGTCGTGTGCGGTGATAAAACCCGTGTAGCAGCTGTTGGTTTGCTTCTTGAAATACCAGTGGCGAGTGATCTCGCTGGGTGCTTTCCATGCCGTGGCGCTGTGTACAATCTTTCCAGGTACATCGGGCGACCATGTGTGAACGTAGATGCGGCCATCGGTCGCCTTACCTGTATTTGCAGTAAAGTAGTAGAGCGATGCTTCGTTTGCACTCGATACCAGTTCGTGACCGCTTTCCGTGGCCTTGAAATATCTACCCGTATACATGTGGTACAAGCGGTAATAGATAGGCTTGCTGGTATCGGTGGTTATCTCGGGGAATACATTCAAAGGCTCCAGGGTAAAGATTGAGCCATCGTACGTCGGGGTGTAGCATCTCACCTTGTCGTAGCTGCTGCTCACATACCAGCAACCGTCGATTGTGCCGTTGTAGCTGGTTGATGTGCCATAGGATGCCACGGTGCCATCGGCATTCAAGCCGCTGCTGATGATAACGCCCTTGTATGCCAGGTAGCCGCCAGCATCTTTGGTGCCCTGATCAGACGTTCTCTCTTGGATGTACCAATCGATTCCTTCGTCTGTCCATTGCAGGCTCTTGTTAAGCTGCTTGCCCGTGGCGTTGTCGATGATCTTTACAGTAGCCGTACCGTTACTTGTGCTACCTACAAAATAAACTACAGCAGCATCACTCTCTGATGTGCTAAGCTTGTTGGCAGTGGTCCAGTAGCTTGCTTTACCGGAAACCGAAACGGCTCTCGTGTTTCGGATGTAGTAAAGCACGGGATTGTTCGGGTCGGTAGTCAACCGAGGTAGACCAAAAGCCAATGCGTCAGTAGTTCCACACAGTAATGCGATGAGAACTACTAAAAGGGAAAGTACCTTTTTCATGGATTTTTAGTTTAAAATATTAATTGTTATTTTATGATTACTTTCTTACCGTTGATGATGTAGATGCCCTTCTTGAGAGATTGAACCTTGCGGCCACTCATGTCGTAGACGCCGTGAGAAGAAGAATATTCCATCTTCAATCTTTCATCTTCAATCTTCTCAATGCTCGTCTCCACCTTGCTCTCCTCCTCCAGCATGGCGTCGCGGAAGGCGTTTATCTTCTCGGCATCGAGGTGGAGGATGGTGGTGCAGTAGGTCACGAACTTCTTCTGCAGCGTGCTGCCGGCGAAGGTCTTGATGTAGGCCACCTTGTTCTCCATGCCCGTCTTCTCGCGCGTGCCAGCCCATGAGAAGCTGGTAAGCTCGTAGTTCTTGTAGATGGCATCTTCTGTCTGACCCAGCAAGCCCTCGATGAGCAGGCTCATGATGCCGGTACGGTCAGCACCCCATACGCAGTGGAAGTAGACGGGTTCGTCAGCCAGTACATGGTCCATGATGAAGTTGAGGTCCTCTGCCCACTTGGCACGTGTGGTGTCGTTCTGCAGAGCCTCGGTGCCGCTGTCCCACTGGTTGCTGGCGCGGAAGTAGATGCTGGGCTCCACGTTGATGCCGCCGATGGTGTCGAGCGCGCTGCTGCTGTGTGTTGCCTTGTTGTCCACGCTCCACGAACGGAGGTCGAGTTCGGCACGGATGCCGAGGTCGCGGATGAGCTGCTTTGAGGCATCGGGTGCCCAGTGGTTGTTCGTTCCGTTGAACTCACCACCACGGTAGATCATACCGTAGCGTATCTGACGTCCCTCATCGTTGATCCATCCACCCAGGTCGCGTATGTTGCTCACACCCATTGCCTTGATCATGCGCAGACGACTCTCGTCATCACGCACGCTGCCTTGTGCCACGGTCTGGCCGTCTGCTTCGACGACGAAGTGATTGGTCATGCGAGGGAAGAGGTTGGCAACCTCAAACTCAGTGGTGTGGGCAGGCACGTTGTAGGTGAGCTGGCTGTGGGGATAGGCCTCCTCTGCTCCTGCCTTGATGGCATGGAAACGGAGGGTGAGGGGTTGGTTACTGTCGGGCAAGGGGATGATGGCCGTGCTGGGTTGGTCGCGACGAGCCGCGGGAACCTTGTTGTAAGTACCAATCACACTGGTACTTGCATCCGTGTAGGTCACCTCCGTGAGGAATGCCTTGGCATTGGGATTGGTCATTTGCGTACGGATGTTCATGTTCATGAAGTCCACCTCGGCAACAGGTGCTACGCTGGTGTACTGACTGCCGTTGCCCGCCATGACACCGTAGTTCTTGCCGTATTCACCCTTCAGCATGATGTCGTTGTAGGGAGCAGGTTTAGCACTGGGAAGTCCGGGGTCGAAATCCACACCCTCGAATGTCAGTTCGTCGATGTCCGTAGCAGGCTTTACCACGTAGCACTCGCCTGCCTCGATGCTGCTGACGGGGGCAAAGGTGACCTTTGTGGGGTCGCTGCTGTTGCCGTCCTGTCCGTAGATCTTATAAACCTGTCCGAACGCTGCGATCTCGCTTGTAGAGAAGGGTACGCAGAGCGAGGTGTACTGACCCGCTGTAAAGTGCTTCTTCAGGGTTACCTGAGCCTTTTGTACGTATTCGGTGTAGGGCAGTGCCTTGCCCTCCTCGAGCGTGATGGCGGGCGTCTCGCCATAATAGAGACGGAAGTTGTCGAACGGCATCCAGGCAGCGGTGCTTTGAGCACCCGTCTCCTGCTTGATGCCCAACTCAAGTGACGAAGCCTCGCTCTCGCTGAGGTCAGCGCTGACGATGTTCCAGTAGCGGTGCTGCTTGAAGGCTTCGTCTACGCCATGCAGGTTGTTGGGTACGCTCACGCCATTGCTGCCACCCACATCGCTGGTGTGTGAGGGCGTGTAGCGACCATCGCTCTGTATGCTGCGCACCGTGGCTTCGTGGTTGCCCAGCATGAGCTTGCCCTTGCCGTCAAAGATGCCCTTCTCGTAGTTGTCGGCATTCACCTCCACGCTGCGTGGACGGAAGAAAGCCTGTGCGAGAAGCGTGTAGGGACCAGCGGGCAGTTCGGTGAGCGTCTGTGTGAAGGTGAAGTCGGTTTGTGCACCGAACTTCTCGACGTTCTTGTATGTGGCGTTCCATGTGGCAAAGTTGCTTTCTCCGCCGAGTGTCCAGTCGCTGATGCCGTTGCTGAAGGTGGCATCTCCCAACAGAGGAGTCAGGTCGAAGCGCCTCTCTGCGGTATTGGTGGCGTAGGTCTTCAGTAGGTTGGCGAGTGCAACCTGTGCTGTAGTGCATGTCTCACTGATGGCCTGAGCAGACTTTGCGTTCTGTAAGTCCGTCTTGGCCTGAGCCAGGAGTGCGTCGAAGTCGGCGTGCTCGATGGCCTGCTTGGCTACCTGCTCCATTCTTTTCAGTTTCTCGGTGGCTACGGTGCGATCCTTCTCAATGCCGTGCAGTTGCAACTTGAAGTTGTCAGCCTTGAACCAGTAGTTGCTATACACACCGATGCGCAGCTTGCCAGCCTCCTTCATACTGAACTCTGTGGTGGTGACGGGCTTGAACGAGTTGGTGCCAGTCAGGTTGATTGTCTGGCTCTGTATTAGTGTGCCGTCCTCGTTGTGCCAAGCGCGAAGCTGCTTCTCCTGAGCCT
This sequence comes from Bacteroidaceae bacterium, assembly GCA_045629085.1. GTDB lineage: Bacteria > Bacteroidota > Bacteroidia > Bacteroidales > Bacteroidaceae > Physcousia. Next base: position 37,028 of record JAZQQO010000048.1, read on the forward strand.
GATCGCTGGTCACACCGGCAGTGAGGCTGAAGTGGCCGGAAGGCATGTGGGGAATGGTCTGCAACACGTATTGGGCTTGTTTCTCTGCATTGGCGTTCCACCAGGTGTTGAAGAGGTAACTGCCTACAGACCCCGTAGTGCTATAAGTGGCGTTGGAGGTGGGCTTGGCACCCATGTCGTAGTTCTTATCGGTGTTGTAAGGGTCGAGCGAGACATCCCATCCACGTGTGCTGCCCAATTCAAAGCTGGGATTCGTGATGAGTGTGGTGAGGTCGTAGGTGCCAAGGCTCTCGGTCATGAAGCGTCCCAGTTCTTGTCCCATCTTGTCGATGGCAGCACTCACCAGAGCGGGTGTCGTGGCAGCATCCACGTCAGCATCGGCGATGTCTGCGTTGAAGGGGATGAGGCCCTCTGGCTGGATGTCCCTCTGCTTCTCGCCCTGCTTGGCGATATTGCTGAATTTTGTCTTGTAGCTGTTGTATTCCTTCTTGGCAGCCTCCAACGCCTGTGCGGCTTCATTCTGCAGCACGTCGTCGTTGATTTTTTCCAGGGTGAAAGGACCCACGACACACCAGCTCTTGTCGCGGTCGTGTGTGCCCACGATGCCAATCTTCACATACTGCGTCTTTTCGATGTCAAAGACGAGCGTGTTCTCGTATGCGCCTCTGTTGAAAGAGGCTGCTGCCTCACCGATGGTGTTGGCATAGTCACCGTAGCCTCCGGCCTCCAGCGGATCTACGTCAGCCAGGCGCATAAGGGGCATTTCGCTTTGTCCTGCTACGAGTTTCGCGAACGAGCGTTTCATGCTGGTGGCGTTGTTTACGTCGCTGTTGTAGCTCGACCCCCAACGGTAGAAACCGTAGGCCTTCAGACGGTATTTGCCAGGAGTGAGGATGACGTCTTGCGTCAGGCTGTAACTGGTCATTTCCAAACTACTCCATCCGGAATAGGCCTCTGCCACACAGGGTGCATTGGCCGACCATACGGTGATGGGTACCCAACTGTTGACATCGGTGGTGGCAGTCCAGTTGGTCAGTCCACTCTTCAAGTTGTAGTTCTTGAGGAACTTGTTGTAGCTTATGGCCTTGTCGGTTGGTTGCATGTTCTTCTGTGCTTCCTCTGCTGCTGCATAGTCTGCCGCGTTCTTGTAGGTGTCGTAGGCGTCCTTTACGCTCTGTACGGCAGCCTCAATCTGTGCTACGTTGGCAGCGTTGTTCACAGCATCTTTGGCATCGTTGATGGCCTTTGTCAGATCGGCATCGCCTGTGGTGTTCTTCTTCTCGTATTCGGCAATCTCAGCGAGTGCTGCACTGATGTTGTCGGAAAGTTCTAAGCCGAGATAGGTGAGCTGGAAGTTGTCCATCACCGTCCATGAGTAGGCGTTGGTCTGCTTCTCAATCTTCATGCCCACACGCAACTTGCCGTCGCTTCCCACGGTGGCTCTCACCTTGTTGTTGTTGTAGAGGCCATTGTCCATAGCCATGCTGGCACCGTTGTTCTCCTTGTCGTTCTCGGTCTCTGCCTGACTGGTGATGTAGGGGATGTAGCCGCCATTGTAGCTGCGGTAGTAGGTGCCCTCCGACCATATCTGGCCGGCATCCTTGGCGGGCTCGTCGAGGATGGACATCATGGGTTGCTTGTTGCTGCCTGCATAGAGGATGGCCTCACGAGGAACCGTCGTGGTGGTGTAGCTGGTACATGTCGTGTTCGAACCGCTGCGGTAGAACCCCTGGCAGCTGAACTCATATTCACCGGCAGGCAGTCCCTCGAGTTCCTGGTAGATGTTGATGGTCTTGTTGTAGACATATGACACGTAGTTCATGGGGTAGTCGCCAGCATGACCGTAGTTGCCGTCGCCCATACCGATCCACTTGCGGTCGGCGTAGGGCTTGCTGCTGCTGTAGTCAAAACCGCCCGTGTTGTGGCGGTGTATCTCTGGACTGCTGATGAAGAACGTGGCGTCCATAGGATTGGCTTTGGTGGCATTGGCCAGGCGTGCTGCCAACTGCTCCTTTGTGTAGAGTTGCCAGTGTGCATTGTCCGAAGTGTCATCGCTCAAATTGTTGGTGACGGTGCGGGCAGAGTGTTTGCCGTTGAGGTTCGTCGTGCCATCATAACCCAAGAGACCTTCAGCGCAACGTATGGTATAGATACCCTCGCTCACCTCGCTGATAGTGAACGTGGCTGCAGTGCTGCTCTTGGTAAGCTTCTCTGTTATAAAGGGACTGTCGTAGAAGGGACCCTGCAGCGTGAACGTCGTTCCGCTGCCGGCGAGCTTGACAGGTGCTCCGTACTTGAAGAAGGTGGCAGTATAGCCATCCGAGCCTCCGAAGTTGAGCCACTGCTTCGCGCCTACGTTGTAGAGATAATAGGTGTCTGCCTCCAATGCCCAGCTCCCTAATGGGAAAGTGAGGAAAAGGATCATGAGTGATAAAAGTTTCTTTCTCATGTGATTTGTCAGGTTAGGTTATTGTCTTTATTGTTTTTCGGTATGTAGATGTTGCAAATATATGAAAAGTGTGTGAAATATTATATAAAAAGATGTAAAAATGGGACGGAATGTTAAAAAATAGCAAAAAAATACGGATTTCCCTCGTTTTCTTGCAAGGGAAATCCGTGAATTTGTTGTCGGCCAGGAAGTAGCTCCTCCCCTTCTTCTGCCTTTCGAGCATCCCTTAGGGCTGAGCGGGGGGAGGCGGGGGGTGGGGCTATTCCACCTCGAAGTAGTTCTCAAGTTCCTGGGTAGCAGAACCGTCGCTGTTGTCGATGTCGCGGATGATGCGACCGTTCTCCAAGAGGGCGATGCGTGGACAGATGTCGACGGTGTGGTTGAGGTTGTGGCTGGAGACGAGGATGGTGGCACCGGTCTCGCGGTTGTAGTCCTGCAGCAGGTGCTTGATGGCGCTTTGCGAAGAGGGATCGAGGAAGTTGAAGGGTTCGTCGAGGATGAGCAGACGGGGGTGAAGCAGCATGGCTGCCACGATGCCCACCTTCTGCTTGTTGCCGGCAGAGAGGTTGCGGATGAGTTTCTTTTGTCCGAGAATTTCGCCAGCCATAAAGTGCTCGTAACGCTTCAGCTCATCGGCTAGTTGCTCATCGCTGATGCACGAGATGCGGGCAATGAACTGCAGGTACTCATCGGGCGTGAGGTAGTCGATGATGAAGGACTCGTCGATGTAGGCACCGGTCCAGTCCTTCCACTGCTCAGTCTTCGACACGTCGACGCTCTGTCCCTCGCAACTGATGGTGACGTGTCCGTTGTCAGCCTTGATGAGGTCGAGGATGAGGCGGAAGAGCGTGCTCTTGCCGGCTCCGTTGTTGCCTACGAGGCCGAGTATCTCGCCGTCGTGTATCTCAAACTGGTCGATGTCGACTGCCACCTTTTCACCAAATGTCTTCTTTAAACTGTTTATTTTGATTTCCATGATTTTCTGCTTTTTTTGCTTTTTTTTGCTTTTTTTGAGTTTTTGAGTTTTCGAGTTTTCGATTCTTCGATAATTCGATTTGTCGACGTTTTATTATATTATGTATTCAATAGGCTTTCGCCATTCCAAAGCCTCCCCCTCGGGGGAGGTGGCCGCTTGCGGCCGGAGAGGGTCTTTATTTCCTCGTTGCTCTGAATCCTTCCATGTTTGTATAGCGTTTCTTCATGAAACGCTGGTAGGTGAAGCATAGCCACCTGCGATGCATGATGACTCCGATCGCGCCCAGGACGATGAGCACGACGTAGCCCCATACGTCACCTAACAACGAAACGCTCAGGTGCTGAAAAGCGATGGGGAGGAACATCAGGAGGAGTGTGACGACACTCTGAGCACCATTGCTTGCACGGGCGCCTAACTTGGCGTTGAGTTGCATCGTCTCCTTGTTGTAGGCTGCCATCTGGAACATGATGGGGTAGAGCACTCCTGCCGTGAGGAACAGATAGCCGAGGTTCATCCAGATGCTGATCTTGCCAATGAACATCAAGGGCAGCAGCAACGTGAAGGGCAGGAGCAGCAAAGCGGTGTGGAAATAGTACTTGGCAGTGAGCAGGTCGAGGATGCTCTCCTTGCGGCTCATCAGCAGGTCCATGTAGTTGCCCTCGTGGCACATGATGGTGATGAGCGTGGTCATGCCAGGCACGATGTAGTCGTAGAGGCAGATGAAATTGGTCATGAAGACACCATCGTAGATGTTTGAGAAATAGAGGAGTGCGCTGAGCAGAAGCATGCAGCCCAGAAGCGTGTAGAACTGTGTCTTGATGAGGCGGTTGCGCGTCTTCATCTTCATCTCGAGCTTCAGGTATTCGCCCACGATGCCGAAGCGGTTGAGGAAACTGTACTGACGAGTGTTATTCACTTTGATGTCCTCTTTTTTGCCAACTTCGTCATAGACGATGGCACCTTGCACGCGTCCGTTGAGTCGGAAGAAAAGGACGATGAGGGCAATGACGCAGAGGAAGGAGTTGAACTCCCATTTTGCGAAGCCATACATGAAGTTAGTGCAGGGCATGTCCAAGACGTTCTTCTCGGGCAGGATGGCCAACAGTACAATGCCGACATGCACGAGGATGGGCAGCACGATCCACCACATCTTACGCGTACACAAGGCGCGGATAAGCAGGTAGATGTAGCTGTTCATGACGAACAGAAGCCACCATCCGACGAGCCATCCCATCACTCCCGCAAAGCCCATAGCGGGCATCACGCTCATGAAGGCGAACGGCACAAGGAAGAATGCCCAGGCAAGGTTGCCAATGCTGAGACCAGCTCGACGCAGATAGCGTCGCATGAGATAGTTCTTGCTGATGGGCAGTAGGGAGTAGGGTCGCGTCAGGTTGGCGGGCGTCTCCTGCAGTATGAAGCGTACCCAAAAGTCGATAATGATGAGGATGAAGAACCATCCGTCGAGCACGTGGAAGCCAGCCACGCCGTGGTACACCTGCCCCATGGGGATGGGTAGGGTGAAGCCAAGCATGAGCAGGCATCCTGCATAGTACACTAGCATGAAGTACATGAGGAACTTCATGAAGCGGTTGCGCTCGAACATGGGGTGACGACGGTCTCTCAGTTTCTCGTGCTGGCGCAGCAGCTTGCCAAGTGCGCGGCCTTTGCGTAAGAAGGCAGGACTGGCATTTTCTGTTTTTTCTTTCTTGGAGTACATGGTCTTGTTGTTTAATCAATGACTACGGCTGTTCCGCTGGTGGCAACCATCAGCATTGAGCCGGTGTTGCCTACCGTCTCATAGTCGATGTCCACACCGACGATGGCATTGGCTCCCATGGCTATTGCGCGATTCGTCATTTCCTGCATGGAGGTGTCCTTCGACTCGATGAGGACTTGCTCGTAGCTGTTGCTGCGACCTCCGAAGAAGTCGCGCAGATTGGCTTTGATGTCCTTGATGAAGTTGGCACCGATAATGGTTTCGCCTGTTACTATACCTTTGTATTCACGAATTGTGTGACCTTCGATGGTCGGGGTTGTTGTGATAATCATAATGTAAATATTTTATTGGGTTGTTTATTGCTGTTTCTTCTTTGGCATGACGTTGAGTTTGTATGACAACGTGAACAGACAGTAGGCTGGCTGTGTGTTGTACCAAGTCTCTGTGCGTCCTTGTGCGTTGACGGTGCGTCGCACATTGCTGAGTTGTTGCAGGATATCGTGCCCGATGAGTTTCAGCGTGAGTGCCTTGTTCTTGAGTACGCTCTTGGAGAGTGCTGCGTTCCACACCAGGTTGTTGTCGTTCATCGTCTCGTCCTCATAGCCACGTCGGCTGTGCATGGTGAGATCCATGTCGAGCTGAAAGTTCCATGGCAGTTTCAGAGCGCAGGTAGCACCGTAAGAGAAGTCCACTGTGTTGATGGTCATGAAGTTGGCGCGGGTACTGGTAGCGTGAGTGTAGTCGGCAGAACTGACAAGCGAAGCGCGGTAGTTGCCCTTCTGGTAGACGAGTTCAAGTTGGTCGTTGGCCGTGTAGTTGTGCACCGTACTCTTTGTGCTCGTTTGGGTGACTTCTGCCGTTTGCCCGTCATCCTGCGTGTCCGTCATCTCTGAGGCGTAATCTACGTTGTGGTTGTAGATGAGGTTTGTCATGTTCTTCAGCGTCAGTAGTTTCTGCTTGTCGAGAGGAATGTCGAAGCTGCCGTTTAGATTGGCGTTCCAGTTACCGCTGATGTTTTCTGGACGGTATTTGTAGACGCCCGTCTTGCGATTGTAGCTCATGGCATTGGCTACGCTGTTCTGCTGCAGACCGATGGTGAGTCCTGAGCGCCAGTTGCGTTGCTTTTCCATGTTGGCATGTGAGTAGTTGAGCCCGAATCCCTCGCTGCTTGAGTTCTTGAGATGGGCATTGCCTTCGGAAATGTTCAGCGGATTAGAGTCGTCGCGTATGTCGAGCAGATAACTCATCTGTGGAGCCGCCTGGTTGTAATTGAAGTTGATGTCCCAGTCCTTTATCTTGGCAAAGCCATAGACTTGTGGAAGATTGAACCGTCGCGTCAGTGTCTTGTGCGTGTCGCGCGTATCTTCTATATGGTTGCGGCTGTGTTGGATGCTGGCTGCGATGTAATAGAATCCCCAGTCGCCACCCTTCGACATCGAAAGTCCTGTCAGGTGCTGGTGGTCACGTGTGAGGGTGTGATAGGAGTTACGTATGTCGATGACTGCGTTGAGCGAGTCGGTGGTAGAGGGTAGGGAACCAATTTCGTGATGTGTGTCAGCTCCCCAACTGTCAGCATATTTGTCAAGACGGTAGAGGCTGCGATGCCCGTTGTTGTAGGCATAGTTGTAGCTATAGCTCATTTCTATCGTGCCGATTTTCGTCTCATAGATACCATGTGAGAAACTCACGTTAATGTTGGTGGAACGTGAGGGCGAGAGGCTGTATTGGTTGCGGAAGTCGCGCTCTGTACCCTGGCGCAGGTCGTTGTGCGAGAACGACTCGCTGTCAGTCCTGTTGTGCGAGGCTCGGACGGAAAAATCAATGCGCTCGCCATTCCATGGTGCTACGGTGTAGAGACTTGCATTGATGCTGGGAGAATAGGTCGTCGTTGTGCCGAGCGAATTCTGCAGTGAACGGTTGGTCAGGATGCTGTCGAGACGCGCACTGCCCAAGGGTTGGAAGAGCAAGTCGAGCGACTCGCCACGGTAATGGTCGATTGGGTCGGCTGTAAATGTGGCACTTCTACCAAATGATGTGCTCTTGTTGTGCGTGAAACCGAAGCTGGGCGTAAGGTCGAAATAGGTGTTCTTTTTGGGTATCTCTAAATGGGCATTCCAATTGACGTTTGTGCTGGTTTGCTCATCGTTGTTGCGTGAACGTCCGAATACGTCACCTCCCTCCAGAAATGTCGTAGAACTGGTGACTGTCTCGTTTCGTGTCTTGGTATGCTGTGCGTTGAGCGAGGTGTCGAATGTCGTCTTCTTCTCCTTGCTGTCCACGTGGAACTCAATGCCACCGCTCACTACGTCCGCCTCACCCGTTGGCGAACTCCAGTCGCTCCAGCTGCCTTCCTGACCGGGATGTGAATGGGTACTCGTATTGTTGGCATTGGCAAAGATGGTAAGACGGCTATGGTCGGTGAAGCGGGTCAGGAATAGGCGGCCGATGTAGACTCCTTTGTCATTTTCTTTTGCATCGTTTGATCCGAGGTGTGGTCCCCATCCACCTTCTGCATTGCCTATCCATCCTTGATTGTACTGGCGTTTCAGATTGACGTCGATGACCCACGGATCCTTCTTCTTCATTTCCTCATGATGCTTGTCAAGATAGGCCTTCTCGTCAGCACGTTGGTAAGCCTTGACGTTTTGCACCATGTAGGCAGGCAGGTTGTCGAGTGCCACCTTGGCATCTCCCTTAAAGAAGTGCTTTCCATTGAGCATGAGTTCATCCACCTTATGACCGTTGACGTAGATTTCGCCTCCGTCTCTCAGTTCCACGCCGGGTAGTTGGCGTATCAACTCGTCGAGCATGGAACCCTCGGAGAGCTCGAAGGCATCGGCGTTATACACCACGGTGTCGCCGTCCTGCAGCATCTTGATGCGGGTGGCAGTGACGGTAACCTCGCCCATCTCCGTGTCGAAGTCATAGGAGCTGCTCTTCTTTAGCAGGATAGGGTCGTTCTCCCACTCGCGTACCTTCTTATTATAATGCTTGCGTGGGATGTTGAGGGTGGTGATACTGGGTTTGTAGCCACGCTTGGTGCAGCGCAGCAGATAGTTGCCGTATCTGGCTAACTTGAAGTTATAGCCAGGCACCTCCCAGTCACCCCACCAACCTCCTTTCATTTTGTTGTGGCGTAGGTTCCAGAGCGTGTCGACCACGGTGGTGGAGTCGGGCATGAGTACCTCCATAAACACGCTGTCAACGACCTCACGAGTGAAGTTGTCGACTACCTCTCCGCGTACCTCGATGGTGTCGTTGGGCTGCTTGTCTGCCCATGAGATAAGCGAGCAGAATAGTAAAAGCGCAAAAGTGAGTGTTCTTTTCATACAAGCATCTTCAGTTTCTCCGACACTTCTGTAATGCTGATGCCAAGCATTTTCATCTTGGCTGCCAGGTCGGGTAGTGTTTCGTTCAGGAACTCCTCGTGCTGCTCCTTGAGGATGGCCTGCTTGGCTCCCTCGCAGACGAAGTAGCCCAGACCGCGCTTGGTGAAGATCACGTCTTGCTGGCAGAGCCAATCGTAGGCTCGCATGCAGGTGTTGACGTTGACCTCCAGGTCGGCGGCGCATTCCCTTACTGAAGGTATGCGCTCGCCTTCCTTGATACTTCCTTGTAAAATTTTATCCATCAAATAATCTGCAATCTGCAGGTAGATGGCCTTCGATTCTTTAAAGTTCATATATGAGGTTGTGAGGTTATGAGGTTGTGAGGTTATGAGGTTTTTAGGTTACATACTCCCGGCATTGCCGATACTCTCGCTACTGCTCTGGTGCTCGATGTAGTCATCCTTGACGTTGGTCTCGTGCTTGGTGAAGTTCTTCTTGGTGTTACCGAATGTCCAGCGTGCGGTGAACATGACGCGAGTCACAGGAACGCTGATGTCGAAACTGCTGGTGAAGTCTTTGCCTTCGCTGTGCTGGTTGATGAGCAATTTGCCACCCTTGGCAAGTCCTGTTACGCCGTTCAGGCTCAGGTTGAGACGATCCTTGAGGAGTGACTTCGAGAGGCTCAATACACCCAGATTCATGCCGGAATTCCAACCTTGCAGCGTGTAGCTCTTACTGTTGCTGATGATCGTGGCACTTACAACCCATGACTTGGGTAATGTCTGCTGTACGTTGAGCATAGCCTTGCCGCTCCATCCGCTGTTGGTGTAACCCAGTTCGTCGGAGTTGAGGTGAGTGTAGGATGCACCACCATTTATCACTACGCGTGTAGTCTTAGTCATTGACCATGAAGCGAATATGTTGAGCGAAGTGATGCGACGGTCTACGATGTTTCCGTAGGTTGTGTTGAGCAGCTTGTTGCCCATGTCATCCGTTTTGTAGAAGCTGTATTGCTCGATACCGCCGTTGGCTATTGCCTCGCTGAGCGTGGCATTCAGCACGAGTTTCGGCGTGTAGAGGTTGTACACCATACTTACGTTGTGTGTTTTTTCTACCTCAAGATTGGGATTGCCGTACGTAAGCGATGTACTCTCGCTGCGGTCTACGTAAGGATTGAGGTAGGTGATGCCGGGGCGTGAGATGCGCATGTTGTAGTTGGCACCGATGCTCTGGCCGGGCTTGATGGTGAAGGACGTGCTGGCAGAGGGCACCAGGTTGCCATAGTTCTTCTTGAAATCCTTGCCGTTTTGTGAGTGATAGATGACGTTTTGCCAAGTGTGCTCGTAGCGCAATCCTGCCTTGGCTGTCCAGTTGGTCCAGCGATTCTCGGACTCCACGTAGGCTGCACCTATCTGGTTGGTGTGCTCATAGTCGCTACTCATGGCATCAAGGTAGGTCTTATTCCCCTTGATGATCTGATAGTAGTCCATGTCGGCTGTACTGGTTCTGTAAGCATATTTGAGTCCGCTGTTGAGCGTGCTGTGCTCCGTCAACTTGTTCACCAGGTCGAACTGTCCCACGTGTTCCGTCATATGATTCTTACCTTCGCTGACACGGCTGTTGAGGTTGAGTGTATTGCCAACTACCTCGCCACCCTCGAATGTGGTCTCGCTGTCGTTCGTGCCAGGCTTGCTGTCTATCTGGTAGGTCAGCGTGAAGTGGCTCTGCTTTTTGTCATCGAGGAAGCGCTGGTAGTCCACGCTACCATTGAAGTCCGTACTACCAATCTTATTACGCATATAGTTCGTGTAGCTGAACGGCTGGGGCAACGTACCCCCCGAGATGGTGGTCGTGGGATTACCGGAATTGGTTACCTGAAAGCGTGTCACGCCAAACTGAGCGTTGAGTTGACTGCGGTCATCCACCTCATAGCCAAGGCCTACGCTACCCATATAGAAAGGTACGGTGTTGCGTGATGTCTGTGTGTAGAGGGTCTTGGTGCCGTCGTTCTGTTCGCGTAGCATCTCCACATCCACGTCACCATTATTGATGTACTGATAACTTGCGTTCACGTTGTAAGTCAGTTTGTTGTGTTGTCCGGCAACGCTGGCACTGACTCCAGCGCCACGGTTGCCTCCGTTGGCAGTAACGCTTCCGTTGAATCCGTTCATCTGCTGGGCAGCACCAGCACCAGCCGTGCCGTTCATCTTGGCCATGTTGATGTTCAAGATGCCAGCAGCTCCTTCTGCATCGTACTTGGCTCCAGGATTGGTCACCACCTCGATGCTGCTCACCATGCTGGCGGGCATGGCTTTGAATATCTGGCTTGGATTGCTGCTCAGCATCATGTTGGGCTTGCCGTCCACGTACACCTTGAATGAACCGGAACCGTTTACGGTAATGTTGTCCTGGCCGTCAACCGTCACCATGGGAACCTTGCGCAGCATGTCGAGAATGGTCAGCGTGCGGCTTTCCACATCGTCCTCTACGGAGTAGGTCATCTTGTCGGCCTCCATCTTGACGATGGGCTTCTGGGCCTGTATCTCGACACTCTGCATCACACTTGTCTTGTCGCTCATCACGAGTGTGCCGAGGTCAATCTCCTTCTCACCCTTTACACTAAAAGGACGCATGACGGGGGTCTTACCCATGGAGGCGCATACGGCTACGAAGTTACCCTGTTGTGCTACCTTGGTGGAGAACTTACCTTCGGTGTCGCTCAGTACGGTAGCAATGGGCTGAGTGTTAGGGTTCTGCATGCTCTGCACCGAGTAGATGCGTACGGAAGCGAAGGGCTCTCCTTCTTGGGTGAGCGAATCGACAAGCATGCCTTTTACGATGGTCTGTGCCTGTGCCGTTGACAGGTTTGTCATGGACATGCTCGTCAAGGCAAGAAGTATAGTGAGAATCTTTTTCATAATGACAAATGTTAGTGTTATTTATTTGTAGAAGTGGTGATTTGGGCATTGCAGTAGCGCTTGTAGCTGCGCCATACACAAATGCCACCGAGGCCAACCATGATGGCAGAGAAGCACTTGAGCCAGAGGCAGATCTTATCGATGATATAATAGGACATCTCCACATTTGCCTCTACATCACCAGGGGTTATCTGCTGTGCCTCTTTGACTGTGTCTCCATACGCCCAGCTGAAAAGCCCTCCGAAGCCAACCATGCAGAAGATGCTGACAGCAATCAGAATGCAGTAGGTGATGATGATGTTGTAGTGATATTTTACGGAATTTCCATAGACGTAGGCACAGATGTTCATGATGGTTCCGCCTATCATGCACCAACGTAGGGCTGCCATGAATTCCATGGCGGGAATGTCAGCTGCATTTTGTGCCATTTCTAATTCCGGAATGTTGAGCATGATGAGGTTAAGCATTCTTGCTGTGAGGGAATAGGTGTGGTCTGTTCCATAAACGATGAGGTGGAGAATGATGTTCAGCAAGTCGGCAGCAAGCAAGGATGCCACAGTGAGCAACAAACCACCACCTACGCTGACCAGAATGTGCCAAAGGTACTTTTCCATGTTGGTGGCAGGCAAGGTGAGTTCCATAATACGGCCTTGCTTCTTGCGGAAGTTGTGGAAGGCGCAACCTGCAAAGATGAGTGGTAGATAACCAATGACGATGCCCAGGAAGACTTGGGTGATGGGGGTGCTGCTGTAGTGGGAGAAGTTGAGTGGATCGATCGTCACACCAGTTGCTTCAACGAGTGTTTGCTCGCTGTTGTACGTTAGCCAGCGTCCCAAGAAACCGAATGCGCTGATACCGATGCCCATAAAGATGGCCATCAAAATCATGTTACGATAGAATACCTTATTAATAGTAAGGTCGTATTTGCCGAATTTGAGGAAATTATTCTTGTCCATAGTATTTACTTGTTTTCTTGTTGTTTGAGAATACTTTGCGTCTTAACGCCTTTGCGTTCTAAGTGATTGTTTTTAGAATGCTCCAATTTTCTTTAGGAAGAGTTCCTCGAGGTTGACGGGTTGCTCGAAATCGAGGGCTTCGTTCATCAGCACCTGATTATCGTTGATGATGGTCACGTGGTCGATGATCTGCTCTACGTCGCGCACCTGATGGGTAGAGATGATGATGATCTGGTCGTCGTTCATGCCGCGTGCCAAAGCCTTGCGGAACTGTGACTTGGCAGGAATGTCAAGACCGTTGGTGGGCTCGTCCATAAGGAGCAACTTGGTGCGGGTGGCCAATGCCAGTGAGATGTAGACTTTCTTCTTCTGACCCATGGACAGTTCCTTGAGGTTGATGTCGATAGGCATGTCGAATACCTGAAGACAATCCTTCAGTACCTGCTCGTCGAAGTTGGGGTAGAAGGGGCGAAGAGCCTCCATGTATTTGTTGAGGGTGGTGTTAGGCATGTCGTACTCCTCGGGAACGATGAACATCTGGCGCAGTGCCTCGGGATGACGCTCGAAAGTGTTCAGACCGTCCATCTTCACTTCACCCATACGGGGGCGAAGCAGACCCATGATGAGGTAGAGCAGGGTGCTCTTGCCTGTACCGTTTTTACCTAAGAGGCCATAAACGCCACCTTCCTTGAACTCAAGAGAGAGACCGCTCAGCACGTCCTTTGTGCCGCGGTATGCAAATGTGAGATTGTTAATTTCAAGCATAGTATTTTTCTTTAATTTATATTCTGTAATAGTGTACTACCTTAATAGAACACTGCAAAGGTATGGCATTTCCATAAATGCAGCAAGAATTTTCCTTGTTTTAACAGTTCTTTAACATTTCAAGACGTCAAAATGGATGATTTTTGCGCTTGAAAAGGTGTTATTGTGCAGTTTTGCCTTTTGCAGATGCAAATAATTGGGCATTGCGAATAGTGTTAGTGAAATATTTCGTAACTTTGCAGCGGTATTATATATATAATGTATAAGGTAAAAAGAAATTATGCAGTATTACAGCACCAATCATCAAGCCCCTATGGCCACCCTTGAGAAGGCGGTGGTGAAGGGATTGGCAGAGGATCGCGGTCTCTACATGCCCGAGCGCATCAAGACGTTGCCTGCCGAGTTTTTTGAGAACATTCAGAATATGTCGTTTCAGGAGATTGCTTGCCAAGTGGCAGAAGCATTCTTTGGCGAGGACATTCCTGCTGACGACTTGAAGCAGATCGTATGCGACACGTTGGCTTTCGATGTGCCTGCTGTAGAAGTTTCCCCCTCGGGGGACGGAAGGGGGGCTATCTATAGCCTCGAACTCTTCCATGGTCCCACTTTGGCATTCAAGGATGTGGGTGCTCGCTTCATGGCACGCTTGCTGGGGTACTTTAACAAGAAGTCCGGCGAGGATCGTCTTGTCAACGTCCTCGTAGCCACCTCGGGCGATACGGGTTCGGCTGTGGCCAATGGTTTCCTCGGTGTACCAGGCATTCACGTCTATGTGCTCTATCCCAAAGGCAAGGTGAGTCCTATTCAGGAGTGCCAGTTCACTACTCTGGGTCAGAACATCACCGCCTTGGAGGTTGATGGCGTCTTCGATGACTGCCAGGCTCTCGTCAAGAGTGCCTTCATGGATCAGGAACTCAATGCGCACATGAAACTTACTTCTGCCAACAGTATCAATGTGGCCCGCTTCCTGCCTCAGTCGTTCTACTACTTTTATGCCTACGCGCAGTTGAAGAAGCAGGGATTGGCTGACCAGATGGTGGTATGTGTGCCTAGTGGTAACTTTGGAAACATCTGCTCTGCCTTGTTCGGCGTGAAGATGGGTCTGCCCATCAAGCGTTTCATTGCTGCCAACAATGCTAACGATATTTTCTATAACTATCTCCTGACTGGCAAGTATGAGCCTAAGGCCAGCGTGCAGACCATTGCCAACGCTATGGACGTGGGTGATCCCTCTAACTTTGCCCGCATCTACGAACTCTACAAGCAAGACCATGCCGCTATTTGCAAGGACATCAGCGGTTGCACCTACAGCGACGAGCAGATTGCCGAGACCATGCGCGAGTGTCTGAAGGAAACGGGTTATCAGCTCGACCCCCACGGTGCCTGTGGCTATCGTGCCCTGAAGGAGGGTTTGCAGCCTGGCGAGACAGGTGTGTTCCTCGAAACGGCTCATCCCGCCAAGTTCAAGGGCGTGGTGGACAGCATTTGCGGTGGCGATGTGGCCATCCCCGAGAAGTTGGCCGCCTTCATGAAGGGCGAGAAGAAGAGCATCGAGATTGGCAAGGACTTCGAGGGCTTCAAGGCTTTCCTGATGAAGCAGTAACTTTGCAACTGAATTGCAAAACTTTTGCCGTAACTTTGCCGCGTAAATAGAAAAACGCGGAAAAGTTATGGCAATTTTTTTAGATGTTTTGAACGAGATATGGTTGCTGCTCAATGAGATGGCTCCATATCTGCTGTTGGGTTTCCTGTTGGCAGGATTGATGCACGTCTATGTACCCAATACGCTTTATAAGAAGTATTTGAGTGGCAATAGCCTGAAGAGTGTTGTCCTGTCCGCACTCTTTGGCATACCCCTCCCGCTTTGTTCTTGTGGCGTGATACCTACAGCCATGGGATTGCGTCGTGAGGGAGCCAGCAAGGGAGCCACAGTTTCGTTTTTGATTGCCACCCCCCAGACGGGTGTGGACAGCATCATTGCTACCTACAGTCTGATGGGACTGCCCTTTGCCATCGTACGTCCTATTGCTGCGATGGTGACCGCTATCTTTGGCGGGTGGCTTACTAATAAGTTGACCCTCTCCCCAGCGCAGACCCTCTCCCCAGCCCTCCCCCATAATGGGGAGGGAGTTCCTCAGAATAGTGAAGGCCTGTCAGATACAAACCAAGATCTCTCCACTTCTGCCAACGGGACAAAAGTAACGGGGGAGATGTCCGAAGGACACTTTTGCCAACGGGACAAAAGTAGAGGGTCCATCGTTGATGTTCTCCGCTATGCCTTTGTCGAGATGATGGAGGACATTGGCAAATGGCTCATCGTGGGCTTGGTGATAGCAGGACTGATAACGGCATTGGTGCCCAATAGTTGGTTTGCTGCTTTCCAAGGCAACTCGTTGCTCAGCATCCTCTTCGTTTTGTTACTCAGTATTCCCATGTACTTGTGTGCTACGGGTAGCATCCCCATTGCGGTAGCCTTGATGATGAAGGGACTCACTCCAGGTGCGGCTTTGGTGCTACTCATGGCAGGCCCTGCCAGCAATGCAGCCTCTATCATGGTTATTAATAAGGTGCTGGGACGAAAGACCTTGTCGGTGTATCTTGCCTCTATTGTTACGGGAGCAGTTGTCTTTGGCTTAGGTATTGATTATCTGTTGCCTGCGGAGTGGTTTACGGGGTTGCTCCACGTAGGTGATGGTTGCCACGACAGTTGTTGCGAGGCTGGTCCTGGGTGGTTCAGCGTTGTCTGCACCATCGTCTTGCTGCTGATGCTGCTTCATGCTTTTCTTCCTTGGAAGTTGGTTGAGAGCGGTTGCCATTGCCACGATCACGAATGCCATTGCCATGATGAGGAGCATTGTCATTGTCATGAAGATGAATGCCATTGTCACGAGGGTGAGTGTCATTGTCACGTCGACAAAGAGATGGTGATACGTGTAGAAGGTATGAACTGCAACCACTGTGCGGCTAACGTGAAGAAAGCCATCGACAGTGTGACGGGCGTGGAGCAGTCTGAGGTGTTGCTGCACGAGAAGCAGGCTCGTGTAGTGGGACATTTCGATGAGGAAGAGGTGCTCTCTGCCATCCGTTCATTGGGATTTGAGGCGTTTTTATAATTCATAATTAGGTTGCGCGCTGCCCCCACGCAGCAATGAATCCTCCCCCTCGGGGGAGTTAGAAGGGGGCCGTAGTATGAAAATATATATATATATAATAATGTGTAGTGCAGCGCTGGTGGCCTGCGGACACGGTGCCCATCACGAAGAGGATGAGCACGGCCATGAGGGACATAGCCATGCTGCTCATGAGCGACACGACCACGAAGGTCACGGCCATGAGGATGGTGTGATAGAGTTTGGAGAAGCACAGCGCAAGGCTGCAGGTTTGCAAACCATTACCTTACAGCCTGCGGATTTTCAGGAGGCTATTCGTGTGTCCGGACAAGTCACGGAGGCACAAGGCGATGAGGCAGCCGTGGTGGCCAAGAGTGCCGGTGTATTGACTTTTAACCGTGACCATCTGGCAGAAGGAGCCTCTATCCGCAAGGGCGAGGTGTTTGCTCGCGTGTCGGCACAGGGCATTGTGGGAGGTGATGCTGTTTCGCAGAATGCTGTGGAATATCAGCGTGCCAAGGCTGCCTACGAACGTGCAGAGCGTCTGGTGGGAGAGGGCATCGTCTCAAAGGCAGAATACGAGCAGGCCAAGGCTGACTATGAGCGTGCTCGTCTTTCTAATGTCTCTGCCGCTGCAGCCAACGTCAATGGTGGGCAGAAGAGTGGTGCGGCAGGTTCCTCAGTGGCATCTCCCATCACGGGTTTCATCAAGCGTGTGTTGGTCAAGCAGGGTGAGTATGTTGAGGTTGGTCAGTTGGTGGCTACCGTCACCAAGAGTTGCGACCTGCAACTGCGTGCTGAGGTGCCAGAGAAATACTTTGCCCGCATGAAAGACATTGTAGGGGCGAACTTTGCCATGAGTTATGATGCGTCGAACGTGGTCGATATGGAGATGCTGAACGGGCATTTGGTGTCTTTAGGACGCTCGGCTACTGAGGGTTCTGCCTATATCCCCGTTACCTTCGAGTTTGAGAATCGTGGTGACATCGTGCCGGGTGCCTTTGCTGACATCTGGTTGCTGACATCCGTACGTGCCGATGTGCTTGCAGTGCCTGTTTCTGCCTTGACAGAGGAACAGGGTCTTTACTATGTCTATGTGCAAGGTCATGATGCGGATGAGTATGAGAAGCATGAGGTCGTTCTGGGTGGATCGAACGGAAAGTATACCGAAATTGTGAGTGGTCTCAAGGCTGGCGACAAGGTTGTGGTCAGTGGTGTGATACAATTGAAGATTGCCAGTGCCAGCGGTGTCATTCCCGAGGCACATAGTCACAGTCATTGATAATTTGATTGAAGGGTCTTACAATGCTAAACACTATCATTAAATTTTCCCTTAATAATCGTCTGGCCATTTTGGTGGCGGCGTTGCTTATCTGTATAGGTGGAGTGTACACGGCCTTGACGATGGAGGTTGATGTTTTTCCCGATCTCAATGCACCTACCGTGGTGGTGATGACCGAGGCACGTGGTATGGCTCCTGAAGAGGTGGAGCGCATCGTGACCTTCCCCATCGAGACGGCTATGAACGGTGCCACGAATGTGCGTCGTGTCCGCAGTACGAGTACGACGGGTTTCTCCTGCATCTGGGTGGAGTTTGATTGGGGCACGGACATTTATCGCGATCGTCAGATTGTCAATGAAAAACTTGCTGAGGTGAGTTCGTCGCTGCCTACCACGGTAGGGCAGCCTACGCTCGGCCCTCAGTCGTCCATCTTGGGTGAGGTGATGATTATCGGATTGACGGGTTGCGATGCCCAAGAAATGCGCACCCTGGCTGACTGGACCATTCGTCCGCGACTGCTGAGCATTGGCGGTGTGGCACAGGTGTCGGTGCAGGGTGGTGAGGAAAAGGAATATCAGGTGACGTTGCATCCCGAACGAATGAAGTATCACAGTGTGAGTGTGGATGAGGCAGTAGAGGCTGTGCGCGACATGAACCAGAACGTGTCGGGTGGTGTGCTGTATGAGTATGGCAATGAGTATCTTATACGCGGAGCATTGGCTACAAGTAATGTGGAGGAACTCGGACAGACGGTGGTGAAGGTGGTAGACGGGTTACCTGTCACACTGAACGAGTTTGCCGATATTAAGATTGGGAACAAGTCGCCTAAGACGGGTACGGCATCCAACAACGCCCAACCCGCAGTGCTTCTGACCATTGCCAAGCAGCCTAACGTCTCGACGGAGGAGTTGACCGCACGCATTGACGTTGCCCTTGCTGACTTGCAGAAGCAAATGCCCGAGGACGTGAAGATAGACAGTCAGATATTCCGTCAGTCGCGTTTCATTGATGCCAGTATCAGTAATATCAAGAAGTCTCTTTTCGAAGGTGCCATCTTTGTCGTCATCGTGCTCTTCCTCTTCCTGATGAATCCCCGTACCACCATTATCTCCCTTGTCAGTATTCCCGTCTCGCTCTTGGTGGGTATCCTAGTGTTCAAGTTGATGGGGATGACCATCAATACCATGTCCATCGGCGGTATGGCTATTGCCATTGGCTCGCTGGTGGATGATGCCATTGTGGATGTGGAGAATGTGTTCCGTCGCTTACGCGAAGTGAAAAGTGAAAAGTTAAAAGTTATCTACGACGCATCGCGCGAAGTTCGTATGCCCATCCTCAATAGTACCCTCATCGTGGTGGTGTGCTTCCTTCCGCTCTTCTTTCTTGATGGAATGGAGGGACGCATGCTGGTGCCTCTCGGCATAGCCTTTGTGATATGCCTCTTTGCCTCAACGGTGGTGGCACTTACGTTGACACCGGTGTTGTGCAGTTATTTGTTGAAGGGAGGGACCCCTCTCACCCCAGCCTCTCCCTCAAATGGGAGAGAGACTTCTTTCTACACTTCACTTTATGCCTCCCTCCTTCGCCGTGCCTTTCGTTACCGTCGTCCTATCTTGGCAGTCACCGGCGCACTTGTCGTGGTGGCCATCATCCTTTTCATGAACCTCGGCCGTTCGTTCCTACCTAGTTTCAATGAAGGTAGTTACACCATCAGCCTTTCCACGTTGCCCGGTATCTCGCTTGAGGAAAGCGACAAGATAGGACGTCAGGCAGAGCAACTCTTGATGCAGATTCCAGAAATACAAACCGTGGCTCGTAAGACAGGACGCGCCGAACTCGATGAGCATGCATTCGGCGTGAATACCAGTGAGATAGAGGCTCCTTTCGAATTGAAGGATCGTTCGCGTTCCGAACTCCTCAATGACGTTCGAAAGAGGCTATCCACTCTCTCGGGCGTGAGCATAGAGATTGGTCAGCCCATCTCGCATCGTATTGATGCGATGCTGTCTGGTACACGTGCCAATATCGCCATCAAACTTTTCGGACAAGACCTTAATCGCATGTACCGTCTGGCCAACGAGATCAAGAGCGATATCAGCGAGGTGGAGGGCATTGCCGACCTCAATGTTGAGCAACAGGTGGAGCGTCCGCAGTTGCGCATCACGCCGCGTCGACATCTGATGGCTCGCTATGGCGTCACGCCCAAGCAGTTTGCTGACTATGTGAGTGTGCTACTCGAGGGAGAGACGGTGTCGCAGGTCTACGAGGGCACGATGGCTTTCGACCTCGTGGTGAAGGCAGACGATGAGGATCGCAGCACCATCGAGGACATCCGTAATCTAATGATTGATGCCAATGGTCAGAAGATTCCTCTTGACTACATCGCCGAGGTGACCTCGACAACGGGTCCCAACACCATCAATCGCGAGAATGCCCAGCGTAAGATTGTCATCTCAGCCAATGTCGATGGACGTGACCTGCGCAGCGTGGTCAACGACATCCAGGTGCGCATCGACAAGAACATTGAACTCCCTGAGGGTTACCATCTCGAGTATGGTGGTCAGTTCGAGAGTGAGGAATCGGCCAGCCGCACACTGATGCTGGTAAGTCTGTTGAGTGTGCTCGTCATCTTCATCCTGCTCAACAATCAGTTCCACAACGTGAAGCAGAGTGCCATTGTGCTTGTCAATTTGCCGCTTGCCCTTATCGGTGGTGTCTTTGCCCTCCAGATTACGGGTGGCGAACTCAGCATCCCTGCCATCATCGGTTTCATCTCGCTCTTTGGCATTGCCACCCGAAATGGCATCTTGCTGGTGGATAGGTATAATGCGTTGATTGAATCAGCCCCCTCCCCTTTAGGGAATGGATGGGGTGAGGCTATCATCCAAGGATCGCTCGACCGTGTGCGTCCCATCCTCATGACGGCTTTGACCTCTGCACTTGCTCTCGTGCCTCTTGCCTTGGGTAGCGATTTGCCTGGCAATGAGATACAGTCGCCTATGGCCAAGGTGATGCTTGGCGGTCTGATTAGCAGTACCTTACTCAATATGTTCATCGTTCCGTTGATGTACAAACCTAATAAAAAAGCCTTATGAAAAGACTCTTCTCGATATTGACATTCTTGTTTGTCACCTCTCCTTTTATTTCTTATGCAGATAATAGGGGCACTATTTTAGAAAAGGTGTTGGCAAACAACCCCACGCTTCGTGCCTTGCGCGATGGGGTAGAGGCTGAGAAACTGGATAACCACACGGGGCTCTCGCTCAGCGATCCTGAGGTGGAGTACAGCCATTATTGGGGCTCACCTACTGCGATGGGGGCGAGGAACGACCTGAGCATCACGCAGTCGCTTGACTACGCCACACTCTTTGGCTTGAAGCGAAAGATGGCACGTTCGAAGGACGAACTGGCAGACATCACCTACGAGGAACGATGTCACGAGGTGCTGCTCGAGGCCAGTCAGTTGCTTGTCAATGTGGTGTATTATAATAGGTGCCTGGCAGAGCATCATCGCCAGCAGAGCGAGATGCAGCGTGCCGTCAAACTTTCACTGGAGGCCTACGAGGCAGGACGCATCAATCGCCTTGACTGCAACAAGGTGCGTCTTGCCCTGTCCGACATCAATAGCACCATCGCCACCGAAGAACTGGAGCGTGACCAGTGCCTCCTGCGACTGAAGTATCTGAATGGTGGTGAGGCGGTTACCTTTACCGACACCCTTTATGTCGTGCCCTCCTGCATGGGGCGTGGCAAGACCGCATTGAGCGAACAGCGTGAAACAGCAGAGGTCGGTGTGGCAGAGCGTGAGGTCAGCGTGGCACGTTCTGCTGGTGTGCCGCAACTCACCATGGGCTACGTATCCGAGTTGACACGCGATGAGAAGTTTCGTGGCTTTACCGTAGGTCTTAGTATCCCACTCTGGAGCAACAGGAACAACGTGAAGCGTGCCAAGGCGCAACTTGTGGCAGCACGTAGCGAGCAGCAGGATGCACTTCTTCGTCTGCAGAGTGAGTACGAAGCCTTGCAGCAACGCACGGAGCGTCTTCGCCTCTTGGCACAAACGGCCGCAGAGAGTGTGCCCGCCCTCTCTAATGCCTCTGTGCTTCACGACGCCTTCCTGCGTGGTGACGTCTCTGCGCTCGACTATTACATTGAACTCACTGCCGATTACGAGTTTCATCACAAGGCTCTCCTGGCCGAACGCGATTACCAACTTGCCCTCAACGAACTTTCTTTCTTCTGATTATTTTGTGCTTTCATGGAAAATGGTTAATTTTGCATCGTTTTTTTACTCTTGTCATAATGAGAAAGCAATTTTGCCTACTATTGTTCATGCTCCTTGCGAGTTTGTCATCCTACGCCAATGACGATGGCTATATCATCAATTCCTGGGACTATCAGGCCACTGTTCACTCCGACAACACTTGGGACGTCACCGAGAAACTCTTCGTGGAATATCTGGAACCTCGCCACGGTATCTACCGTCACATTCCCCGATGCTTTGACCGTAACTCTGAAGAGCAGGACCAACTTTGTCTGTTCCGATATGAAACAGAAATCAAGGACGTTACCATAGATGGCTACGAATTTGAACTCTCAGATGCTGACGATCAGCAGGACAACCTCATCATCAAGATAGGCAGCGAGAGCGAGACCTTGATCGGTGCGCACACCTACACCATCCACTACACTCTTGTCTATCCCGACGATCGCATTACCTCCGCCGACTTTCTCACCCATACTGTGCTGGGTACGGATTGCACCACCAGCATCGGCAACTTCACTTTTCACATCGACTTCGACAAGCCGTTGCCTGCTGACTTCTATCTTCTGACGTATAGTGGCAGTTGGGATACTGACACAAATGAATTGGAGGTAGAGAGTTACGTCAGCGAGACCAGCATTACGGGCGAGGCCAAGGGTATTGCCCCTTACAAGGGCATCACGCTCCACGCTATGTTGCCCGAAGGTTACTGGCAAGACGTCATGCAAGGTGGTAACTCATTGAACATCATCTTCTTCATCTGCTTTGTGCTGGCTGCCATGGGCACGTTGGGTATGTTGCTGATACGTCGCCGTCCGCGCCCGCTTAAGGTCATCGAGTACAGCGTCCCTAAAGGCTTCACCAGTGCTGAGGTGGGTGTCATCATCGATGGCATGGCCGATGTAAAGGATCTCACCTCGCTTATCGTGTGGTTTGCCTCGAAGGGGTACCTCAAAATACGCGAACTGGAGGCCAACCAACTTGCTAGCGACGGCAAGACGAAGGCCTCGTCAAAGGGCAAGGACATCGAACTCATCAAACTGAGAGACCTGCCTGAGGATGCACCCGAATACCAGAAGATCTTCTGGAACGTGTTCTTCAAGAAACATGACAGCATGGTGCTGTCCAAGATGGGCAACAAGTACGAGCAGATACACAAGGCACAGCGTGCACTCGACGATTTCTTTACGGGTGAACGTACCCTGCTCAACGGCAGCACCAAACTCACGTTGCTGCTCTTCGCCTCCTTCTTCCTGGGATTCATGACGTTGTGGACATCAAGCAGCGTGACAAGTTATGAATTCGAACTTGGAATGATGGCTGGATTTGGCTGGCTGTTGCCTACAGCCTTCTTCACCGGATTGCGATTGTATCTTTCGCACTTCGACATGTTGGTGCACAACATCTGGATCTACCTGCAGTATCTCGTTATCATCTTATGCGGTATTGCTGAGATTTATCTCTTTGCTGATGTGCTGTATTCACCGGCCAATATGGCGCTTCCACTCACAGTCTACGTCGCCATTATCGCTACAGGATGGTTGTTTGCCCTGCTCGGTGGGCGTCTGGAAGTGGACACAGCCTACCGCCGCGAGAACATGTCATTGCTGCTTGGTTTCCGCGAGTTCATTGACAAGAGCGAACTGCCCATGCTCAAGGCGTTAGTCGACGAGACGCCAACCCTCTTCTACGACATCTTGCCCTATGCCGTAATCTTTGGCTTGACCGACAAGTGGCAAAAGCAGTTCGAAAAGATCGGTGTCGAGGCTCCACAATGGTACGAGTCGTCAACGGTGGGGATTTCGGGTTTGAAAGCTTCGCAGCAGTTGACAAGCCACATTAATAATAGTATCAGTAAGAGCGTCGAGACAATCAGCCACAGTTCTTCCTCCTCTTCGTCGGGCGGCGGTAGCAGCTTCAGCGGCGGTGGTGGCGGTGGCGGCGGTGTGGGCAGCTGGTGACGTTGACAAACAAAAACTGCATGTTCATCCATTGGACATGCAGTTTTTGTTTACTTTGTAATGCACTCGGGGCAAATGCCCTTTATGACATATTCGGCTTCTTGCATACGGAAACCGTCTGGAAGGTCAACAAGTGGAATCGTGTAGTCCTCAAGACAGTAGGTCTTGCTGCACTTGAGGCAAGTGAAGTGGATGTGGTTGAGGTGGTGCTCTTCATCCTCGCAGCGGCACACACAGTACTTCTGCTGCCCTGTGCCGTCATCGATGTCGTGCAGCAGATGATGCTCCACAAAGAGACGCAACGCACGAAAGATGCTGGAGCGGTCCATGTGCGGCATTCGTTCCTCCATGTCTGCCAGCGTGAATGCCTTTTTCTGCTTGGCACACTCCTGCCACACCAGAATCCTGACCGACGTGGGCTTCACGCCATGTTCCTGTAGATGTTCCTCTGCTGTTTCCATAATTTGTTAGCGTATTAATGAGTCGATAGGCTCTCAAATCCCCCCATTTTTATTAGTTTTGTGCAAATATAATGAAAAATACGCAGAACACAACATGTTTTTGAAAAAAAGAAGTCTATTAGTACATAATTATGCTCACACAATGTTGTGTGACACAAATTTGTGTGACACAAACTTGTGCGAATAAAATTTTTATTGTAATTTTGCCGCAGAAACGACAATTTTAAATAGTTATGCAGAGCAACAACAAACCATTTGTTTTTGGAAAGGCCGTTGGAAGTAGTCATTTTATCGGTCGTGAAAAGGAAGCAGAGCGCCTGGAAGCAAACATGAACTATGGCGTGAACACCATACTCATCTCACCTCGCAGATGGGGCAAGACTTCGTTAGTCAAGATGGTGGGTAGCAAGGTGGATGGCGAACATATTCGGGTCATTCACATAGATGCTTACGCCTGTCGTAGCGAGTACGACTTCTACAATGCCTTTGCTCTTGCCATACTGCAACAGACGGCATCACGTATGGACGAGCTGAAGGAAATGGTGAATGAATTTCTGGCACGAGTCATTCCAACCTTCTCCGTCTCACTTGATCCGCAGCAGAAATTGTCGATGTCATTGGGGCTCAATGCCAAGACGCATCGCCCAGAGGAGATTTTGAATCTTCCAGAACGTATTGCTTCAAAGCGCGGGCAGCAGTTTGTTATCTGCATAGATGAATTTCAGCAAATTGGCGAGTTCCCTGATTCTATGACTGTGCAGAAAAGACTGCGCAGTGTATGGCAACATCAGGAACATGTCTCATATTGTCTCTATGGTAGCAAGAAACACATGATGACCACGTTGTTCCTACAACGAAGCAAACCTTTTTACAAGTTTGGTAGCACAATGTATCTCCCAGTCATACCAACAGAAACTTGGACATCGTATTTGTGCCAACGCTTTGCCTCCGAAGGTAAAGTGTTGCCGGAAAATCTGGCGACTGAGATTTGCCACATTGTACAGAACCATTCTTCTTACGTTCAGGAATTGGCCTACAATGTGTTGCTGTGTTGCCGAAATGACAAGGAGGTTACTAAAGAACACATTGAACAAGGAGTCGGTGAGCTGATTGATAGCAATATCACATTCTTTGTGGAGAAGACAGAACGCCTCACTACTTATCAGTTGAATTTTTTACGTGCATTGATTGCCGATATCCATTCTGATTTCGGCAAGGCAGAAATTCGTGAGCACTACAATTTGGGATCGTCAACCAACATCAAACGCATCAAAGATGCTTTGGAAGAGCGGGAAATCATTGATATCACGGAGAAAGGGATATATCTTGCTGACCCTGTTCTCGCACTTTGGTTGAGAACCGTGCTGTAGTAAAAGCGTCACGAAACATCAAGTAATCTGCGACGAAACGACTGATAATCTGCCATAATGGCCGCTTTCGTAGGTTTGGACGCGTTGTTGTGCGACGAAGGCTAAAGATGAAAAATGCATCGCACCAGTTTAATTGTGCATTATGCATTATGAATTGTAAATTAACCAAAATCCCACAACAATGAACACAAACAATCAGACAACAAACAAACAGCAAACAGCTGGACAGCTGGAGAACCTGCAGCGCTTTGCACGCAACCTCGTGGAGGATGCCAAGAACGGAAAACTCGACCCCGTGATAGGTCGTGATGATGAGATACGTCGTGTCTTGCAAATCCTGTCAAGACGCACCAAGAACAATCCTATATTAATAGGTGAACCCGGTACGGGAAAGACCGCCATCGTGGAGGGACTGGCGCACCGCATCCTGCGTGGCGACGTGCCCGAGAACCTCAAGGGCAAGCAGCTCTATTCGCTCGATATGGGCGCATTGATAGCCGGTGCCAAGTATCAGGGTGAGTTTGAAGAGAGACTGAAGGGCGTCATCAAGGACGTGACATCCGCTGATGGCCAGATCATCCTTTTCATCGATGAGATACACACGCTCGTGGGTGCCGGACAGAGTCAGGGTGCCATGGATGCTGCTAACATTCTGAAACCTGCCTTGGC
This sequence comes from Bacteroidaceae bacterium, assembly GCA_045629085.1. Classification (GTDB taxonomy): domain Bacteria; phylum Bacteroidota; class Bacteroidia; order Bacteroidales; family Bacteroidaceae; genus Physcousia. The sequence continues at coordinate 63,258 of JAZQQO010000048.1, forward strand.
ACGAGGCGAGTTGCGCAGCATCGGTGCGACCACGCTCGATGAGTACCAGAAGTACTTCGAGAAGGACAAGGCCCTGGAACGCCGTTTCCAGAGCGTGATGGTGGACGAGCCCGGTGTGATGGAGAGCATCAGCATCCTGCGTGGCCTGAAGGAACGCTACGAGCAGCACCACCGCGTACGCATCCAGGACGATGCCATCATCGCCGCCGTGGAACTCTCCAACCGCTACATCACCGAGCGCTTCCTGCCTGACAAGGCCATCGACCTGATGGACGAAGCGGCCGCCAAACTACGTATGGAGCGTGACTCCGTGCCCGAGGAACTCGACGAACTATCTCGCCGCCTCATGCAGTTGGAGATTGAGAGAGAAGCCATTCGACGAGAGAACAACCCCATCCCCAACCCTTCCCGAGGGAAGGGAGTAGATAGCAATGAGAAGCTTGAGGCGCTTGAAAAAGAGATAGAGGAGTTGAAGCGCAAGGAGAACACCATGCGTCAGCAATGGGAGAAGGAGAAGGGTGAAGCCGAGCGTGTGCAGGTCATCAAAGATCAGATTGTTCAACTCAGACAGCAGGCAGAGCAATACGAGCGTGAAGGTGACTACGCCAAGGTGGCTGAGATACGCTATTCCAAACTGCCAACACTGGAAACCGAACTGAAAGAGAGAACGCAGTCCGCACGCGTAACCACTCCCTCCCCCGCGGGGGAGGGACGGGGAGAGGGGCTTCGTCTCCTTCGCGAGGAAGTCACCGCCGACGACATTGCCGACGTAGTGAGCCGTTGGACCGGCATACCCGTGAGCCGTATGCAAACCTCCGAGCGTGAGAAACTACTCCACCTCGAGGAGGAACTGCACAAGCGTGTCATAGGACAAGAGGCTGCCATTCAGGCCGTAAGCGATGCCGTGCGCCGCAGTCGTGCCGGACTGCAGGACACGAAGCGCCCCATCGGTTCGTTTATCTTCCTCGGTTCTACGGGTGTGGGTAAGACGGAACTGGCCAAGGCGCTGGCAGAGTACCTCTTCGACGACGAGACGATGATGACGCGCATCGACATGAGCGAGTATCAGGAGAAGTTCAGCGTGACGCGACTCATCGGTGCACCTCCGGGTTACGTAGGCTACGACGAAGGTGGCCAACTCACCGAGGCCGTGCGTCGCAAGCCCTATCAGGTGGTGCTCTTCGACGAGATCGAGAAAGCGCATCCCGACGTCTTCAACACGCTGCTGCAGGTGCTCGACGATGGTCGACTGACCGACTCGAAGGGACGTACCGTCAACTTCAAGAACACCATCATCATCATGACGAGCAACCTCATACCGAGTGGGGAGGAGAAAGAGGCAGCAGTGCGGCAGATGCTCATCCAACGCGGCATACGACCTGAATTCCTGAACCGTATCGACGAGACAATCGTCTTCCAACCCCTCAACTGGGGTGAGATCAAGCAGATCGTTCGTCTTCAGATACAGGGCATACAAGGCATGCTGCAGCAGAATGGCATCCGTCTCGAAATGAGCGACGAGGCCATCGACCTGCTGGCTAACGAAGGTTACGACCCCGACTTCGGAGCACGCCCCGTGAAGCGAGCCATCCAGCGTCTCCTGCTCAATGACCTGTCGAAGGCACTGCTGGGCAACTCGCTCGGAAGAGAACTGCCCATCAAGGTTGACGTACAAGATGGAAAACTGACATTCAGGAACTAAGGTTACCTCAAAACTTGAGTATTCATAGACGCAGATTACGCAGATTGCACAGATTATTTTTCTTGGCAGAAAGAAGAAAATCCATGAAATCTGTGTAATCTGCGTCTTTTTTCGTACCTTTGCACGCAAATTCTTCATTCCTAATTCCCAATTCCTAATTCCTAATTAAACATGGCAGTACACAACGATGAGATGAACCTGGCTTGGCAATTCGTGGAAGGCACCGACGTGTCGGTATTCCTGACGGGGCGTGCCGGTACGGGAAAGACCACCTTCCTTCGCCGCATCAAGGAACTGGCTCCCAAGCGTATGGTCGTGGTGGCTCCAACGGGTGTGGCTGCTATCAATGCTCAGGGTGTCACCATACACTCCTTCTTCCAGCTCCCGCTAGGAGTGCATGTGCCGGGAATGACGGAGTCGACGGGTAAGAACCGTTACTTCCAGATGAGCAAGGATAAGAAGAATATCCTCCGCACGCTCGATCTGCTCATCATCGATGAGATTTCGATGGTGCGTTGCGATCTGCTCGATGCCATCGACAGTGTGCTGCGTAAGTATAAGGATCGTAACCGTCCCTTTGGCGGAGTGCAGTTGCTGCTGATCGGTGACCTCCAGCAGTTGGCTCCCGTGGCTACGGATGAGGAGTGGCGTCTGCTCTCTCCCCACTACGACACACCTTACTTCTTCAGCAGTAAGGCATTACAGGGCATTCAGTACGTCACGATTGAGTTGCAGCACATCTACCGACAGAGCGACAGTCACTTTGTGGATCTGCTTGGCAAGATACGTGACAATAAGATTGACGCTGAGGTGACGCAGGAGTTGAATGCCCGCTACATCCCCAATTTCGTTCCGCGTGACGGTGAGGGATGGATTCGTCTGACCACGCATAACTACATGTCGCAACGCTACAACGAGCAGCGTCTGGCTGTCTTGTCGGGCGACTTGAAACTCTATGATGCAGAGATAAAGGACAACTTCCCCGAGACGAGCTACCCTGCCGAGAGGCAACTGGGGTTGAAGGTTGGAGCACAAGTGATGTTCCTCAAGAACGACCCCTCGGCCGACCATCTCTATTACAATGGAAAGATAGGTGTGGTCACCGATCTGTCTTTTGGCGAGGTAAAGGTGCTCTGTCACGGTGAGGAGAAACCCATCACTGTGCCTAAGCTGACATGGGAGAACACTCGTTACGTCATCGACGAGGAGACGAAGGAAATCAAGGAAGAGGTGGATGGTACCTTCACGCAATATCCGTTGCGCTTGGCATGGTCCATCACCATTCACAAGAGTCAGGGATTGACGTTCGACCATGCCGTACTCGACATCAACGAGGCCTTTGCCCACGGACAGGTCTATGTGGCGCTGAGTCGTTGCCGCAGTCTGGAGGGATTGGTCCTGGCGCGTCCGTTGCAGATCTCTTCACTCACAAGCGATGAGCAGGTCGATGCGTTCATTGAAACGGAACTGGAGCAGGCTCGCAGTGCACGTGGCAAACTCGACGAGATGCGCTATGCCTACTTCTGCAAGCTGCTCGACGAACTGTTCAGCATGCAGCAGTGTGGGGCAGATTATAACTATTTCCTGCGTGTCGTCGACGAACATCTCTACCACCAGCAACCCGATTTCCTGCAGTTGCTGAAGGAGCATCGTGACCGTATGGCCAAGGAGATACTGGCAGTGATGGAGAAGTTCCAGTTGCAATATCACGCTATCCTGCAGAAGTTGCGTGAAGGGGTGACCCCATCGGCGTACGCCTCCGACAGCCATCTGCAGGAGCGCATCAAGGCCGCTGCCAACTATTTCGTGGAGCACCTTCTGTCCATCTTCGTGCCGGTGTTCAACAGTAGCAAGTTCACCGTGGGTAACCAGCAGGTCAAGAAGCAGTATAGTAATGCGTTGGAGAGCCTTACGCTGAGTTATCGCAGCAAGTTGGCCACGATGAAGCAGTGCGCCGAAGGTGGATTCATGGTGAAGACGTATTTGAAGGCCAAGGCAGTCTCGATGGTCGAGGATGCGAATGCCGCGAAGCCAAAGCCGGCACGTAAGCGTGCGACCAAGAAGCCCACATCTGCCATCGATGCGATGGGGCCGTTGGCTACCCCTTCGGAAGAGAAGCCCAAGCCTCAATGGAAATGGTATTGGAATAAAGGTAAAAAGAAATAAGATTACGTGCGAAGTAAAGATCAACTTTTAACTCAACTGCGAGATGGTGGAACGATGACCCGAGGCGAGAAGGTTCGCCTGGTCAGTATGCTGAGTGTGCCGGCTATGCTGGCGCAGCTGAGCAGTATCATCATGCAGTATATTGATGCCATGATGGTGGGCCATCTCGGTGCGTCGGCCTCGGCCAGCATCGGCTTGGTCAGCACCACGACGTGGCTGTTTGGTGGTTTGGCAGTGTCCATTGGCACAGGTTTCTCGGTGATGGTGGCGCAGCACATCGGTGCCAAGCGCAACGAGCGTGCCAAGGAGATTCTGCGCATGGGCTTGCTCCTGTGCTTTGCCTTCTCCCTCGTGGTGTGCTCCATCTGCGTGGGCATCCATCGCGTGCTGCCCATCTGGCTGGGTGGCGATGGCATCGTGGCCGAGCAGGCCAGCAGTTACTTCCTGATATGGGCCCTGATGGTGCCCGTCATGCAGATGCTGCACCTCAGCAACGGTATGTTGCGTGCCAGTGGAAACATGTCCATCCCCATGCTGTTGGGCGTCATGATGTGTGTGCTCGACGTGAGTTTCAACTGTATCTTCATCCCACGGTGGGGCGTGACAGGCGCAGCGCTTGCCACGGCATTGGCTGGTACGGTGTGTGCCGTTGTCAGTATGGCCTATCTGTTGGGGTGGAGTAGGGAACTCTCCCATCCCTTCCGCCGTAGGGAGGGAGAGGCGAAGCTGACGCTTTTCGACTGGCGCATCGTGAGCCGTGCCTTGAAGATAGGTCTGCCCATGGCCGTGGAACATATTGTGTTTTGCGGAGCACAGATCGTTAGCACCATCATCGTGGCACCCTTGGGCACGGTAGCCATTGCGGCCAATACCATCGGCATCACGGTGGAGAGCCTGTGCTACATGCCGGGCTATGGCATTGGCGAGGCAGCCACCACGCTGATAGGCCAGAGCATCGGTGCCAAGCGCCACGATCTCATACGCAGTTTCTCGGTGCTGACGATGGTGCTGGGTATGGCTGTGATGACCGCCTTGGGCGTGGTGATGTACATCTTTGCGCCCGAACTGATGGCCTTCATGAGCATCGACCCCGACGTGCAGGTGGTGGGTGCCGAGGCGCTTCGCATCGAGGCGTATGCCGAACCCATGTATGCAGCCTCAATCGTGGCCTACTGCATCTTCGTGGGTGCAGGCGACACGCTCATCCCCTGCACCATGAACCTGTGCAGCATCTGGCTGGTGCGCATTCCCCTGGCGTGGTATTTCTCTACGCGGATGGGGCTTGCTGGTGTGTGGATGGCAATGTGTGTCGAATTGACCTTCCGAGGCTTGATCTTCCTCCTGAGGCTGAAACTGAAGAAACTGGTACCACCCGCTTCTGCGCGTCATAGCGTTTAATTAAATGTATTGAAATGCAAGTCTTGCAAGTTGTATGTCTGCTATTTTTAATGAGTTAATGAGTTAATGAATAATGAGTAATGAGTAATGGGATTTAATGAGAGGCTGGCGCTGTGATATGCTAGAGGACTCACATTATTTTCATTATACATTGTTCATTATTCATTATTAATTGCTCATTAACCAATTATGCGATATGCGAAAGTTGAATGATGAAATAGTATAAAGATATGAAGAGAATTGAGAATCAAGAGTTCGGAGGGGAGCGCCCCTTGTACTGTGAGCATGAGTTGGAGTTGCGCGGCGTGACGATTCATGTGGGAGAATCGTCACTGAAGGAGACATCAGACATCGATGCTGAGGATTGTACCTTCGAGGGCAAATATGTGTTCTGGGAATGTCGTGGCTTCCGTACCAAGAACTGCCTCTACAAGAGCAGTGCGCGTTCATCGTTGTGGTATAGCGAGCGTGGCGAACTGATAGATTGCCAGGTGGATGCTCCCAAGATGTTCCGCCGCATGAAGGGCATCAAGGTCGAAGGCTGCACGTTCAGCGACGCCCAGGAAACGCTGTGGGACTGCCGCGACGTGCAGATCAAGAACTGCCGCATCGAGAAGGCAGACTATCTCGGCATGCACACCGATGACGTCAGCATCGACAACCTGCACCTTGAGGGCAACTACGCCTTCCAGTACTCCAAGAACGTGGAGATACGCAACAGTCTGCTCAACTCGAAGGACGCGCTCTGGGAGAGTGAGAACGTCACCGTCTATGACAGCGAGATCAACGGCGAATACTTGGGCTGGTATGCCAAGAACCTGCGCTTGGTGCGCTGCCGCATCACGGGCGAGCAGCCTCTCTGCTACTGCGAGAACCTCATCCTTGAGGACTGCACGATGGGCGATGATGCCAACCTGGCCTTCGAGTACAGCACCCTTCAGGCCACCATCAAGGGCGACGTGGTGAGCATCAAGAATCCTACCAGTGGCCGCATTCAGGTCGAGGGCAAGGTTGGTGAGGTCATCATCGACCAGAATCAGAAAGCCCCTGCCGACTGCGAGATTGTTTGTTGAACCAACACGAAGAGGCTCCCAAGAGCCTCTTCTCTGTTCTCTCATCGATTTGGAGTAATTCCCCCAGCCCCCTAAAGGGGTATTTCGAGAGATGATATCTTTATCTTTGATAGAATCTTTGGCCGAATCTTTCTCGCGCGCGCACGCGCGCGCATTTCCTAGAAAGTTTAAAAAAGCCTCCACCCTCCACAATCTTTATTACAAACTATCATTCAGTGTATTATATGTGTGGAGGCTACTTTCAAGCCTCCACACTTTTTGCGTTTTTAGGCATATTTTCTGCATTTTTTGTGCAAAGCATACTCATTTCCCTGCCATAAAATGTTATTTTTTCCATACTTCAAATCTTGTTTCTCCATGCTTCAATTTCCATTTTCCTTCGCATGAATTCTCTACGCCACGCCCGACGCGTTTGTACGCCACGGCCGTGGCGTATATACGCCACGCTCGAGACGCTTATACGCCACGGCCGTGGCGTAGAGAATTCTTCCCGCATAACAATTTTATTGTCAACACAGTAATGCTGATTTGCACACTTTAGAAAAAAAAGAGGTTCATCCGATCTGTGGAGAGTGATAAATCATGGAGATAAAAGAGGCTCATCACTCCTTCTTCTGGATGAGTCTAAAATGTCCTCGTTTGTCCTCGGTTAAACACTCATCTCCTTCGTCGTTTCTCCTCACCTGTCCACGGTTAACAATCTTATTAGGAACCGAGGAAAAACGAGGAGAAACGAGGAAAGGCTTAAAAAGGGAACAAAGCGAATCCCGCGTGAAAGTCGAGGGAAAATCCGAGGTTGTCTTCTACAGTAAGAAGAAAAGAATAATAAATAGATGGTGATAAATCGAACAGCAAAAACCTTCCCCTGTCCCCAACAGAACTGAAACCTGAAACCACATTTTTCAAACTGTCTTCTCAATGTCACCCTTCTACTTCAGTGCATCTTCGATGGACTGGAGCTGATACTGAGAGCGGTGGCGTGTGAACCATCGAGACTATCTGTCAGAACATTGACTTCCTTGTCCTTGTTCTGTCCGAGGATGTAGTCCACATAGCTGCGGTCGAAGTCATATCCACCGACAGGCGTCGCCCCCCGTCGGCCAAAGCACTGGCCTCCCCTCACTGCGGCACGTCTTGACATCTAGTCAAGACTATGAATGCCTTGTTCGCCTGTTAGATGGAGGTGATAATTGGTCTTTGACATTATTTCTGAACTTTTTTGCAAAGATAAAGCCATATATGTAATAAGGAAAAGACGTTTTTTTGTATCTTTGCACTATGAATAAAGAAAATATTGAATCCGACTATTTGGAAGATGAACTTTATGGACAACGCCTTCTGATAAGCAAATATGCTGACCAGAATGAGTTGTCCAGAAATATACGAGCAGCACATGCCATTCTGCATAGTTTTCCTGATGTTACCATGCGAATAAATGTACATAGATTAATATTCGGAGTAAAGAACCCCGAATATACAATTTATGACAAACTCGGTGACAGAAAAGGAATTATGAGAGAAAAGGGTGTGACTTCCGGATTCAAAAAGGCTAAGAAACAGGGATGTAAATATGTTGTCATAGACTTGGACGAACATATACAGCAAGTAAACGCATTTGAACTTTCAAAGTATATATCAAGAAGAAAGGCAGATTTCCAAGAAGGATTGATAGATGGCTGTTACGTTGTTTTCTCAGGGAGTGCTGTCTTGGTCAATGCTCGCGATCAACGAAGAATAGAGATTGAAAATGCCATAAATGAATTAAAGCCGTAGGCGAACCCACGGCTTTATATTTCAAGACGGCTGCGGAGCTTGAAGTTATCTCGCCTATATGCAACTCTCATCTGTACTGCAAAAGTACATCTTTTTTTCTTAACAGCAAAATAAATCCGAAAAAAAGCGCACATACGCGCGTAAAAACCACTTTTTCCAAACTATTTTTTCATCTTTAGAATAAATGATGACTCTCGACCAGCTGACTTAAACATATAATGGTAATAGGCTGACCTGTATGGAAGAATCCGATATGACGGATGCCAACGGTAACTAGAGAATGTGCAAATTTTCAATCGACCTGTTATGGTATACTCAAAAGTATAGCCAATTTACAGGTCGAAAGTTGTATTCTATGTTTAAATTTCACATTTACTACGTTTCACATATATCCGTCAGCAAGTTCTTTAGCCCTTTTCTAACGGAAATGATTTGCCTACTTTTTATTGATTCTTTTGTAAAAGTAGAACACATAAAGCAAGAGACATATAACGATAGCACCAGCCAACGTATCATACGCATCGTCGGGTCCCTTCTTCTGATACGAGGAGATAAACATCCCAGTACAGAAAAGAACTGTGCCTACAAGGCATCCTAAGTTCTTCATGACAATCTTTCCCTTATTCTTGGTTGGTTTTGACTCGGATTCTTGATTCTGTTGTGCTTGTTGAGAAATAACAGAATCTCTAAAACTAAATGTTTTGCCACAATATGGGCACTGGTACTTGTCCACATCTATTTGTTCGACATTTGGACTACCACACGATGGGCATATAGGATTGTTCATGTTTCACTTTTTTAATGGTTCTAGTATTTCATATTGCTCTTCCATCACAGATTACTTTTATGCTGAAAGTTTCCGATTCTCCATCTGCAACTAACGTTATTTGTCCAGTATAGTTGTTGCCGTCTTCATGAACAAGGTTGATGTTTGTGGCATGCACACCTATATCTGACATATTTTTGATTTAATATTTCTTTCTCTAATTGTGATGTTGTTGGTTTGCAAGATGCAAACGTGAGAGACTGTAAAGCTACTGTAAAAATCTTTTTAAATACACGCGCGATTAGAATAATAATTTAGGTTTAACATTAAAATCATCGTCTGATTGGGTAATTAGATATATACCTTCTATGATACCAAATAACCAGGGAATAACAGTCCAGCAAAACACTAAGTATAAAAATCCTTTTTCTGTTTTTCCAAGATAGAACAGATGACCTCCAATTCCTCCTGTAAAAAATGCCATTAAAGCAGCTGTTGTTCTGTTTTTTTCGTTTGAATTGGCGGAATTAAACGCAGATCGGATATTTTGAAGAGCCTGATTCTGTTGGAAATTTGGCTGCGAGCCGGATTGTTGTGGTGCTTGAGCTGGCTGAGGCGCAACTGGAGAAAATGTGTGACCGCAATACTCACAACGATATTCATAATTGTTAATTTGGGTGGCTTTTTGCCCGCCACAACTGGGACATGTTATGTTACTCATATTGTTACATTTTGGTTTTACTTATGCCATAATACACTAAGAGGTAAAGGACTAGCAAAAGTCCTGATGTGATGATTAGCCACTCCCGGCTTGTTCCCCATGCAGCAAAACAACAATGTTCTACTATGAACAATATGAGGAAAAAGATTGATGTGGCAAAACTATTTACCGTGTGATGTGAGTCCTTAAACGAAAGACCTATACCGCATTCTAGACAGATACCAATAGAGACAAATCCTGATATTGCGAGAGCTTTAGACATTTGCTCTTCAGTATCCGACATCGTATAGAAGAGATATGCTAGCAAGGCTGCTGCCATTAGCACTATCAATGAGGGTATTATGTTGATTTTCATAATGCTGGTGGTAATTGTAGAAGCAATTTAAGAATACTTGGCGTATTTTCGGCTGTTTGCCAGTTAGACATGCCTGTACACCATACTAAAGTCTCTTTTGTAACTTTCTTTTCAAGCATCAACCCTTTCATTTCTGTTTCTGAGAAAGGGCCGCTTGCTTTTTCCTTGACTACAACATACCATTCCACAGCCTTAGGCTGTACTGGTCTTGCTGTTTCTGGAATCTGCATGTTTTGCATGGTCTGGTTCATCATGTTGACCATTTGTTGAGCCATTCCCATACCGAGGCCAAATTCCATCAGTCTGTCTAATGTTGAAAAATTATTCTCGTTCATGGTGATATGAAATTATGAATTAGTAACTGGCGGTATTGGGGGTGTTGGAGGAGTTGGTGGCATTGGAGGAGTAACAGGAAATAAAGTATTTACCTCCGTGTTCTTTGCAAAATCCCAACTTGCCATTCCTGCCTTCCAAACATATGTATCTGGTGTGAGTTGGCCAGATGCAGCCAACTGCCCCAACTGCGCAGCATTGTGTGGTCCAGTTTGTTGGCCTGCAATCAAAACGTAATAATTCATTTGGGGAGCCTGTGGTGGTATCTGGTTTGCTTGTTGGAGATTTTGGTTCACTGTTTGCCCCATCTGATTCATCATACCTGCCATTTGATGACCCATGGCACCACCCATCATCATGCCTGTCATCATACCTGCAGGATTCATCTGAGACCCACCAACATTCATTGCTCCACTCTGTCCCATAGCAGAAGCGAATTGCTTGCCAACCTCAGTCTGCTGATTAAGGGCATGAGCTCCCATATATGCTGTTTCTGTTTGAAGACGTTGGGCTCGTTGCATTTCTCCTCTTTGTATGGCCATGGTAGCACGTATATTCTCTGAATTCCATTCTTGCATCTGCTCCATATTACGAATGTTCGCATCTGCTTGTGCCTGCGTTGTCCTGCTTACGATTCCAAAGGTCAAGCCTTTCAATTGCTTGTAGCCTTCAGAATCTTTGTCTAGTGAAACTGCTTCGACGTCAAGAGCTTTAAGGTTAACACCAAAATCGTCAGAAAAACGTTTTGATATGTATTTTTGGGCAGCCTCACTGATTTCGAGTATTTTACTTTCAAGTCTGATCACAGACATGTCTTTATCCCCAGCCATGTTTATGATGACATGTTTCATATATTTTGTGAGGGCACTTCGAATCTGATTCTTAAAATCCATCATGTTGAAATCCGTCAATCGATTCAATTTGATGAATGACTTGTAATCCGTCAGATTGAAAGTAATGGTTCCTCTTGTAGAGACAGGAACTGCCAAGTCCGGGTATCTAGAGTCAAACACGTCAAAGAAAGGAATTCCAAAAAGTATCTGGTTATTTCCTTGAAGGTTGATAAAATATATTTCCGCTTGAAAAGGGCCACCTTGCCCACCGCCATATGCTAATCCAACAATTTTTGATATTACAGGCAGGTTTGCTGTTTCGATGGTTCCATCATATGGACCCATAATAAATTCTTGGGTGTCATTCCCTTCTTTATTAGCTCCACGATACACAAAAACAGCCATTTCGCCATCTTTGACTCTTAGACTACTTCCCCATCTAACAAAGTTTGAACGTTGTCCAGGATCGTTGGAATCGTTGAATTGGGGTTTCCATTTCCATAATATGTATTCCTTCAAGTCGCATCGAATGACATTCATCATTCCTCCATTATTTGCCATACTTGTAGTTGCCAAATAGTGTCTACGAGCCCTTATAGACAAGTTGTGAAATATTGTAACTACTACAAAATACAAAAAACGTAGGCTTCCATCTCTACTGTCCGCCTCTGAGGTCCTGAGAAAACCCTTACCAGTGAACTTGTAGAGTGTCTGCCTACGCCCGTATGTTGCACGTACCTCCGGAAAAGTGTGCTTTGAGGATATATTATACCCTCTCCTGCACACTCCGGGATACATAAATAGCATACCCGTTGCATTCACTTCTGACATTGTTCTTGACTGGTAATTGAAATTTCTCAGGTTTCAGAGAGCCACAGAACAAAGCATCGATGACGCTTTTGCATTATGTAGTGTCCCGCCCATCCGTGCATCCTTTTTCAGATGGCACGGCGTAGGCATGACACTGCAAAGTTACACAATTCTCATCAAATGCGAGCAGAAAAGTTTTAAAATATACACTAAAAACATCGTTTTTGATTAAAAAATGCCAAAAACCACTCTCGAAATAGCATTTTCTTACATATTCCTTTGTCAGATTTAGATAAAAACTCTAAATTTAATGCGTCTTAATTCCCCCAGTTTTATGTGCTCAGCCTTTAACCTTTAGTTGCTTCTTAAGAGACGTGCTAAAATGTGTGGAACTCCTATATGTTAAAAGTGTGTAGCAAGATCTGTTTCTCATATCACAAATACACTCTGTTGGTATTGAGTTTGCAACCTACACCCATCAAAATGTCTGTTTGGAAACAACAAATAGAACTGAAAGCTGAAACCACTTTTTCAAAACTATTTTTTCATCTCTGGGGCAAATGAAGATTCTCAACCCGCTGCAATATTCATATAATAATGGTAATAGGCTGACCCATATGGAAGAATCCGATATGACGGATGCCAACGGTAATATCGAGGAACACAACCACTATTTCCCTTATGGTGCACTTTTCCAGAGGAAAGTTTGTGCGGTTAGTGAAAAATATCTATCTTTGCACCGTAATGTAAAAACTGTAAGCTTATGCCACTCACGGAATCCCAGACACGCTATGTGAATTCGCTTCCGCAACTCAAAACCCTATATGACAAGTGGCTGTATGCCATCAAGCACCTGGGTGATCTTGACGAGCGTACGGCTGAGTTAAAGGAAGCCATTTTTAACCGCCTCTTCGAGCTGGCAGAGATAGCGAAGTACACTCCACAGGAACGCATGGACTATGAGGAGAGTCTGAAGAACTTCCGTGACTGGTACAGCGTAATCACCACAGCAGAGAAGAAGGGAAAAGCCGAGGGTTTGGCCGAAGGTATGCAGAAAGGTATGCAGAAAGGCATTCTCTCTACCGCTCTCAAGTTGAAGCAGATGGGAATGACTGCCCAAATGATAGCAGAAGCCACAGGCCTTACTGAAGATGAGATAGAGGATCTGTAGTGTTGATTTGCACGGCACGACGAATATTCTGATGCAAATTACTTAACCATTATCTTCTTTGAAATGCCGTTAACAAAGCGTACCACGTTGATGCCTTTCTGGAGTTTGTTGAGTTTAGCACCGTCCATGGAGTAAATCTGTGCCTCGTCAGCATTGATGGCAGCACGAATAGCAGTAATGCTAGTAGCAGGAGCGTCTTCGCCGCCAGATACAATGATGTTGAGAGCGAAAGAGTGGTCGCCACCCTCACCGCGCATCTGGAGCCCATCAGCATTCCATGCAGTAATCTGTATGTTGGCAGCACCTTCGAGGCCTTCGAGTACAGAATCGAGGTTGATAGTCCATACGGTGCCATCCTCGCTCTTCTGGGTGGCTGAGAGGCGTCGCGTGCCCTCCATTCCCATTGCCCACCATGACTGTACGCGTGCCACGGGTTCAGAGAATGTAACGTCGAAGTCACCATTGTAGTTGTAGCCATTGACAAGGAGTGTGCTAGGAGTGAGGTCAACATTAGTGATGGTGATGTCACAGTATTTGGTCGCCTCTGCACCAGTACCTACAAAGTCGTATGTGGCGGTAGCCACTGGCTTGGAACCGTAGTATGGCACGTCGTATGCATCGACGGTGAGCGTGTAGTGGTAGCCGTTGTTGAGTGTGTAGTGTCCACCCGTCCACGTATAGCAAACGAGCTTACCACCATTGACCATGCAGTCGGCAAATGTGATGTACTGGTCAGGATCCTCAGCGCAGCGTATTACGGCTTCAAAGTGGTCGAAATTATCAGTATTCTTGAGTTCTGCAGTACCGATAACCTCACCATTTTCGGCACCGATGGTTGCCCATGATTTCTTGGTAATGTTTAATTTAATCTCAACATTTCCGTTTGAATCCCCCTCTGTCTGGTATTCTGCACCGTTGTAAAGGATGACTATACTCTGAATGTTGATGCCATCGCCAGCAGTGAATGTGACAGACTCTCCCTCGTTGAGAAAGCCTGTCCATGCACCATTGACATAATCGCCCTTGTCTGCGGAAGAGTACTGAACCCAGTCGCCGTCAATAAGAATGGCCGTGATGTTGTCCTTGGCCGTGATGATGAGTTGGGTACCATTGTTCCAATTGATCTTGCCCTCCTTGTTCTGGTTGTAGCGTACAGGTACGTTAAGAGCAGCATTAGGAAGCGTAGCAAGCGTGGCACCCTCTGTCTCGATAGAAATGTTTTCAAGCATCTTCGTGCCAAGCTGTCCCTTCACGAAGAAAGATTCCTGTCGGGCAGTGCCCTTCACGCCGTCAGCCTTTGCTATGCTCGGAGCGAAGAACATCGTCAAGAGCATCACTGCCGATATGAGAAAAGTACAAAACTTTTTCATTGAATTACATGGAATAAAGTTTCTATGATTCGTTTTTACTGCTTTACAATCTTCTTTCCTCCCACGATGTAGAGGCCCTTCTTTACCTGTGGGTTGTGAATGATGGATTGTGAGTTATCACCCACCTTGCGGCCGCTCAAGTCATAGATGCCAGGAGTTGCACTTCCTCCTTGGGGGAGGGCAGGGGTGAGGATGATGCCTGTGGCGCCCTTGCCATTCTCGCCAATGGTGAAGTCGCTGACGCGGTTGGACATTGTCTTGAGAGCATTGACATCGGTGTTGGTAAGCTCGCGGTTGTAAATCATCAGATCGTCGAAGCGAGCATCTGCACTTCCGTGGAACGAACCGTTGCCCAGATAGAAGTACTTGAGCGATGCTACCTTGGCTACAACGTCTGCCACGGGGAGCGACTTGATCTTTGCCGATGTGGTGCTGCCTGATATAGGCAAGTTGGTATCGATGCTGCTGAATGTCTTGTTCGTGCCATTGACATAGAGGCGGATGCCATTCTCAGGACCTACGGTCAGCGTTACCAGTGCCCATTCACCAACGGGGATGTTTGTTATCTCTTTGGTGTTGGGGTGGTTCAGGTCGAAGTAGTTGTCGGCAGCGTCGTTGTAGCCCAGGTAGCTGTTGCCCGTCAGGAAGAGGCGAGGCGATGTGGTGCTGGTGGCATTGGTGGTGTTGAAGAAACCCCACAGTGCATCCCGCATGTTGGCATCCGTGCGCTTCACCCATGCAGAGATGGTGAAACCCGTCATGGCTTCCTGCCCAACGAGCGGATTAGGCATACGGCTGTAGCTGTTGCTGGCATTGGCACCGAAGTACTGGTGCAGCACCTGGCCGTCGCGCTCGTAGTCCACTTCCTGTGTGGGAGACACTCCGTTATTCCACTTACCGTAGGTTATTCGGTCATAACCCTCTGCCGTAGGCATCTTGTAGTTATTGTAGGTAGGCTTGTCATTAAAGTCGTAGTAGGCTACAAGTCCGCCCAGATAGTCGCCTGAGGGGAATGTCTCCTTCGCTGCCTTGACGTTGTAGGTCTGCTCCCAATAATAATCACCGCACTCCAGTCGGCCCGTCAGCGTGACGGGTGTGGCCTCGGTCAGACCAGTGGGATTGTAGCGTCCGTACTCACTGATGATGGTAGGCTCGCTCGATGTCCAGTTCAGCGTAGCATTATGGATGGTAGGATAGACCAACTTGAGGTGAGCATTCACCGACTGACCCTCCTTCACGTTGATGGCGTTGTGGGTGTAGTTCCATGCCACAGCCGACTTGGGCGCCATCTTGTAGCCCCATACAGGCACACCATTATTGGCCAAGGCGGTAAAGACGATGGCCTCCATCTGTGAGGTCTTGTAATTGGCGGTGGTAGCGCCATTGATATGCTGCAAGCAGAATACACCCGAATAGGTTACTGAATTGAGTGTGAGGGTGATGTACGATGTGCCATCCGTCATCTTCCACGTACCCGTCACATCGCCCGTCACCTTGCCTTCGGGGGTCAGCGTCACATCAACAGGTGTTGCCTCAGCTTCGCCGTTGTGATCCTGTCGATAAGGATGGATGAGCAGTTTGTAGTCACCTGCCAGTTGCTCCTTAGTCCAGGGACAACCGCTGGCCATCTCCTTGTCGGTCTGCTCCTCTCCGCGATAGGCAAAGGGGGCTGTCACGAGCCAACCATTCTGGTTCACGAAGAGCTGATGCACGCGATCCTGGAAACCCTCGTTGCCATCCTTGAAACGGGTGTGATATACCACGAAGGCACGTCCCTTGTCGTCCACATAGGCTGAGTTGTGACCCTGTGCACGCTCACCCACGTTCTGTATCTCGCCCCAGTTGTTGTAGGCACTCATCAAGCGAATACCACGATCGGTATTGGCACGTGGACCGTAGTTCATCTGATAACCCGTATAGGTAGCCGCAACGCCAGCCGCATCCTTGTAGGGACCGTCCACCGTCTTGCTGCGGAAGACGCGCATCTCGTAACCGGCATTCGACTCCAGACCGCCGTACACCACGAACAAATAGTAGTAATCACCGATATGCTGGATGTAACTACCCTCGCCACTCACGTAGTAGCCGCCGGCAATACGCTTGCCGAAGTAGGGATCGGAGGTGAAGTTGGCACCCTTCGTATCATAATCATTAGGATAGGTATAGGTATAGTCGCGCAGACCCGTCTCGCTGTCGAGCTTTAGCAGGAAGATACCACCGCTCCACGAACCGTAGCTCATCCACAACTGTCCCTCCTCATCGTAGAAGACGCAGGGGTCGATACAGTTAGGCCAATAGGTGCCCCAGTCGCCACGCAGATAACGACCTGCAATGCTCTTCTCGCCTGTCACGAGGGTGTAGTCCGTCTCGCCAATCTTGGGAGCCTGCACACCATTGTACGACTGGCCGTTGAAACCGCCCATCACGATGGGAGCCTGATAGGTGAAGGGACCCAGCGGCGAGGTGGCCGTGAGCAGCACGATAGCGCTGGACCAATGGTCGCCATTCAGGCTGAGATACATGCACCACTTCTTCATCTTGGTATTATAGATGATATCGGGTGCCCACATATTGCCGTATATCCAGTTGTCTGCGCCATAGCGCGAGCAGAACGCACGACCGTCGAAATTGGGCATGTCGACCATCTGACCGTCGCGTCCCTTCACCTTCGTCAGTTGCTGCTTGAAGAAGGCCTCACCGCCATTACAGGTATTACCATTCGCTGCACCTTGCGATGCCAACTGTATGAAACGGCCATTAGCCGAAAGCCCCGTCCAGTTGACCAGATCCTTGCTCTGTGCCAATCCCAGGTGAGTACCCCAAATGGTATAAGTGCCATCTTTATAGACCACCGAAGGGTCGTGAATACCGATGACCGAACCCGATGAAATGGCAACATGGCTATTCATCTCACTAGCCGTAAGTTGTGTTTGAGCATGTGTCTGTATCGCAGATCCTACCATAAACGCAGCTAGAACAAAAGTACTTCTTAGTTTCATAAAAATAGATTATGGTTAGTTTTTCGCCTCAAAGTTACGCTTTTTCTTTTGAATTCCAAAAAAAAGTTGTATTTTTGTGGCCAAATAGCAAACAATACAATATTTAATTAATAAAACAATCCCTAAGTTATGCAATTACAGAACTTACAGACTGATTTTAAAGGTACTTCATGGAAACATGAAATTGATGTGCGCGATTTCATTCAGCACAACTATGAGCCCTACGATGGCGACGAGAGTTTCCTTGCCCCTGCCTCTGCAAAGACCAACAAGTTGTGGGACATTCTGAGCGAGATGTTCAAGGTGGAGCGCGAGAAGGGCGTCTATGACGCTGAGACCAAGCTGCCCCAGAGCATCGATACCTACGGTGCTGGTTATATCAGCAAGGATGACGAGGTTATCGTGGGTCTGCAGACCGATGCACCTCTTAAGCGTGGTATCTTCCCCAAGGGTGGTATCCGTATGGTGGAAAGCGCGCTGAAGGCTTATGGCTATGAACTCGATCCCGCTACCAAGACCATCTATACCAAGTATCGCAAGACCCACAACGAGGGTGTCTTCGCTGCTTATAACGACGATATCAAGGCTGCACGTCACGCCCACATCATCACTGGTCTGCCCGATGCCTACGGTCGTGGCCGTATCATCGGTGACTACCGTCGTATTGCCCTCTACGGTACTACCAACCTTATCGAAGAGAAGAAGCGCTTCCACAAGCGTATTGATATTCAGGAGTTCACCGAGGAAATCGTACGTCACCGTGAGGAGATCACCGATCAGATCAACGCCCTCAAGGAGTTCGAGCGCATGTGTGCTGCCTACGGTTTCGACGTAACCAAGCCCGCTACCAACGCTCGCGAGGCAGTGCAGTGGACCTACTTCGGTTACCTCGGTGCCGTGAAGGATCAGGACGGTGCTGCCATGTCACTGGGTCGCGTATGCGCCTTCCTCGATATCTTCATCCAGCGTGACCTCAAGAATGGTGTCATCACCGAGGAGGAGGCTCAGGAACTTATTGACCAGATGGTTATGAAGATTCGTATCGTACGTTTCTTGCGTACTCCCGAGTACAACGACCTCTTCTCTGGCGATCCTATCTGGGCAACCGCATCACTCGGTGGTATGGGTATCGATGGTCGCTCTATGGTGACCAAGACCGACTTCCGTATGCTGCACACCTTATATAATATGGGTCCCTCGCCCGAGCCCAACCTGACTATTCTGTGGAGTGCTCGTCTGCCCGAGGCGTGGAAGAACTATTGCGCAAAGGTCAGCATGGATACCAGTGCTATTCAGTATGAGAACGATGACTTGATGCGTCCTGAGTTGGGCGATGACTACGGTATCGCTTGCTGCGTGAGCCCCATGAAGATTGGTAAGCAGATGCAGTTCTTCGGTGCTCGTGCTAACTTGGCTAAGTGTATGCTCTACGCTATCAATGGTGGTCGCGACGAGATTCATGGCACACAGGTAGGTCCTCGTTTCAGTCCTATTACTGGTGACTACCTCACTTATGAGGAGTTCTGGCCTCGTTTTGACGCTATGATGCGCTGGTTGGCTAAGACCTACGTCAACGCATTGAAGATCATTCACTACATGCACGATAAGTATGACTACGAGGCATTCGAGATGGCTTTGCACGATGGCGACGTGGTACGTACACGTGCTACCGGTATCGCTGGTATCTCTATCGTGACCGATTCTATCGCTGCCATGAAGAACTGCAAGGTTCGCATCATCCGCGACGAGACTGGTTTGGCTGTTGATTACAAGATTGAAGAAGGCGAGTATATCCCCTTCGGTAACAACTGCGACGAGACCGACGAGATTGCTGTTATGCTGACAGAGAAGTTCATGGAGTACTTGCGTCAGCACCGTACCTATCGCGATGCTATTCCTACTCAGTCGTTGCTGACCATCACCTCAAACGTGGTTTACGGCCGCAACACGGGTGCTACTCCCGATGGACGTGCTAAGGGTGTTCCCTTCGCTCCCGGTGCTAACCCCATGAATGCTCGCGACGTCAAGGGTGCTGTGGCTGCTTTGGCTTCAGTTGCTAAGTTGCCCTTCCACCACTCAAAGGATGGTATCTCTTATACCTTCGCTATCAGCCCCGGTTCACTGGGTAAGGATCGCGACATGCAGACAAAGAACCTCGTTAATCTGATGGACGGTTACTTCGCTCCCGATGGTGGTCAGCATCTCAACGTCAACGTCTTCGACCGCGAGTTGTTGGTTGACGCAATGGAGCATCCTGAGAAGTATCCTCAGCTCACTATCCGTGTCAGTGGTTACGCTGTTAACTTCGTGAAGCTGACTCGTGAGCAGCAGCTCGACGTATTGAGCCGTACCATCAATACTTGCATGTAATTTAGGTGATTAAATACCTTTTTTCGGTATTCTGATAGTAATGTCATTCCGACGAAAGGGCATTTTGCCCATCGGCAAAAGCCCTTTCTTTGGAATGACATTTCTCTTTTAAATTTGCTTATTAGTTGTGTAGTAATTATGTGGTTGCCAGCAAAACGTGAAGAAGGAAATGTATGGACACACCTTATAGGCGTGCTCTTTGCCTTGGGCTCGATGTGGATGGCATGGCCTGCTGTGGCTCAAGGATGGGCGATGGCAATGGGTGTCATCTTCTTTATCTGTGGAATGTTCCTGATGTTTTTGTCCAGTACGATTTATCATTGGCTGCCCGAAAGCAGAGCAAAACGTATTTTGCGCAAATTCGATCACATAAGCATCTATGTCATGATAGCCTGTTCCTATAGCCCTATTTGTATAGGTGTGATAGGTGGTTGGTTGGGATGGCTTATCTTCGGCCTACAATGGGGAGCCGTTTTGGGCGGAACGTTTTACAAGATCTTTGCCATAGACAAATGGCCTAAATTATCGTTGACAATCTATCTTGTCTTAGGTTGGAGTATCGTGTTTATTGTGCCCGATGTCTTTGCACGCTTGTCTGCACTTTCATTGTCTTTCCTGTTGGCGGAAGGATTGCTTTACACAGCTGGGACTTATTTCTTTGCTCACGATGATAAGCCTCATTATCATGCTATCTGGCACATATTCGTATTGCTTGGTGCGATGGCTCATTGGAGTGTGGTACTCACTATTCTGATATAAGTTGTATATGACAGGACAGATACATAGTTTTGAGAGTTTTGGAACGGTGGATGGACCCGGCATACGTTTTGTCGTGTTCATGCAAGGCTGTCCCATGAGATGCCAGTTTTGTCACAATCCCGATACTTGGGAGGTGGTTCCTGCATCCAACGAGAAGGATGGGGCATCGGCAGCAGGTACAAGCAGAGGAACCGCAGGTCGTGCTTCGAATGGTGCTGGACAATGGACATCAGATGAACTACTCGCAGAAGTGCTTCGTTACAAGAACTTTATCAAGACGGGTGGCGTGACGTGCTCTGGTGGAGAACCTCTGATGCAGGCTGCTTTCGTGGAGGAGTTCTTCAGGTTGTGCCGTAATGAAGGGATTCATACTGCATTGGATACCAGCGGCGCATACTTTAACGATCAGGTGAAGGAGACACTGAAGCAGACGGATCTCGTGCTGCTTGACATCAAGACGGTAGATGATGACCTTCACAAGACTTTGACGGGTATGCCTCGCAACCACAACCATCAACTCATGGAATACCTGCAGGCAGAAGGCATCCCCGTGTGGATTCGTCATGTGGTGACGCCTGGCATCAATGATGACGATGCTCATCTGCAGGCTGTGGCAGAATATTTGTCACATTACTCCGTCATCGAGCAAGTCGAGATACTGCCTTATCATGATCTTGGCAAGTTCAAATATGAGAAGTTGAGTATTGACTATGTCCTGAAGGATGTGCCACCTCTCTCATCTGAAAAACAAAAGCACGCCGTGGAGTTGTTCCAGAGCGTGCTCTCGTGTGGGGTAAGATAGGATGGTGTTCTGATTTCTCGTTTATTTCTTGACACCCACGATGGTGGTGGGTGCTTTTTCTAGGTTGCGGCGGTCGGTCTGAGTAACAACCTTGGCTGCCAGTTGCAGGAACGCCTGACCAGTAAGACTGCTGGGGTCGAGGCTGACGGGTTCGCCACTGTCGCCATGCTCGCAGATGTCTTGAACTACGGGAATCTGACCGAGTAAGGGAACCTGCATCTCCTCTGCCAACTGCTTCACACCCTCCTTGCCGAAGAGGTAGTATTTCTCGTCGGGATGCTGAGCGGGAGTGAACCATGCCATGTTCTCCACCAAGCCGAGGATGGGTACGTCCACCTTCTCATTCTGATACATGTTGATACCCTTGCGTGCATCAGCCAGTGCCACCTGCTGGGGTGTTGAGACGATGACAGCACCAGTGATGGGCAACGTCTGCACGAGGGTCAGATGGATGTCGCTGGTGCCGGGAGGTGTGTCGAGAATGAAATAGTCAAGGTCTCCCCAATTGGCGTCACCGATGAGCTGCTTCAGGGCGTTCGATGCCATACCGCCGCGCCAGAGTGTGGCTTGGTCGGGGTTGACGAAGAAGCCGATGGAGAGCATCTTGACACCGTATTGCTCCACGGGCATGATGAGGTCGCGTCCGTCGATGTTCTCGCTATAGGGACGTGCATCTTCTATCTTGAACATCTTGGGCATGGAAGGACCGAAGATGTCGCAGTCGAGTAGACCGACGCGGTGTCCCAATCGGGCCAGTGACACAGCCAGGTTGGCTGCTACGGTGCTCTTGCCTACGCCACCTTTGCCGCTGCTGACGGCGATGATATTCTTCACGCCGGGCAACAGGTCGGGCAGGTCGGGACGGGGAGCTTGCAGACTCTTGGTCTTGATTTCTACTTCTGCATCCTTTGATGCAAAAGCGTGGATGGCTGCCTCGCATGCCTTCACCACCGATTTCATAAAGGGATCGGTAGGCTTGTCGAAGATGAGGGTGAATGAGACGTGCAATCCGCTGATGCGCAGGTCGTCCTCCACCATCTTCATCTCCACGACGTTCTTGCCCGTGCCAGGGTAACGTACCGTGGCCAGGGCATCCATGATGAGTTTGGGGTATAATGTATTATTATTGTCCATTGCAGAGTAATTTTCAATTTTCAATCTTCAACCTACTTGTGCGTTTCCAACGATGAGTTCTTGTCACGCCCGTACGAGCGGTATTCATCCAACTCTATCTCCACATCAGGCTCTACAAGTTCTCCCTCCTTGGGCAGACGGAAACGCAGATACTTGATGTCGATGCCACGCTCTCGCCACATGCCTTCGTAATAGGTCTGGATGGCGCGGGCTTGTGACAGCGCGTCAGCCACATCCTTACTTTCGGTAGCGCCAGGGTTTGGGAGGCTCCCCCCTCGGGGGGCGGGGGAGGGGCCATAGAGATTACGGGTGCATACCTCGGGCACGATTCCGTTGGCCTTGAGCAGTTCCTCGGTGTAGGTGAAGAGGAAGTTGCTGTCAGTCTTGAGGTGAATGATGCCGCCGTCCTTGAGGAACTTGCGGTAGCGCTGCAGGAAGAAGGAGGATGTGAGACGCTTGGTGGCCTTGCGCATTTGTGGGTCGCTGAACGTGAGCCACAACTCACTCACCTCGTCCTCGCCAAAGAACTCGGGGATGAACTCGATGTGTGTGCGCAGGAATCCTACGTTCTGCATCCCGCTCTCCAGTGCGTCTTTAGCACCCGTCCACATGCGTGAGCCCTTGATGTCGATACCGATGTAGTTCTTGTCCGGGAACATACGACCCAGGCCCACCGTGTATTCACCACGGCCGCAACCGAGTTCGAGCACGATAGGGTTGTTGTTCTTGAAGAAGTCCTGATGCCAATGGCCCTTCAATTCAAAGTCGAAGGGTCTTCCTGGGTAATATTGCGGTTCAACCACAAGCGGGTTGGCTGCCATTTCGGCAAATTTCTTTAGTTTTCCGTGTCCCAATGTTATGTATGTTTAGTTATTAAAATACCCCTCCCTTTTGGGGGAGGGGCAAGGGGAGAGGCTATGTTTATCGAATGTCAATCACAGGGATATTGTCCTTGTCGTTGTAGTACAGGTTCTCGCCTGCCATACCCCAGATGAAGGTGTAGTAATAGGTGCCTGCAGCAGCGTGGATGCTCCACTCGGGTGACATGATGGCCTGCTCGTTGTGCAACCATACGTTGCGGCTCTCCTGAGGCTGACCCATCACGTGTGAGATGGTCTGATCCTCGGGCAGGTTGAAGTAGTAGTAAGCCTCGATGCGACGACCGTGGGTGTGAGGGGGCATGGTGTTCCAAACAGCACCGGGATTGAGCTGTGTCAGACCCAACTGCAACTGGCAGGGACCCTCGGTCAGAACGTCGTTCACGATGAGCTTGTAGACGGTACGGTTGTTAGCCTCCTCGGTAGTGCCGACGGGACCCCATACGGCAGCCTTGAGTGAACCCTTGCGACCATCCAGTGTGATCCACTGTGTCTTGTAGTGGGTGTGTGCGGTGGCACTGTTTAGGTAGAACTTGGCAGGCTTGCTGGCATCCTTTGAGCGGAACTCGATAGACTTGTTCACGTCGGTCCATTTGCCCTTGTTGTCCTTCATATGGCCACGGCCTACATAGAGAGCCTCCTTGGGTGAGAGGGCATACTCCTTACCGTCCACGAGGACGATGCCGTCGCCCTGACCGCAGTTCACGATTCCCAATTCGCGGTTGTACATGAAGTACTTCTCGGGGATGGTGTTGTCCACATCGAGACCGAGCTCCCAGAAGTTCTCCAACTTCAGTGTCTGATTGACAGGCATGGCACCGCCGAAGATGAAACGATCGTAGTGGCTGTAGGTCAGCAGGATAGAGTCTGCCTCCATTACCTTCTCCATAACGAAGCGCTCGCGCAGCAACTTGGTGTCGTAGGTCTTGACATCCTGAGGATGGCAAGCCGTCTGGAAACGTACATGCTGACGACCAACGAAGCGGTCAGCCTCCTGGGCGTTTATCGCTACGCTAGTGAAAAGTGAAAAGTGAAAAGTGAAAAATGCGAGTGCAAAATGAATCTTTTTCATATTTGTTTTATGATTATGGTTAATTCTTAAGTTATTTGGCAGTAGCTTCCGATCTCTTGATCTGCACCTTGTTCCATACCACCATGCCCATAGTCAGGATGACGAGTAAGCCGGCACCGATGTACTTGAGGTATTTCATGGCCGTATAGATGAGGGTCGAAAGGGGAGAGGATGCGAAATCGAGTGCACCAGCCTGGAAGCCGTCGGGTACGGCTACGGCAGCATCCTTGGTGTTGTTGTAAACGTCGCTGGCAGCCATGGTGAAGTCAGGTGCCATGAGGGTGACAAAGTACAGGCCGATAGCCACTACGACGAGACCCACGATGAAACTACGCAGTACGTTGCCATTGGTGTAGGGCAGGATCATCACAAAGACGTAGAACATGCCGGCCAGCGATGCCAAGGGCAGGAACTGGTTGCCAGGCAATACGACTGCCAGTACGAGGGTCACGGGGATGAGCAAGAGGCTCACTACCAAGGTGGTGGGATGACCGATGACGAGGGCAGGCGACATGCCGATGTAGAGTTCTTTCTTGTCGCCAAACTTCTTGGCGATGAGCTGCTTAGTTGCCTCACTGATAGGCTTCAGGCCCTCGATGAAGAGGCTGGTGATGCGGGGGATGAGCTCCATGACGGCACCCATCTTGATGCCTAAGCCCAAAGTGGCGGGAATCTTGTCGACAATCTCGTTCCAGTCCTTACAAGCCAGGCAACCGATGATGATACCGATGATGACACCCAGGACGAGAGGCTCGCCGAAGAGGCCGAACTTCTTCTTCATTCCTTCAGAGTCGATGTTGATCTTGTTGATGCCGGGAACATAGTCCAATGCCTTGTTGATGACGAGGGCGAAGGGCATGAAACCCTGGCAGAAAGGCTGAGGAATGCTGATGCCCTCCATGCCGGGATAGAACTTCTGGAAACGCTTGGCAGTCATGTCGGCCAGCACGAGCGTGATGATGTAGCAGATGATGGCACCGAAGAAACCCCATGCCACGCTACCAGTCATGAAGTAGATGACGGCGCCGATGAAGGCAAAGTGCCAATAGTTCCAGAGGTCGATGTTGACGGTGCGGGTACAACCCAAGAGCAGTAGGACGAGGTTGACGCCCAGGCAGACAGGGATGATGAATGAACCGACGAGGGTGTTATAGGCTACCGAAGCGGCAGCGGGCCAACCCATGTCGAACACCTGCAACTTGAGGTCGTAAATCTCGACCACCTGACCCAAGGCGGGGCCGAGACTGCTGGTGAGCAGACCCGTGATGACGCTCAGTCCCACGAAGCCGACGCCTACGTAGAGGCCGCTCTTCAAGGCCTTGCTGAAATTAATGCCGATGCACACGCCCAGGATGGTGAAGATGACAGGCATCATCACGGCGGCTCCCAGGCCGATAATGTAACTGAATACTGCTTCCATTTTTGGTTGTTAGGTTTTGGTTATGATGTTGTTAGGCTATTTAAAACTAAATGTTGTGTGGCCAATGTTGCTGCCGTCAGCAAAGATGTCGGCACGATAGGCTCCATCGGAGAGTGTCTCGGCTACGTCCCAATAAACGGTGACGTGCTGCTCCTCGCCGGTATACTCGATGTCCTTGCGGATAGAGTACTCAAGGGTGCGGTTCTCGTAGGTGAAAGTGCCACCGTGTGTCAGTACGTCACCCAAAGGAGTGGTGATGCGCACGTAGATGCTGCGGTTGCCAGCCTGAGCAGTGACGTTGCGGCTGATGCTGAAGGAGATGACGAACTTCTTGACATCCTTGATCTTCTCAGTGGCCTTGCCCTTCTTGTTGTTACCCTGGGCATGGATGCCTGTGGCGTCAAGTTGTGCTGCGATGGTGACCTTTTCGGTCAAGGCGGCGCGCTCATTGCTCAGGTTGGAGATGTGCTGTTGCTGCTGCTCGTTGGTGGCGCGAAGATTCTGGTTCTCGTTGTTGAGCTGCTCGTTGAGGCGCTGCAGGGAGTCTACCTGATGCACGAAGTCCTGGAGGATGGCGCGCAATGTTTTCAGTTCCTCCTTCAGTCGCTTGATTTCCTTGGCATCGCTGGCCTTGGTACGCTGCAACTCAGCCAATGCCTCCTCGGTGCGCTTCTGCTCTGCCTCAAGCTGTGCTACGAGCGAGTCGTTGTTGATTTGCATACGCATCTCCTGATACTGCATGGCGAAGTTCTGGTACTCATTTTCCATTTCAGCCTTCTCCATCTCTGCTAATTCCTTGAGTTGCTCCAACTCTTCCTTGTCCTTCACGTCTTGGTTGTGAGCCATCATGAGCCAAATTACTACACCGATGAGTGCCAATACGACGGCAGCCACAATTCCCATTATTGCTTTATTCTTCATATAGTGCTGTTTTTTTTAATGCGTGCAAAGATACAAATTTATTATTAAATAGGTGTTACTATTTCTGATTTTTTTTGTAACTTTGCCGACAAATACCAGATTTGCATAGATTTTTGTGTCGTGCAATCTTAATTGTGAATTGTAATTTATGAACGCCAAAGATCTCGACGTAGTCAATTGTGAATTCTCCAAGTGGGTTGCCTGCTGGGGCAATGCCACCTCAATAACTGATCGCAAGGAGTGTGTCTATGCAAAGGACATCACCTTGCGTTACCCCATCCGAATGTGTTTCTCGGGTAATAAACTCCGTCTGCACTTTTCCAACCTGACTGGTACTGAACCTGTGACGCTTAGTAAGGTCTTTGTGAGGAAGAGCCCCCTCACTGCCTCCCGAGGGGGGCGCTCCGTGTCCTCTGAATGTTTACCTGTTCTCTTCAATGGTCAGACAAGTGTTACCATCCCGCCAGGAAATGCATGGGGTAATGAGGCTACCCCCTTGAGGGGCGGGGAGGAAGCCGTCGGCGAGGTTTCCCTTGACATCATGGCAGGTGAAACCATCGAGGTCAGCATCTACTTGGGCGAGTGTACCCAGATGAATGCCGGCACGCTCATCACGGGGCCGCTCTCCAAGGGCCGCTATGCATACGGCGATTTTGCTGAGAGTGCAGAGTTGCCGATGGACCTGTCGCGTAACACGAATTGGTTCTATTTCCTTAATACAATAGACATTTTCACGGAAGAGAAGAATCACGCTATTGTGTGCTACGGTGATTCCATTACGGCACAGAGTTGGCCCGACTATCTCACGCTTCGTGCAGAAAAGGAGGGCTACGATGACGTTTCCATCATCCGCCGTGCTGTCAGTGGTACGCGCATCCTGCGTCAGTACGGCTGCATTACCTATCAGGCATACGGTCTCAAGGGCGCCACACGTTTCCCCATCGAGATGAACGTGGCTGGTGCCAGCGATGTTATCATCCAGCATGGCATCAACGACATCATCCATCCTGTGGGTGTGGAGGTCAATCCTTTCCGTCCTTGGAGTGACATGCCTACGTGCGAGGAACTGCAGAGTGGGGTGGAGCAACTGTATGTGCAGCACGCCAGTCAACTTGGCCTTCGTGTGTGGAGTGGTACCTTGCTTCCTATCGAGGGATGGCGTACCTACAGTGAGGAGCGTGACAAGCTACGCTGTGCCTTCAACGAGTGGCTGCGAACCTCACCTCTTTTCGATGGTTGCATCGACTTCGACGAGGCTGTTCGTGACGCCAAGCACCCTGCCGCTTTTGCTCTGGGCTTCGATTCAGGTGACCATCTACATCCTAGCGAGAAGGCTTACGAAGCCATGGCAGCGTGCGTGCCTCTTGATGCGATGGAAAAGGCCTAAATTCAACAAATTTTACACTATTTTTAGCAAGTGACGGAGTATCAGTCTATTCCGTCAGAAATATACCAAAACGAACAACCGTAATTCGCTTGCGGTTTTCGTTTTGGGAAACTTTTTGTTTAGTTAAAACTTGTAACTATTTGTAAATCAGTGTGTGGTTTGTCGGTTTTGGACAACTTTTGAAAATTCGTGCAAAAAAATATTTCCCAAAAGTAGAATTTTTCTTCAAAATTATTTGTGTGTTTTCTGCCATTATTGTATCTTTGCAACTGTTTTCGCAAGGGTAAAAAGAGTGTTTTCATCCATCTCTTACATTATCAGCGAAATAGTGCTTTCGAGGTCGCTCGGAGTGAGTTTTTTAAGGTAAAGAACGTAAAAAATAAAAGAAAAAAATACAATGATACAGACAGTTGTTAAAAGAGATGGACGCATCGTTGGCTTCAATCAAGATAAGATTGCTGCAGCCATCCGTAAGGCCATGTTGACCACAGATGAGGGTGATGATGCGGCTCTTATCGCACAGATTACCGATCGCATTGCGATGCGCGGCAAAAGCCAGATGACCGTGGAGGACATCCAGGACATGGTGGAGAATGAGTTGATGAAGAGCGCGCGTAAGGACGTGGCAAAGACGTATATTAAATATCGTAACGCGCGCAGCGTAGCGCGTAAGGCCAAGACCCGCGATATTTTCCTCGAAATTATCAACATCAAGTCAAATGATGTGACTCGCGAGAATGCCAACATGAATGCCGACACACCTGCCGGCATGATGATGAAGTTTGCCAGCGAGACGACCAAGCCTTTTGTGGACGACTATCTGCTAAGCGAGGATGCTCGTGAGGCTGTAAAGAACAACTACCTGCATATCCATGACAAAGACTACTATCCCACCAAGTCGCTGACTTGCGTGCAGCATCCCTTGGATCACATCCTGAAGGGCGGTTTCCGTGCCGGTCATGGTGAGAGCCGTCCTGCTAAGCGCATCGAGACAGCTAGCATCATGGGTTGTATCTCTATGGAAACGGCTCAGAACGAGATGCATGGTGGTCAGGCTATTCCCGCCTTCGACTTCTATTTGGCTCCCTACGTGCGCAGTTCATATATAGAAGAGGTAAAGGAGTTGGAGAAACTCATGAGTCAGGATCTCTCTGATCTCTATGATGCTCCCATCGATGACTATCTCAATTTGCCTCTGAACGGTTTGGATGGCAAGAAGCGTCTCATGCAGCACGCCATCAACAACACCGTAGGTCGAGTACATCAGGCTATGGAGGCCTTCATCCACAATATGAACACTATCCACAGCCGTGGTGGTAACCAGGTGGTGTTCTCCAGCATCAACTACGGTACCGACACTTCTGCCGAAGGTCGTTGCATCATCCGCGAGTTGCTGCGTTCTACCTACGAAGGTGTAGGTGGTGGTCAGACTGCCATCTTCCCCATCCAGATTTGGAAGAAGAAGCGTGGCGTGAGCTACCTGCCCGAGGATCGCAACTACGACCTCTATAAGTATGCTTGTCAGGTGACGGCTCGTCGTTTCTTTCCCAACTTCATCAACCTTGACGCTACCTACAACCACAATGACAAATGGGACATTAACGATCCCGAGCGTTACAAGTGGGAGTGTGCTACGATGGGTTGCCGTACACGTGTATTCGAGAACCGCTTCGGACCCAAGACCTCAATCGGCCGTGGTAACCTGTCGTTCTCTACCATCAACATCGTGGGTATGGCCATCGAGTGCATGGGCATCAAGGACAAGCAGGAGCGTATCGATGCCTTCATGGCAAAACTGGATAATATGTTGAGCGTAACGGCACAGCAGCTGCACGACCGTATGCAGTTCCAGAAGACGGCCTTCGCCAAGCAGTTCCCCCTCGTGATGAGTTCACTGTGGCTGGGCAGCGAGAACCTCGACCCCAACGGCACCATCGAGCCTGTCATCAATCAGGGCACACTCGGTATCGGTTTCATCGGCTTGGCAGAGTGCCTCGTGGCTCTCGTGGGCAAGCATCACGGTGAGAGCGAGGAGGCACAGGAACTCGGTATCAAGATTGTTACCTATATGCGTGATCGTGCTAATGAGTTCAGCGAGAAGTATCAGCATAACTACAGTGTCCTGGCAACACCTGCCGAGGGTCTTTCGGGACGTTTCACCCGTGGTGACAAGAAGAAGTTCGGCGTCATTCCCGGTGTTACCGATCGCGACTATTATACCAACTCAAATCATGTGCCTGTTTACTATAAGTGCTCTGCACGTCACAAGGCAGAGGTCGAGGCACCCTATCATGATTTGACTCGTGGCGGACACATCTTCTATGTAGAGATCGATGGCGACGCTACACACAACCCCGAGGTGGTGATGCGTATCGTTGACATGATGGACAAGTACAATATGGGTTATGGTTCTGTCAACCATACTCGCAACCGCTGCATGGACTGCGGTGCCGAGAATGCAGACAAGGAACTCAAGGTTTGTCCCAAGTGTGGCAGCACCAACATCGACCGCCTGCAGCGCATCACGGGTTACCTCGTAGGTACCACCGATCGTTGGAACAAGGCGAAACTCTCGGAGTTGAACGACCGCGTAACGCACGACTAATGGATTTAAGAATAATAGACATACTCGAAGATACGACAGTAGATGGTCCTGGTTTCCGTACCAGCATCTACTGTTCGGGTTGTGCCCACGCATGTCCCGGCTGCCATAATCCGCAGTCGTGGGACATCAATGCGGGCAGCCTGATGTCTGTTGAAGATATCCTGAAGACCGTCTTGGCTGATGACTTTGCCGATGTGACCTTCTCGGGTGGTGATCCTATGTATCAGCCAGAAGGCTTCACGGAACTGGCCCGTGCCATCAAACTTCAGTCCGGCAAGAACATCTGGTGCTATACGGGTTTCACTTTTGAGACGCTCATTCGTCAACCTCGCACGCGTACCTTATTACAATATATCGATGTCTTGGTGGATGGTCCTTTCGTGCAGTCTCTTCGTGACGAAGACTTGCCCTATCGTGGCAGTAGCAATCAACGCATCATCGATGTACGTGCCTCACTCGAGCAGCATGAAATCGTGCTTTGGCAATCACCCATGGCCTTGGTAGGATAGTGGCAGACAAACTCACACCTCAGCAACGGCATGTTAATATGGCTGCCATTCGCGGTAAGGACACCAAGCCGGAGATGGTGGTGCGTAGGTATTTGTGGGCAAAAGGTTTTCGGTACAGGCTTAACCATAAGCGATTGCCTGGCAAGCCAGACCTTGTGATGCGCAAGTACCGTACTTGTATTTTTGTGAATGGCTGTTTCTGGCACGGCCATTATGTGACGGCAGAGGATGGCTCGTGGATTCCATGCCGTTTCTTCAAGATGCCATCAACCAATCGTACTTTTTGGGAAAATAAGATACGCCGCAACACCGAGCGCGATGCTCAGGTGCAGCGGCGTCTTGCTGAGATGGGGTGGCATAGCATTACGGTGTGGGAATGTGAACTGAAGCCCTCCCTACGTGAGCATACCCTCCAATCACTTGCCTATACGCTCAACCATATCTTTCTGCAGGATCATCATTCTGCTTCTCCCCGTCCTTACGGCATGGAGGAATCCGCTCTCCCAATGGTGGCGGAGGATGAGTGACGTATGACCTATACTTTCTTTGTTCTTAGGGAATTACTTTATTTTCTCCAACGTGAAGTCGGTGGCAGAGAACCATTTTGTCTTGGATTCTTTGCCGGTGTAGCGTGGAGAGGTGGTGACACCATAGCGGATGAGGGAGGTGTGGGGCACCTCGATGCCGTCGATGACGGCAATGCTCCATCCGAAACCATGGGGTTGCTCTGCAATTGTAGCTTTGAGTGAATCATTGGATTGCATGTCGGTAGGGATATGTGCTTTTTCTGCCGTCCAAAAGCCTTTGCCCCAGTACCAGATTTCACCACAACGATTGCCATAGGATGGGATAGCTGTGAGGCGGACGTTTTGGAGTGTGTCATCAAGGGTGATAGGCGAATCGTCAAGGCTGGCCATGATGTAGGCTCCTTCATTCTCGGCACGGACTGCGGCAGTGAGACGGTAGGTACCAGGCTCTACGCTCTCCTCTCGCCAAACTGTGTATTCCATATTGCCGTGTCCATTAAATGCATCCAAATATCGATGATTAGCGTCACCATTATAGTGCTGACCAAAGCTTACAAAGTGTTCACAATGCTTACCCTCATAAATTTCCCAACCATTGTTATCAAAGTAGTCGGATTCGCCTGCTCCCATCAGTACACCATTGCGCTCAACACCGTTTACCCAGGAGTATTCGTTGTGACGTATTTCGTTGTATTTCTTCCAATAATCTTTGTCGAGGTCAATATATCGGAATCCAATGATGGAGGTGCAGATGAAGAGGACAACCCATGAGGCAAACCAAGTGATACGCTCATTTGTACTCATGCTCTTGCCACGTCCAAATAAGGAGAGGGTGGCGTGGAGACTACAGTATGCCATGATGAAGGTGGTGAGAGCGCCTAAGACGAGTAGGAAACGCAGCGTGGGCATCTCGTCCATAGCGAGCTGATGTAACTCGGGATTGTCGAAAGAAGGGCCATGGATGAATTGGGGAGTGGCGATGGTGCATCCAAATATAATCAGTTCGACTACGAGACCAACCCAGCAGCAGACGCTGAAGAAGAAAATGAGGACGGCCACGATGGAGGCAAGGACGTGGTGACTGCCCTTTTCGCGTTTCACGTTCTGCTGTTGTGTTTGCTCAGTCACCTCTGCTGCAAGATTCTGAGGATTAACGGCTTGTCCCTTCATCTTGAGACATTCCTCAGGTGTTTCTGCCTTGGGTGCCAGCACAACAAGCAGCATATAAGCGAATACGGGAGACATTGCCCACCAGAAATTGGGACGTCCAATATTGAACATGATGATGGACAGGATGATTGTGACGATACGCCATGCCAGTAGACTTCCACCGAAGAAGCGGCTTAGTCCAGCAATGACACCAAAAAGCATTTTGTTCTGCATGTCGCGATAGAAATGCTTGCTGCTGCGCATGGTATTGATGGCATGGCGAAGAGTGGTTTGCTGGCTAATGAATTCTCGGACATTCTCTCTGCACTTTTGCTTGAAGGCCTGTCGGTCGTTGCTGTCAGCATTGAGTTCTGTGTTCTCTTTGCAGTCTTGTTTTTCTGCTTCGCCTTCCTCCGACGCGATTTGCTCAAGATCTCCTATACGCTGTATGATTTCCTGTATGTGCTCAATGGTGATGGCAAGGCTGCCAGCTTGCTTCTTCTCGTTCAGAAGTTCGGCAATGCGGCTCTCAATGTCGTCGACTACCTCTTCGCCTACTTCCTGTTGGCGGTAGTAGCGGCGTAGGGTGTCGGTATAGTGCTGAAGCAGTTCGTATGCATCCTCATCGATATTGAAAAGGAAGCCTGCCAGGTTGATCGTAAAATTCTTTTTCATGATGGTCTTGATAATGAAATGTGAATTATGAATTATGCATTCTTGAGGTGTGTCACGGTGTTGGCAATCTCGTTCCATGCCGCATCGAGTTGTTCCAGTGCTTCGTGACCTTCGGGCGTAAGCAGGTAGTATTTGCGGGGTGGACCTTGTGTGCTTTCACGCCATTCGTAGCTAAGCACGCCTTCCTTGCGAAGGCGGGTCAGGAGTGGGTAGAGGGTTCCTTCCACTACGAGTAGGTTGGCCTCTTTAAGCCGTTGTATGATATCGCTCGTGTAGTAGGCCTCGTCGCGAAGAAGCAGCATGATGCAGTATTCCAGCATACCTTTTCGCATTTGCGATTTTGCATTGTCTACGTTCATGTTTTACGGTTTTAAACTTACACGTTAGTGCGTTTTTACGATGCTTTTTAACTTTCCGGTGCAAAGGTATGCAAAAACTATGTACCTTGCAATACATAGTACTAATAATTTTTGTAGAATTAAGAGTTGTTAACAGTCTGGGCAACTCTTTTTGCGCTTACACATTATTAATAATAGGCAAAAAAAAAGCGATGTGCTTGTGACATCGCTTTGTTATTTTGGTTAATGATAAACCTTTCTTGAATTCTGTATGAAGGATGGGTTATTGCTGATTCCACTGGCGGCGCTGGCCATTGCCACGCTGTCCCATGCGCTGACGACGCTCTTCGTTGGCTTTCTGGTAAGCTGCAAACTGCTCCTCGGTAAGGATAGCCTTGATAGCTGCATTCTGTTCTTCCTGACGCTTGCGCCAAGTCTCACGGTCGAAACCCTGACGTAAATCGCCACCGGCAGCAGAGATAGAATCGCGCTGAGCCTTCATCTTGTTGGCATTGTCGAGGAAGAGCTTGTAGAGGGCGTTGTACTGCTCATCGCTGGTCGAACAGGTCTCCTTGATTTGGGTAGCCTGGCGAGTAGCCATTTCCTCGGGTTTGAACTCACGGCGCTGGGCCGAAACGCTGGCTGTCATCATGACTGCCACAATTGCTAATAATACCTTCTTCATTGTTTAAGTTAAGGGGTTGATTTTGAAAGCGTGGAGACGGCTTGTCGCATTTGTTTTTGCCGTTCTATTTTTATAGACGTGGCTTCGAAGAAAAGGTTTAAAGAGGAAATGTTTTTTTTCAAGAATTTCTAGTATTTCTATTGGCTCTGGATTTTCCAGGTATTATAGGCTCTATATAAAGAAAAGGCAGACGCCTGCCACGGCAATGACGGCACCGAGCACGTCGCGCCATGAAATGCGAGTGTGGAAGAGGAGATATGAGGGCCAAAGAATCAGGATGGGAGTGAGCGACATCAGTGTTTGGGCGATACCAGCAGGAGCCATCTGTACAGCCATCAGCGACAAGCTGACGCCGATGAAAGGACCCAGTATGACGGCACCAAGTCCGGCTGCCATGGCCTTGCGGTCGCGTATCATTTTGGGGATGGTGTGGAATTTGCGGGTGAGCCCCATGACAAGCGAGAAGCTGATAAGACCCGTGACGGCTCGCATCATGGTGGATGCAAAAGGTATCATGTTTACTGCGTCTATGTCAGAGGCTGGTACGAGCATCTCGTAATGCGTCATGCCTACCTTGCTCAGTACGAGACCAATGCCTTGTCCTGCTCCTGCGCCAATACCGAGCAGGATGCCCTTTGTTGACATGCGGCTCCCTCTCTCTGATGGGGCGGAGGGTGAGGCTTGTTTGTTTAGAATACTTATTGCTATACCCGTGATGCAAACCGCCATGCCAAGCAGGGCCATCCATGAGAGTGTCTCGCCAAGGAGAACCCAAGCAGCCAAGGCGGCAAAGGGAGAGGCAAGCGTCATGAAGAGTTGCCCGTAGCGGCTGCCGATGACGATATAGGCATTGAAAAGGCAGTAGTCGCCCAGCACATAGCCTACAAAGCCTGAGAGTGAAAGCCACATCCATGTCGTTCCGTCAGCGTAGGTGGGCAGCGGTTGACCTGTAAATGCCCATAGCGTTGTGCCGAGGAAAACCAGCGAGAGCGCCATGCGTATCACGTTGACTGTGAGCTGACCGGCACGCTTGGTCGCCACCTCTGCAAACAAAGCTGTGGCCGTCCATGAAACGGCCACAACGAGGGATAGTATTTCACCATAGAGATAATTCATAGAAGTACGATACCGGCAAGGGCGCAGATTAGGATGATTTTGATGGCTCCAAGCTTGTAGACTCTCTGGCTGATAAATGCAAAGATGAAGAGGAGTATGGAGACGATGAACTGCCACCATGACTCACTCGGGGCACTGAAGTTCTCCCTTGTCATGAGGAGAAGAGCCGCTGCGGCGAGCAGACCCACCACGGCAGGACGCAGGCCACGGAAGACGTTTTCTACGTAGGGATGGTTCTTGTAGCGCATCAGGAACTTGCTGATGATGAGCATCAAGATGAAACTGGGCAGGACGACGGCAAAGGTGGCGATGATGCTGCCGATGACGCCAAAGACGGGGTCATAGCCGGCGTTGACGATGCTGCTGTAACCCACGTAGGTGGCGGAGTTGATGCCGATGGGGCCGGGCGTGGATTGGCTGATGGCGACGATGTCAGTGAATTGGCCCGAGTCGAGCCAATGATATTTTGTCACCACCTCGCCTTGAATCATGGAGATCATAGCATAGCCACCTCCAAAACCGAAGAGCCCGATCTTGAAGAACGTCCAGAAGAGTTGCAAGTAGAGTAGTATCATTTTTCAGCAAGTTTGCCCCAGAGGAATCCACATGTTCCTGCCAGAAGGATGACATAGATGGGATTGACGCCGAGAAGCCAGATAGAGAGTGCTGCGACGATGGGAATCCAAAGAGTGTAGAGGTTGATTTTTGCAGCTTTTGCCAATTTGAACACAGGGCATGCAATGAGAGCCACTACAGCCGGGCGGATGCCACGGAAGGCGCTCTCAACAATGGCATTGTCGCGGAACTGTTGGAAAAATAATGCGACGAGTAGGATGATGAGGAAAGAGGGTAGGGCGGTGCCCAGGGTGCTGTAGAAAGCTCCTTTCGTACCGCCCAGTTTATGTCCGATGAAGATGGCGATGTTCACGGCAAAGATGCCGGGACAACTCTGTGCCACCGCCATAAGGTCGATCAGTTCCTCTCGACTTACCCATTTCTTCTCATTCACCACTTTCTGCTCGATAAGCGGAATCATGGCATAGCCACCACCGATGGTGAAGAGGCCGATATGGAAGAAAGTGCGAAATAATTCGAACAGCATACGTGAAGGATTTGACGTAGACAAAGAATTAGCCGAGGATTATTATTCAGACGCAGATTTCACAGATTTCGTAGATTTTCTTTATAGCGATTTATGTAGTATGAGTCACTTTGCTTCTAACTCAATACAATGCAATAAACAGAATCTGTGGAATCTGTGGAATCTGCGTCAGGAACACTTACTTGCAGTTTGCCTCTACCCACTTGCGAGCATTGACGAAGGCCTCGATCCAAGGCGTTACCTCGTCCATCTTGCGGTCGGCAGGATACCATGCGTTCTGCCAGGGGAAGATGGCGCGCTCGAGGTGAGGCATCATGGCCAGATGGCGACCGTCCTTGCTGCACATACCCGCTACGCTGTAGTCCGAGCCGTTGGGGTTGCCGGGATACTCGTCGTAGTTGTACTTGGCCACGATGTTGTAGCTCTCCTCGTCGTAGGGCAGGTCGAACTTGCCTTCGCCGTGAGCTACCCAGATACCCAGCTTGTTTCCGCTCAAGGAGCCGAACATCACGCTGCGGTTGGTGGGGATGGACAGGGTTACGAACGATGACTCGAACTTGTGGCTGTCGTTGTGCAACATGCGGGGGCGAACCTCGTCGGTTGTAGCCGTTGCCTTGCCATGCTCCAGCAGACCTAGCTCAACCATCAGCTGGCAACCGTTGCAGATACCCAGGGAGAGGGTGTCAGGACGAGCGTAGAACTTGTCGAGTGCCTCCTTGGCCTTGGGGTTGAAGAGGAAGGCACCTGCCCAACCCTTGGCGCTGCCAAGCACGTCGCTGTTTGAGAAACCACCGCAGAAGACAATCATGTTGACATCCTCCAAGGTCTCGCGACCCGTTACGAGGTCGGTCATCATGACGTCCTTCACCTCGAAGCCTGCCAGATAGAGGCTGTATGCCATCTCGCGCTCGCCATTGGTGCCCTTCTCACGGATGATGGCTGCCTTGGGAGAGGTTTTAAGGTTTTGAGGTTCTGAGGTTTTAAGGTTTTGGGCATCTTCCTTCCAACGGTCGGGGTTCAGACCATATTGTGCCAGCGTACCGGTGAAGTCCTTGTTGAACGCCATCTCGATGGGCTGCTGCTTGTAGTTCTCGAAACGGTCACGAGCGCAACCATTCATGCTCTGCTGACGGTCGAGCAGGTAGCTGCTGCTATACCATACGTCGCGCATGTAGTCGATGCCGAACTGATACTCGATGCCCTCGCGCTCCACCTGAATGAGGCGCTCGTCGGTGGGTACACCCAATTTAATGTAGGTGACGCCAGCCTCATCGAGGATAGCCTTGAAGGCCTTCTTGTTCTTGTCAGATACCTGTACTACGACGCCGGGATTCTCTGCGAAGAGTATCTTGATAATATCGTCCTCCTTATAAGCATCGAGTGAGATGCTGAGACCGCCTTCGGTGTTGGCGAAGCACATCTCGAGCAGCGTGGTGATGAGACCACCGGCAGAGATGTCGTGACCAGCCAAGAGCAAGCCCTCGTTAACGAGACGCTGCACAGCGTTGAAGGCAGAGCGGAAGTAATCGGGATCCTTGACGGTAGGCACGTCGCTACCAATCTTGTTGAGTGACTGTGCGAAAGCCGAACCGCCGAGGTGGAGTTTGTCGAATGAGAAGTCGATGTGATAGAGTGACGTCTTGAGGTCGGTAGAAGCCACGGGGCTAACCACCTTGCGAATGTCGCTCACCTCACCACCGCTCGATACGATGACGGTACCCGGAGAGATGACCTTGTCGCCGTTGGGATATTTCTGTGTCATGGACAGAGAGTCCTTGCCGGTAGGTACGTTGATGTTGAGGGCACAGCAGAAGTCGCTCAATGCCTTCACACCCTGATAGAGACGTGCATCCTCACCCTTCTGTGAGCGGCAGGGCCACATCCAGTTGGCAGAGAGGCTAACGCTGTCGAGACCCTCAGAGAGGGGAGCCCACACGATGTTGGTGAGGCTCTCGCTGACAGCCAGCACAGAACCGGCAGCGGCATCGGCCAGACCTGCCTGAGGTGCATGACCCAAAGCGGTAGCAATACCCTTGCGGCCACGATAGTCGAGGGCAACCACGCCACAGTCGCTCAGAGGCAACTGCAATTCACCCTGGCACTGCTGGCGAGCCACCTTACCCGTTACGGAGCGGTCTACCTTGTTGGTCAACCAGTCCTTGCAGGCAACAGCCTCCAGTTGCAGCACGCGGGCCACATATTCGTTGAGGTTCTTGATGTCGTAGGTCACATCCTCGTAGGTGCGAACCACGGTCTCGTCCGTCATCACGGTCTTGGGAGAGTGACCGAACATCTGAGCCACGTCGAGGTCGAAGGGACGAACACCGTCACCCTGCTCGAAGGCGAAGTGTGCATCGCCAGTCGTCTCACCTACCACATACAGCGGAGCACGCTCGCGCTCGGCAATCTGACGTACGTGGTCGATGTGCTTCTCGTCGATCAAGAGGCCCATACGCTCCTGGCTCTCGTTGGCAATGATCTCCTTGCTTGAGAGGGTCTGGTCGCCGATGGGTAGCTTGGTCATGTCGATGAGGCCACCGCACTCCTCCACCAACTCGCTGAGGCAGTTTACGTGACCTGCACTACCATGGTCGTGGATGCTGACAACGGGGTTGATCTCCTCCTCGCAGAGAGCGCGGACCAGGTTGTTGGCACGCTTCTGCATCTCGGGGTTGGCACGTTGTACGGCGTTCAACTCGATGCCACTGCTGTAGCGACCGGTATCAACAGATGATACAGAGCCGCCACCCAAACCGATGCGATAGTTGTCACCACCGACAACGACAACCTTGTTGCCCTTCTGGGGCTCCTTCTTCAGGCAGTCACGCTTGGTGCCGTAACCCACGCCACCGGCCAGCATGATAACCTTGTCGAAGGCATAGTTCTCGTCGTTCTCGCTGTGCTCGAAGGTCAATACCGAACCGCAGATCAGAGGCTGGCCGAACTTGTTGCCGAAGTCGCTGGCACCGTTTGAAGCCTTGATGAGGATCTGCTCGGGTGTCTGATACAGCCACTTGCGGACGGGCAGGATCTTCTCCCACTCGCGGTCCTCCTCGGTGCGGGGATAGCTGGTCATGTAGACGGCGGTACCGGCGATAGGCCATGAACCAACGCCACCACCCATACGGTCGCGGATCTCACCACCCGTACCGGTTGAGGCACCGTTGAAGGGCTCCACGGTGGTGGGGAAGTTGTGTGTCTCGGCCTTGAGGCTGATAACCGACTCGATATTGCGGATGACGAAGTAGTCGCTCGTAGAGTGATCCTTCGGAGCGAACTGCTCAACGACGGGCCCCTCCGAGAAGGCTACGTTGTCCTTGTAGGCAGAGATGATCTTGTGGGGATTCTCCTTGGTGGTCTTCTTGATCATCTGGAAGAGGCTTGACTCCTTCTCCTCACCATCGATGATGAAGGTGCCGCCGAAGATCTTGTGACGGCAGTGCTCAGAGTTGATCTGCGCGAAACCGAACACCTCGCTGTCCGTCAAGGGGCGACCCAGTTCGCCTTCCACCTTGTGCAGGTACT
Source organism: Bacteroidaceae bacterium (assembly GCA_045629085.1). Lineage (GTDB taxonomy): Bacteria > Bacteroidota > Bacteroidia > Bacteroidales > Bacteroidaceae > Physcousia. Next base: position 103,702 of record JAZQQO010000048.1, read on the forward strand.
CAATCTCAGCGGGCGAGAGAGCCAAACCCTCCTGCTCGTTGTACTCCTCGAGGTTGGTGATCTGCTGGATGGCAGCGGGCTTGATGTCAACGGTGAAGATCTGCTGGTCGAGACCCTGGTACATACGCTGCAGCATGGGGTCGTGGTCGGCATCGGCGCCAGCCACGGGGAAATACTCCTCGATACGCTGGATGCCGCTGAGGCTCATGTTCTGTGTAATCTCCACGGCGTTGGTACTCCAGGGGGTGATCATCTCGCGACGGGGACCAACATAGTAGCCCTCGAGTGTTTCGCTTGCCTCCACCTCTGCGCCACCATACAGCCAGCACAGTTTCTCGATCTCGTTCTGTCCCAACTGCTCAGCGCTCTGAGTGGCGATGATGGTCTGTTGGGGTGTCTTGAAGAAGGTAATCATTCTATATCTGTTTTTTTGTTTGTTTCAATTTGCGCGCAAAGATACAACATTTTCGTGAGATGGCGAAATTCTATGGCGAAAAAACGCGTGTGTGTACCTTGTTTATTGCGTGAAAGGCATACGGCCATAGAAATAGCAATGCCCGAACACTTTTAAATTGACGCTACGTCACTTTTCGGGAGACGCTGCATTACTTTTCAGGAGACGCTGCGTCACTTTTCAGGAGACGCTGCATCACTTCTTAAAGACACGAATACACACGAATTATAATCGCGTAAGACCCCATAATAACCCATCGTCTGACATCATACAAGCAGGTTGCCTACGATGTTTACGTCATATCAGTTTGTCTTTTAGTGTTTTATGGGTATTCTTGCTAAGCTGTATGTGGTCGACTTTAAACTTTTTTTAAACTTTTTCAAAAAAAAGATGAATTTTTATCTTGTTGATTGATACTGTGTTAAGTGGTCTTTTTAAACTTTTAAGCATTTTTCCTCTATAAACTCTCTATACGCGTGCGTACGGAAGAGTTTTAGGGGCAAAAAAGTTGAAAAGTTTAAAAATGTGGTCTTTCGTATTTATTTCCAGACAGTTATATTTTCATCTTTTTTTTGAAAAAGTTTAAAAAAAGTTTTTTGTTTGTACGTAAATGAGAGAGAAAGTTTTAAAAAGACCCAGCCACGTCGGGTGATGACGGGCTGGGTCAAGGAAATATTGTCAATTTTGCAAAAATGGGGAGTAGGGATTAAAGCTCCCAAGCCAGGGCGCTGGCGCCCAGTACGGCTGCCTTAGCATCGTCGAGCTGAGAGACGAGCATCTTGGCCTTGCCTGCATAGCACTTCAGGATGTTCTCGTCGTAACTCTTGCGGATGGGATCCATGATGAGGTCGCCAGCCTTGGTCAGACCACCGAAGAAGATGAAGGCCTCGGGAGAGTTGAAGCAGGCAAAATCAGCACAAGCACTACCCAGCAGACGGCCAGTGAACTCCATGATGCTCTTAGCTACCTCGTCGCCCTTTCCAGCAGCGATGCTAACATCCTTAGACTCAATCTGATCGAGAGGAATCTCGCGCAGGATGGTGGGAGTGTCGCTAGTGGTAAGGATCTCACGAGCAGTGCGAGCTACTCCGGTAGCCGAGCAGTAGGTCTCCAAGCAACCCTTGCGACCACAACCGCATTCGCGACCGTCGGGCATTACGCGAACGTGACCCAACTCGCCAGCCAAACCGTCAGAACCGTATACCATCTTGCCATCGCAAACGATACCGCTACCAACACCCGTGCCGAGGGTAATCATGATGAAGTTCTTCATGCCCTTAGCTGCACCGTAGGCCATCTCGCCCAAAGCGGCAGCATTAGCGTCGTTGGTCATGGCAACGGGGATGCCGAGTGCATCGCTGAACATCTGGCCCAATGCGATCTTCTCCATGCCCCAAGGCAGGTTGGGTGCATACTCGATGCAGTTGGTGTAGTAGTTGCCGTTGGGTGCACCAATACCCATACCTTTAATTTTATCGATACCGCCCACCTGCTCGATGATAGGCTTCAACGCCTCTACGCAGTCGGCTACATACTGTTCTACGGGACCGTGGCCGCGTGTCTTTACGGAAGTCTCAGCCACAACATGGGCATCTGCGTCAACGATGCCGAAAACGGAGTTGGTACCACCCAGGTCCAATCCAATAACATAAGGTTTGCTCATTTTATTATAATGAAAATTTTATAGATATTGTGAAGTTCTTGCTCAGTTAGAATTTCTCGCATTAAGGTGAGGCATATTTTCCCATTCGCAAAGATAAACAATTCATCTTACATAATGAAATAATTCTATGGAAATCTGCCAAAAAAAGAATGCAAAAGGCAATTTCTTTGTTTTTTCTTTTCATATATTGTAAAAAATTGCTAATTTTGCCGCTCATTCTATGTACTATGTTTGAAAGTTCGATGGACATACTTGATGGCATCATCAAAGGTTTGATCGTTGGTGTCGTGGCATCAGCTCCTATGGGGCCCGTCGGTGTACTTATCATCCAGCGTACGCTTAACAAGGGCCGCTGGTATGGATTTGTGACGGGTATAGGTGCTGCTTTGAGCGATATGCTCTATGCTGTGCTCCTGGCTATCGGCATGGGTATGGTTATGCCTTTTATTCACGAGCACATGCTGCCTTTGCAGATAATCGGTAGCACTCTTTTGTTCATTTTCGGTCTTTACACCTATAAAAGTAAGCCTAGCACATCATTGCCCCATAAGCAGGGCGCGAAGAAGGGAACCCTCGTCCAGAATGCTGTGACGGGGTTTCTTATAACATTTGGCAACCCACTCATTCTGGCTCTTTTCCTGGCTCTCTTTGCACGTTTCAACTTCGTCACACCTGATAAGGTGAAACTTGGCGTGGAGTTCGTGTCAGTGGCTATTGGTGCTCTTGGGTGGTGGTTGGGACTCACCTATATTATAAATAAGGTGCGAACAAAGTTCGACAATGAGCGCATCTGGATGCTCAACCGAACTATTGGTGTCATCGTAATGGTGGTCTCGCTGATGAGTCTTTTTTTCACCATAACGGGTAAGACACTATATTGACGCATGTTTATTGCAAAACAACTTAAAGACAAAAACGTATGCGAATATCTGCTCTATATGTGGCAGATTGAGGATACGATACGTGCATACGGTCACGATCTTGACCGCATCAAGGCAGAGTATGTGAGCCGTTTCCAGTATCCCGACGAGCAGCGTGTGGAGGAGGAGAAATGGTTTAGCTATCTCATCGACATGATGCGTGAGGAGGGGGTGATGGAGCATGGTCACCTGCAGATGAACAAGGGTACGCTCTCGCTGCTTACCGACAAGCATCTTGAACTCTTGGCAGACTCCAAGCAGACGGCTTATACGGCAGCCTACTATCGTGCCTTACCTTTCATCGTCGAGCTGCGTGCCCATGGTGATAAGGACAAACCTGAGTTGGAAACTTGTCTTGAAGCCCTCTATGGTGTGATGATGCTCCGCCTGCAGAAGCGCGAGGTGAGCGAAGGCACCCAAAAGGCTGTCAAGCATATCGGCGAGATGTTGAGACTGCTGTGCAGCATAGAGGCAGGATGATTTTAGACACAAATTAACGCGAATTAACGCGAATTTATATACGAGATGTTATGGGAGGCAAGCCAATAAGTGGTGTCGTAATCGGTGCAGCGTATGACGTTCACAATGCATTAGGCGTTGGATTTGTAGAGAATGTCTACAAAAATGCTCTTTATTTGGAAATCAAAGCCTTGGGGCTGAAGTGTGAATGCGAGAAGGAAATTGATGTCTATTATAAAGGCGTTGTGGTTGGGAAATTTAAGGCAGATATGGTGGTCGAGGACAAATTGATTTTGGAACTTAAGGCTGTATCCAATCTACTACCTGCCCATGAAGTACAGTTAGTAAATTATTTAAAAGCAACAGGAATAGAAAGAGGATTACTTATCAATTTCGGAAAGAGTGTGGAAGTGAAACATAAGATTTGTTCGAAGAAATAATTCGTGTAAATTTGTGTGAATTTGCGTCAAAAAAATGTAGTAATCCCAGTCTTATTTAGAATATGGCAAATCAAGAAATAGAAAGAAGAAGGACGTTTGCAATCATCTCGCATCCTGATGCGGGTAAGACGACGTTGACAGAGAAACTGCTGCTCTTCGGAGGCCAGATACAGGTGGCCGGAGCCGTGAAGAGCAATAAGATCAAGAAGACTGCCACGAGCGACTGGATGGAAATCGAGAAGCAGCGTGGTATCTCCGTCACCACCTCAGTGATGGAGTTTGACTATACACCCACAGATCCTGCTACGGGTGAGAAAACGGGTGTGGAATACAAGGTTAACATCCTCGATACCCCGGGTCACCAGGACTTTGCCGAGGACACCTTCCGTACGCTCACCGCTGTCGACTCAGCCATCATCGTGGTAGATGGTGCCAAGGGTGTGGAGGCTCAGACGCGTAAGCTCATGACCGTCTGCCGTATGCGCAAGACCCCCGTTATCATCTTTGTCAACAAGATGGACCGCGAGGGTAAGGATCCCTTCGACTTGCTCGACGAGCTGGAGGAGGAATTGCAGATTAGCGTGCGCCCCTTGTCATGGCCCATCAACCAGGGTGCCAAGTTCAAGGGTGTATACAATATCTATGAGAACAACCTCAACCTCTTTACACCCGACAAGCAGAAGGTGACGGAGAAGGTGGAGATTGACATCAACTCCAGCGAACTGGATGAAGCCGTTGGCGAACAGGATGCTGCCAAGCTGCGCGAAGACCTCGAGATGATCGAGGGTGTATATCCTGCCGTTGACGAGGTGCTGGGAGCTCCCTCTCCCTCGGGAGAGGGTAGGGGTGAGGGGTCTCTTTACCTCGATGCCCAGGTAGCCCCCGTATTCTTCGGTTCTGCCCTCAACAACTTTGGTGTGCAGGAACTCTTGGATTGCTTCGTGGAGATTGCACCTTCACCCCGTCCCACACAGGCCGAGGAGCGCATGGTGGAGCCCGACGAACAGAAGTTCAGTGGTTTCATCTTCAAGATAACCGCCAACATCGACCCCAACCATCGCAGCTGTATTGCCTTCTGTAAGGTTTGCTCGGGCAAGTTCGTGCGCAATGCACCCTATCTGCATGTTCGCCATAACAAGACACTACGTTTCAGTAGTCCCACCCAATTCATGGCGCAGCGCAAGTCCACCATCGATGAGGCTTGGGCGGGCGACATCGTGGGTTTGCCAGACAATGGCACCTTCAAAATTGGCGACACCCTGACTGAGGGTGAGCAGTTGCACTATCGCGGTCTTCCCTCATTCTCGCCCGAGATGTTCAAGTACATAGAGAATGCCGATCCTATGAAGACGAAGCAACTTGAGAAGGGTATCAACCAGCTCATGGACGAGGGTGTGGCACAGCTCTTTATCAACCAGTTCAATGGTCGCAAGATCATTGGTACGGTGGGCCAGTTGCAGTTCGAGGTCATCCAGTATCGTCTTGAGAACGAGTATAATGCCAAGTGCCGCTGGGAACCCATCTCCCTCTACAAGGCCTGCTGGATTGAGGTGGAGCCCGGCTACGAGTCAGAACTTGAGAACTTCAAGAAGCGCAAGCATCAGTACATGGCACTCGACCGTGAGGGCCGCGATGTCTTCCTGGCCGATTCCGGTTACGTGCTGTCTATGGCACAGCAGGATTTCGAGCATATCAAGTTCCACTTCACATCAGAGTTTTAAAGTTTCCGAATCTTCGCATCTTCGAAATTTCGAACCATCGATTTCTCGAACTCTCGAAATAAAAACAATCATGAATTGCGAGATAGACATCAATAATGCCGTTGACGTGCTCCGCAAGGGAGGCGTCATCCTATACCCCACCGACACGATTTGGGGACTCGGTTGCGATGCCACCAATGCCGAAGCTGTGGCACGTATCTATCGTATCAAGCAGCGCGAGGAGTCGAAGGCACTCATCTGCCTCGTCGACAAGCCTGACCGTATGCAACGTTACTTCCGCCAGATACCTGATGTGGCATGGGATATGGCCGACTTTGCCACCACGCCGCTCACGCTTATCCTTGACGGAGCCAATGGCGTGGCACCCAACCTCGTGGCTGAGGATGGCAGTCTCGGTATGCGTGTCACACGCGAGGAGTTCAGCCGCCAGCTCTGCTACAAGCTGCAGAAGCCCATCGTCTCCACCAGTGCCAACGTCAGCGGTGAACCTTCACCCAAGAACTTCTATGACATTCCCGACAGCATCAAGGAGCAGGTCGACTACATCGTTTCGTTCCGTCGTGGCGATAAGGCACACCATGAGCCTAGTAAGATTGTCAAGATCAAACTGGATGGAGAAGTAAAGGTGATAAGATGAGACCTGTCCGTTCCATAAGCCATACTCTGCTACTGCGACTGTTGCTTTTTCGCCGTATGCTCGTGCCGCGACGCTTTGTGTTGTTGCTGGCGCTTATGGTCGGCATCCTGACGGCTGCTGCCGGCTTGTTGCTCAAGTGGCTCATCCATCAGATACAGTACCTGCTTACCCATCAATTTAATGTCGAGGAGGCTAACTGGCTCTACTTGCTCTATCCTGTGGTCGGTATTTTCCTCACGATGCTCTTTGTGCAGTATGTGGTGCGCGACGACATCGGGCATGGCATCACCAAGATTCTCTATGCCATTGCCCGTAAGCATAGTCGCATTCCGGGGCATAACACATGGAGTAGCGTCTTCTCCTCTGCCATCACCATCGGTTTTGGTGGCAGTGTGGGAGCAGAGGCACCTATCGTATTGACAGGTAGTGCGATAGGTAGCAATCTCGGTAAACTCTTCCGACTCAACAACCGTACGTTGCTCCTGCTTGTAGGATGCGGCGCTGCCGGTGCCGTGGCGGGCATCTTTAAGGCTCCCATTGCCGGTCTTGTCTTCACCGTCGAGGTATTGATGATCGACTTGACGATGAGCAGTCTGCTGCCCTTGCTGGTATCGAGCGTCACTGCTACGGCCATCACCTATTTCGTGTCTGGCACGTCCACGCAGTTCGATTTTGAGTTGCACGATGCCTTTTCTATGGCCCGTACGCCGGCCTACTTGATGCTTGGTGTGTTCTGTGGTTTGGTGGCTCTCTACTTCACCCGTGTCATGACCAAGTTGGAGCACTTCTTCTCGCGTTTCAAGAACCGCTATGTCAAACTCGTTCTGGGAGGTACCACGCTGAGCGTACTCATCTACTTCTTCCCCTCGCTTTATGGTGAGGGTTACGAACTCATCAACCTGCTGCTTAACGGTCAGGGTGACGAGTTCCTGACGATGTTCAACAACTCGCTCTTCTATGGCCATAGCAACCTTTTGCTCGTCTATCTCGGCTTGCTGATAGCCTTCAAGGTGTTTGCCTCTACGGCTACCAATAGCGGTGGCGGATGTGGTGGTATCTTTGCACCCAGCCTTTTCTTGGGCAGCGTGTCTGGCTTCTTCTTCTGTCATGTGTGGAACGACTTCGGTATTCTCGGCATCGACCTTCCACTCAACAACTTCGCCCTATTGGGTATGTGTGGTTTGATGAGTGGCGTGATGCATGCTCCCTTGACGGGTATCTTCCTCATTGCCGAACTTACGGGTGGCTATCAACTCTTCGTGCCTTTGATGATGGTGTCTGTGTGCGCATACCTTACTATAAAGATATTCGAGCCTCACAGTGTCTACAGCACTCGTCTGGCACAGCGTGGAGAGTTGCTCACGCACGACAAGGACCGTGCCATCCTGACCTTGATGAGCATGGACAGCGTCATCGAGCGCTATGATGATGAGCAGATGCTTACGGTTGACAAGAACCTCGGTTATGTGGCGCATTGCATCGCTTTCTCTACCTATAACGTCTTCCCTGTCGTCAATCGTGAGAAGAAACTTGAGGCAGTGCTCTATGTGGACGATGTGCGTCACGTCATGCTGCGCCCCGAACTTTATGGTGAACTCACCGTGCGTCAACTCATGAAGCCTTACGTAGCACGCATCGACATCGATGACTCGATGGATGTGGTGGTCAAGGTGTTTGCCCGCACGAGAGCCTGGACGCTACCTGTTGTCGACCGCGATGGTCATTTCCTCGGATTCATCCGTAAGAGTCGTGTGCTCACGGTCTATAGGAAGATGATGAGCGACTACACTGACGATTAAAGACCCTCTCCGCCGCTAAGGCGGCACCTCCCCCTTTCTTCTGCCCTTCGAGCGAAGCATCGAGCAAGCTCGCTGAGCGATGGGGAGGAATTGTATAGGGGACGGCAGGATGGGGGAGGATAATAAGAGGCCGATAGTGAGTAATTGTGCAAAAAGTTTAAATCTGCCACAAAAGATTATTAAAGTAATATTGTCAACTAACTTAGAAGATAATGTCAAAAACAGATACGCAATCATCCAAATGTGACCAATCCCTCCCCATTATGGGGGAGGTGGCCGCTTGCGGCCGGAGAGGGTCTGTCGAGAGAGGTTTTGCTCTTCGAATTGTTTACATGGGTACGCCCGACTTTGCTGTCGAGCCCCTGCGCCAACTCTTGGATAATGGATATAATGTGGTGGGTGTGATTACCATGCCCGATAAGGCTATTGGTCGTCATCACGAAACGTTGCAACCCAGTCCTGTCAAGAAATTCTACCTTGAGCAGAAACTGGATGAGAAGGGAGTGGCTCTCCTGCAACCCGAGAAGCTCAAGGATGAGACATTCCTTGGGGAACTCCGCGCCTTGAATGCTGACCTGCAGATTGTGGTGGCATTCCGTATGTTGCCCGAGGTGGTGTGGGCTATGCCGCCCATGGGTACGTTCAATCTCCATACCGCCTTGCTGCCGCAGTACCGTGGTGCAGCTCCCATGAACTGGGCTATCATCAATGGCGATAAGGAGACGGGTGTCACGACATTCTTCCTCGACCACGACATCGATACGGGACGTATCATCATGCAGTCTCGTACGCCCATCCATGAGACAGATAACGTGGAGGACATCCACGACCGCCTGATGATGATGGGTTCGGAGCTTGTCCTCCAGACGGTTCGTGCCATCGAGGACGGCACTGCCAAGAGCGTGCCTCAGGATCAGTTCCTTACTGACGAACCTCTGCGCCATGCGCCTAAGATATTCAAGGAGACGTGCCAGATTGATTGGTCTTTGGGACTCGAGCGTGTCTATAACTTCGTTCGTGGACTCTCGCCATACCCCGCAGCATGGTCGACACTCGTTAGTCCCGATGGAAAGCGTCAGGACGTTAAGGTGTTCAAGGTGCAAAAGGAGACAACGAGTCAGCCAGTCAACGAGTCAATATGTCAACAAGTTGGCAGCATCCAGACGGATGGCAAGAGCCTCAAGGTGTGTGTGAATGATGGCTACATCGTTGTTGACGAATTGCAGATAGCTGGCAAGAAGCGCATGGCCACCGCAGACTTCCTGCGTGGTGCTCACTTGGCCGAGGGATGTCGCTTCGAGTAGAGGGGGCTATGGCAATGCCCCCCTTCTTGCTGTTGTCAATCAAGATTAAACCTGGTCTTTGTATTTATCGGTAAGATATTTACGCTTGCCTTCATCATACAAACCCATCCAACCACGATCAAGCGATTTGAGAAGCTGGTTGATTTTACGTTTCTGATAGGGTGTGCCTAATGATGGTTTATGTTCAAGCGGAGCGAGTTTTTTCTCAGACGATAAGCAGAACTCCTCAAAAATCTTACACAGTTTTATTGCATCATCATAATATGTCCTTACGAATTTGGTCTTTGGAACCTCGAAGCACATCACTTGATTGTTAGGCATTTCGACAACAAAACGCTGTTTCTTTGGAATAAAGGGGCCAGATACCTTGATGAAGCGACACCGCAGTTGATATTTCTCTGCATACTCTTTAAGTAATGCAGCCTTCAATTCTGGTTCTTTGGCTTTGGTGGCTTCTCTGGCAAGTCGTGCTTTCTCTGCTTTTATCCTTCTTGCTTCTTTTGCTTGCCAAAACATCTTTAAGTCATTCCAAGCTTCATCAGCGGTCTTGACATCATCAATTCCAGAAGGAAATTTTGCAAATATCTTTTCATACTTGCTCTTGAAGGCTTCTTCGTATTTTGGTTTGTCGCTCCATTCTTCTTGTGCGCTAACTATAAGGTGTTTGATATCATCACGCAAGTCTTTTAGCCTTTCCCTTTCCTTCTCTAGTCTGCGCAATTCCTTGATTTCCTTAATAATCTGTTTTGCTTCTGCACCTTCTAATCCCATACTGTTTTTGATGACAGGCAGGAAATCCTTATCGTTTTTTATCCAAGGATAGTTAATGAAACCAACCTTCTCTTTTAACTCTTCGTATGTCATATGGTTTACGTTCATTAGTCTATTTTGCTTGCTTGATTCTCTTATATTTAGGATAGCCTTATAATAAGATCAAAATGGCATCTCTTCATCTATTGGAGGATTGGAACAAGTATCCAATGAGTCAGATGTTTCTTTTGGGGGCTCTTCCTTGCCATAGTACTTTGTCAGCAAACGGTTCGCAGATTCTTGGCAAGGCCCGAATTGAACAGCCAGTTTCTTCAGCCATTCCACAACATATTGTGTTTCTTCGTCAGTACCAAGAAACCAATTCGGTTTTCTCTTTTTTTGACGCTCCCTCCATTCATCATCACAGTCCAAAACTCCATCTTCATCCATATCACCCCATTCTGCTTCGAATGCCAAATCTATATATTTGAAGATTATCTCTGCCAAACGCGGGTCTTCCTTAAAGTAAATTCCCTCTCGCACAGCAATACCGATAGTGAAGAAAGAATCAAATGTATCATCAGCATAGTCGAATGTACTTTCTATCAGTCTTTCAAAATCAACAAATGAACTTTGGATGCAATTATCCTTTTCATCGTATTCGAAAGGAATGTCATACAAAAGTTTCCAATTATCCTTTGCACCATATCTATGAGGAGGGTCGAACAGTAGTTTCCAAGCGCCTAGGACATTTTGTTTTGCAAGCAGTATTACTATCTTTCGAAGTTGATCTAAGATAACATTTTCCCCTTCTGGAATATAGTGTATATTTCGGATATTGTCTTTAAAATCACGATAATACTTACCTCCACCTTCCGGCCAAAGGGGTTTATCTTCTCGCAGGGCTTCAGTGAAGATATTGAGGATTTCATTCGACTCTTCTGGTGTGTATTTCAGGAAATGAACGAAAGGGAACAACTCTGTTCTACCCGCACGAATGTTCTTGAGCCAAAGTTCCTTACTAAATCCAAGATGACAGACGATGGAATTCCAATAAAGTTCTTCATCAAAACCATAGCCCCAATCGTAAACCTCCAAACAACCTGTACGATTGACCGATGCAAACATCTCGTCGATCTTTTCTTGGGGGTAGTCTTGGTAATCGGGACTTTGGCTTAGTATAAGCACCTGAGCTTTACAGTTCTCATCGGCACCATAACTTTTGGCAATCTGTGCCAACCGCTCAATGGCTTCTCCTGCGTCTTCTATCGACTCGCTCCACGCTTTAAAGTCGTACTGACCATAGTGTCTGTCGTAAAAGTCTCTAGCATTTAACTCTTTAAAATCTTCCATAGTTTCAGCCGATCTTAAATATGTCACATTATTAAATATCAAGAAGTCTGACTCCCTTTGCACCACCGCCACGAACAAAGGTTGAGACATCTTCCTTATTGGTTATAGATTTCAACAGCATTTTTATACGCTTCTCTCACCTTCTCAGTTGCCATCTTGATTTCTTCTATAACATCTCCCTGAACTAAACATTGATTCCAAGGATCTGTACTATCGAGTTTTTGGTAATACTCTTCAGTAATGTCATGGAATGAGTCTAACCACTCGAAGAATTCTTTGCTGTCAGTACGCATGTTGGGAGGTAGAGCAGCATTCGTCTTTTCTAACTCCAGATTATAGATTCGCAGTCGCAGTCCTATCTCAGAGGTGAGATTTTCTGTTACTGTCGAAGGTGAAGAAAGATGCTCACGTTCTGCATAGATGGAATCAAGAATTCGAGCAGTATCAGTCAACATCACATCTTGATATTCCTCTGGGATGTATGCAATGCCGTCCTTACCACCACTATCCTCAGTTTTTTCATCCTCTTTACTACTATTCCCACAACTATAGCATAAAAGTGACAGCAGTACGATGCCAATTATCGAAAGACATTTCCTCATCAGAGCCTCCGCCATCTTCGTGCGGAACGAACTGCATGTAAGTGTAGTAGCCATAATTGTCTTTTTTCAAGTTTCAAGTGCAAAAGTAGTGAAGAAAATACAATTATGCAAGAAAATCGAGGTAAATGTGTACATATATGCATACATGCACATGTACATCACCATGTACTGACGGTTGTTTTGCGCTTTTTGCCCAAAGATGCTTGTCGTTTCAGTGCGTTTTCCTGATTTTGCCACATTTTGCGTCTAAAAAGCATGAATTTGAACAAAAAAGTTTCAAAAAGTTTGCATAATTGAGGAAAAAGTGCGTCCTTTGCATTTAGAATTTAATTATTAACCATCAAAAACGACATTTGCCTATCGATACATCGCTACTTCTAACCAATCTGTAAGACAGTAATGAAAACATGTAGCACATTGACCGACGACCAGTTGGTCAAGATGTATGAAGAAGGAAACGACAACGCTTTTGATGTCCTGCTGGAACGTCATCAGGAGAAGCTTTTCAACTACATCCTCTTTCTTACCCGCAATGAAGACAAGGCAAACGATGTCTTCCAGGATACTTTTGTGCGTGCCATTACTGCCATCCGCACCCACAGCTATGAGGGAAGCGGTAACTTTGGCTCGTGGCTGATGTGCATCTGCCGCCATCTTGTACTCGACTCCCATCGTCGTATGCAGACAATGACAACCGTGCCGCATGAGTTTGTGGATGAGAATGGTGAGGTAAAAGGTGACCTTTTCAACGACCAACGCTACTGCGAACCGACGGTCGAGGACAGCATCTTCATGGAGGAGTCTCTTGAGAGCCTGCGCATCATGGTGGATATGCTTCCCGACAACCAACGTGAGATTATCTATCTGCGCTACTATCGCGACATGCCTTTCAAGGATATTGCCAAGTTGCTGGGCGTCAGCATCAACACGGCTCTCGGTCGTGTACGCTACGCTATCCTCAACCTGCGCCGCATAGCTTACCAGCACAACCTCTCCCTCGTGGGATGATGTGTGCTGTGGCCTTTCCTTTTATTTCTTGATTTTCTTGGGTTTTCCTTCTCCCATTGTGTAGCCAACCTCGATGGCATACTTGTCATCGGTTTCGACTGGGATGTATTTCCGCTCCGTCACCTCGGGCTCCTCGGTGGCGGTTTCTTCTTGCTCAGGAGATTCCGTTATTTCTTGCTCGTGGCTCTCTACTATTTCCTGCTCAGGGGCGTTTCCCTTCTCTTTCAGGTCCTTTTTCTGTACTACAAGAAAAGCCACGAGGATGCCTCCCAGCACGAGGATGCTGATGGGGTGAGTCACCAGCTGCAATATGGATTTGTCTCCGCTTCTTCCGTCTCCTTTGTCGTACATATTATGTCCGTAAAGTTGTTTTTTCTGCACAAAGTTACAAATTAAATTTGATTATTGCATCATATTTCGTAACTTTGCGTAGTAAAGTCAATGAATCTCTTTTTATTTACCTTTTTAAATAACAGTAACTATGGAATTTACAGAAGTCATCAAAGACAGATACTCGTGCAAGAAGTACGACAGTGCAAGACAGATCAGCAAGGAGCAGCTCGACGCCATCCTTGAGGCAGGACGTGTGGCTCCCACTGCCAAGAACCTACAGGAGCAGCACGTCTATGTGGTACAGAGCGAGGAAGGGCTTGCCAAGATAGACAAGTGCACCCCCTGCCGCTATGGTGCACCTACAGTATTGGTCGTTGCTTTCGACAAGACGAACGTCTTCACCTATCCCGATGGTAAACGTGAGTCGGGTGTAGAGGATGCTGCCATCGTGGCCACCCACATGATGCTTGCTGCCACCAATGCCGGTGTGGACAGCTGCTGGCTGAACTTCGTTCATGTGGACGAACTGCACAAGGAGCTTGGACTTCCTGACAACGAGGACATCCTCATGCTTCTCGACCTCGGTTTCGCCGCAGAAGGTGCCGCTCCCCTGAGCAATCACTTCTCAAGAAAGGAACTGTCGGAAACGGTCAGCTATATGTGATAATAAAAGGCAATGATATGCAATTAGGCGCATTATAGCACTACGGCACAAAGATTTTTCATGCAGCATATAGTTAAACTTTACTGCACATCTTTTCCCTAAGACTGCTAGGAGTGTGATTTTCCCGCCGATGGCGGAAAAACAAAACCCCGAGCGGCATTTGTGCGACCGCTAGGGGAATGCAAACGGCACCCCTAGCAGGGACAAAGCCACTGCACCTAGGTAACATTTATGTCAAGGGGAAAGCTACAGAAAAAGGGGAAATCTGCGTCATCTGCGAAAATCTGCGTCTAAAAAAGTTTTTTTTGCCCCAAAACCCTCAAGGGTTCCGCTGGTATAATACATTGAAATAGTGCTGTTTATGGATGTTTTGCGGAACCCTTGAACCTTTTTGGCAAAAAAAATCGAGCTGTACAAATGAAAGTTGAATAAAAATATTATAAAAAAGTATTGTAATACGCACAGCATCACTGTAATGGCTGTTTTGCGCTCTTTGAAAGGTGACGTTAGGTGACATTTAAAAATGCTTAATGTCACCCGTTCCGTCACCTCGTTATAATTTGTTATCCAGTATGTTACGCGGAAGGTAAAGTTGGTTAGAATATCAAACTTTTCCCCATTTTAGTTGATGTGGAAGCAGAAATGTGACTATATGTCGTTGCGCTTTTTGTTCTCTGTTGCCAAGTAGTTGTCAGCATCTTTATAGTCAATCGTCAGCATGGAGGTCCCACCGATGATGACCAGCTCGCAGATAATCATGCCTACGAGTTCTTGTTTTTCAAATATATAGTATTCATAATGTGGCTGGTCGCTTATCTCGCTTTTCCTTACATTTTTCTTGTAAGTGTATTTGCTCTCGACTTCTTCGAGAAAACGTTTCTGTATGGTATGGTTTTCTAGAGCATAGTCTTTCAAGATGCTTACAGTGATGTCGTGCACAATGTGTGTGCTGCGATCAAAGGCTACAGTGAGTTCTGCATCTTCCCCGAAGAATTGTCCGGAGAGTGTCTTGGAGGTAGGCGTACTGTATGATTCCAACTTCATTCCCTTTTGGATGAGTTTGGGCAGTAGATTCTCCACACGTCCATCAATGGCTATGCCCATGAACTTCATGTGCTGAGCCATTGAGGAATATGCGATTGTGAAGAAAACCAATGTGGTGAGTATTCTTCTTGTTAATTTCATGTTCTGTCTGTATATCTGTTGTTATCGGTTGGTACGAGTACCTGTCTGTCTGCCGTATGCATCGTAATAAGTCGTTTTCGTGCCACCAAACGGATTTGACTGCGACGTTGATGAGCCTGTTTGCCGACCGTATGCATCATAATAGGTTGTAGTGTAACCGCCACCAATCATGCTTTGCTGCGTGTTGGAAGAGCCGGTCGAGCGCCCATATTGGTCGTAGTAGTTTGTGGTAGAACCGCTTCCCATCACGTTCTGTTGACGAGTAGAGTAACCTGTTGAGCGTCCGTACTGATCATAATAGTTAGTGGTAGAACCGCTGCCAAGTTGATTGCGGCTTGTCGTGGCAGATCCTGTTGAACGCCCATATTGGTCGTAGTAGTTTGTTGTGCTGCTGTTGCCGTAGGTGCTTCTGTAAGTCGTTGATGAACCTGTGCTGCGTCCATAAGCGTCGTAGTAGTTGCTTTGATTGTAATTCTGGCCAAAGGACACAGTTGCCACAGCGGAAAGGATGAAAGATAAAAATAGTTTTTTCATGTTGCGTATAATTTTGAGTTATTAATCGACGCAAAATTATTTCTTTTCTATCTGTTGGCCAAACATTTTTCCTTCACAAGCCTTGTGAACGCGTTATTTTTGTGGGAATAAGAAAAAGTTTGTAAATTTGCATCATAAAAACAGTGAGTATTAATATGAACCCGATACTGAAAACTATATTATGGATATTAGCCGGATATGCGGTGTTCACCGTGCTGTGCTTCCTGCTGAAGTGGGGCGTGGATGAGCTGTCATTCTGGTGGGGATACCGAAAGATGAGAAAGGCGAAGGAGAACGGAACATGGGAGGGGCCGAAGGAATGGAACCCCACTCATGAGATGCGGCATTCGGGAATGCAACTGTTCCATCTGCCTTTCACACCCAATCCTCATGAAGTCATCTTCTTTGAAAATGCGCCTGACGAAGCGGCAAACCGTTTTGTGCGACAAAATAAAGAACTGATTCAGCGCAAGCTGGCAGAGAAGGGATTTAGCTTTGTATACCTGCCCGACATGCAGCTAGACGTGGAAGACTTGCTGAAGACCGTAGAGTACTGCACACCTGATGGCGTTGATGAGGCAACAAGGCAGGAGGTGTTGACGATGGCGCAGGAGGGACTGCCCAATGATTACCTCCTGCAGTTCATGGTGAAACCGAAGAACCGTGGTATGATACATACAGGTTTTGCCTGGTACAACCATTGCAAGAGCCCTTATGGAGTGCCTACCTATATCTTTGACAGCATAGAATTCAATGGTGAGCAAGCATTGGCAGAGCCAGAAGCTGTCCTGGATGAAATCTGTGAGGAACTGGGTAACAACTATGGGTGGACAGGGGGTATAAACTGCACGAAGAAGCTTACAGGAGCGGATGAATGTTTTAATTATGATTGTATGCAACTGTTGGAAGAAGTAAGGAAGAAACTTGACGAATTGCGACTGCGCGGCATCAGTGAGGCCGTGATAGCTCAGTATGTGAAGCCGAAGGTGCAGTTGAGCCGTTTACGCATTACGAACGATCTGCGTCTGTTTCTGACAGACTATCAGGACAGGGAGGTGGTGATGCAGCCTATCAACAAGGCTGTGTTCCTGCTGTTTCTCCGCCATGAGGAGGGCATCAATTTCAAGGCTCTCTCTGACTATGGTCGCGAGCTGGACATTATCTATCAGGCAGTGAAGGCAAAGCGTAACGACATTGACCGCCGCATGACAAATATGCCAGGAATGGCTATGGCAAACAAAGGCATTGAGAACCTCACGAATCCACTTAGCAATGCCATCAATGAGAAGTGTACGCGCATAAAGGAGGCTTTCCTGTTGCTGATGCACGAGAGTGTGGCAGAGCACTATTATGTAACGGGTAAATGGGGTGAGAACAAGTGCATTACGCTGCCACGTGAATTGGTGATATGGGAAAGTGGTGAAGCTGGAAAGGAGGTGGCGGATGAGTAGCGCGTCAATAATAAGTAAGGTGATGGAGAAGGTGAATTATGCTAACTTCGTGGTATGGTGCGTAATCTGTCTTGTTGTGGCATACCCCTTCATCGTTGTGGGAAAAGTCATCTATCTCATTTGGCGCAGATACCATCCTGAGAAGGAAGAGCCGAAGACGGAGGAGGAGTTGCTGCAGGAACGCATTGAGAGGGGTGAGGTAAGTCTTGCGAGCTTACCTCATACGCATAACCCATTGTCAGATCGTTTCTCTTTCAAGCCACAGGATACTCCTCGCTATCCGCGGACGGACATGCTCTATGTAGCTACAGCGGAGGATGCCGGGATTCGCACGTTCTTGGCAGCGGAAAAAGCATGGTTGGATGCATGGACGGAGAAGTATGGCTTCCGCATTGTGGTGCTGGACAATCAGGAAGAACTGCTCAGCCAGATGTGTTTCCCACAGGATAGGTCGCTTCTTGAACACGGCTTCCTCAATGATCTGAATTGTTGGACGAGTGAGCGCGAATACCACACTTCCATGATGCCCTTCCGCTATTTTCCTTTGAAGGATGGAGATGCAGAATCCTTACGATG
Source organism: Bacteroidaceae bacterium (assembly GCA_045629085.1). Classification (GTDB taxonomy): domain Bacteria; phylum Bacteroidota; class Bacteroidia; order Bacteroidales; family Bacteroidaceae; genus Physcousia. The sequence goes on from JAZQQO010000048.1 coordinate 121,555, forward strand.
TCAGATAGATTTAATAGCTCAAGAAATGTACGACGAGAGATGGTGAAATAATTTCTTGATGTTACACAATAAACAGAGGTGTGTGTGCGTTATTATAATAAATGTATGCAATAATAACGTTTAATTAATACAGAGAGCCGCCTATGATGCAATTTGTACCCCAAGAAAAAGCACAACCCCGTCCCGCCGTAATCGACTACATCCGCCAGTTTGCCCGCCAGTTCCGTCCCGTGGCTGCCGTGTGAGTGTTAATCTGCGTCAAAAGGGAACCGATTTTTGAAGAAACATTCGGTCGTGTCAAAAATATTAGTTAACTTTGTGGCCTAATTCCACAAAGGTATGCAAGTTTCACCTTCATTACTTTCAGCCAACTTCGCCAATCTGGAAGGCGACATGGAGTGGTTGAACCGCTCTGAGTGCGACTACCTTCATCTCGACGTGATGGACGGTGTGTTCGTTCCGAACATCAGTTTCGGCTTTCCCGTGTTGAAGCATGTGGCTCGTATCTGCAAGAAACCTCTGGATGTGCACCTGATGATAGTACAGCCGGAGAAGTTTATCAACGAGGTTAAGGCTCTGGGTGCATATTACATGAATGTGCATGTGGAGGCTTGCACGCATCTACATCGCGTGGTAACACAAATCCGCGAGGCTGGTATGCATCCTGCCGTGACGCTCAACCCGAGTACGCCAATCTGTCTACTGGAGGACATCATCGAGGAGGTGGATATGGTGCTGCTGATGAGCGTGAATCCCGGTTTCGGTGGGCAGAAGTTCATCGAACACACCTACGACAAGATACGTCAGTTGCGCGAGCTCATCGACCGTCGTGGCAGTAAGGCTAAGATAGAAGTGGATGGTGGCGTGAGCCTGAAGAATGCTGCCCAATTGGCAGCGGCTGGTGCTGACGTGCTGGTGGCTGGCAGTGCCATCTTTGGTGCAGAGGATCCTGAGGCGGTGATTAAGGAGATGAAGTTGGAATAGAAGACCCTCTCCGGCCTTCGGCCACCTCCCCCTTTATGGGGAGGGAATTTATTGGGGACGGTTGGGTGAGGCAACTCCTCAACCTTTGAACAAAAATGTTAATTAATGGAGAAACTGCTGGACGATATAGAAATAGGACTTCTGCGCAAGACGCTTGACGAGGCCAGGAAGATCGTCATCACTTGCCACACCAATCCTGATGGTGATGCTTTGGGATCGATGACGGCAATGATGAGTGTGCTGCGCCGCATGGGCAAGGAGGTCGTGGGTGTGGCTCCCGACCGCTGGCCAGATAACCTGAACTGGTTGCCCCTCATGGGCGAGGTGCTGCAGTACCTGAAGCATGAGGACGAGGTGAAGCAACGAATGCAGGGTGCTGACCTGGTGCTGATGCTGGATCACGGCAGGCTGGAACGTATGTCGGACTTGGGCAATGCGATTGCCGAGTTAGGTGTGCCCCGCGTGGTGATTGACCACCATCCCGAACCAGAGGAGGGATCTGTACTCACGGTGTGCCAACCCACATTGTGTGCTGCGGCAGAGGTCGTGTACAGGGTGATCGATGAGATGGGCATGGCCGACGAGATGACCTATGATGAGGCCGTAAGCATTTATACCGGAATGATGACCGACACGGGAGGCTTTACTTTTAATAGTACACGCCCAGAGGTGTACGTCATTATCAGCCGTCTGCTGGAGAAAGGCATTGACAAGGACCGTATCTATCGCAATGTGTACTACACGTCTTCGGCAGACCGCTACCGATTGATGGGCTTCTTGCTCTACGTTAAGATGGAACTGCTGAGGGAATATAACACCTCTATCATCACCTTCACCAACGAGGAGCGTCGCATGTTCAAACTGAAGAATGGTGAGACCGACGGCATCGTGAACTATCCCTTGATGATCGACAAGATGAGGCTGAGCGTGTTCCTGCGTGAGGATACGGAGAAGAAAGGTCTTATACGTGTGTCGTTGCGCAGCGTAGACGACTTTCCCTGCAATGAGATGTCGGCAGAGTTCTTCAATGGAGGCGGACATAAGAATGCTTCGGGTGGACGTCTGCAGTGCACGATGGAGGAGGCTGTGGAGACGGTGAAGAAGGCCGTCAAGAAATATGCGGATAAGCTTAGGTAAATTGTAAATTGAAAATATGAAAAGGATATTATACTTAGTGCTCGCCATGATGATGGGTGGGGTAGTGTTGACCTCTTGTAAGGACGACGAGACGTATGCCGAGCAGAAGGAGAAGGAGCGTAAGGTGGTGGCTAACTTCCTGGCTCGCGATCCATTGGTGCTGCGTAATGCGCAGGGAGATACGCTGTTGTTTGCTCCGCGCATCAAGGTGATCAGCGAGTTGGATTTCTATGCACAGGACACCATCACGAATGTAGATGAGAATGAATACGTGCTCTTTGGCAGTACGGGTGTGTACATGCAGATCGTACGTCAGGGTACTGGACGGCGTCTGGCCAGTGGCGAGTCAAAGCGCATCATCTGTCGATACTATGAGTACAATATGCTGGGCGATAGTTTGCAGACGGCCAACAATTTGCTGTATTGGACAACAACGCCTGACATCATCGACGCATACAATAACTCGGGTACCATCACGGCATCATTCAATACCACGATCAATGGCGGTGGTGCCATGTATCAGGTGTATAAGAATGCCAGCGTGCCTAGTGGTTGGCTCTTGCCCTTGCGTTTCGTGAAGATCGGCCGTCAAACGTCAAGTGATGAGGGTATTGCCAAGGTGCGTATCATCGTACCGCACAGCCAAGGCCAATCGAATGCCACAACGAATGTGTATCCCTGCTTCTACGAAATCACCTATCAGGAGATGAGAGACTAAAGAAAGAGGTCGGAGATGACGTCATTGGAGACGAAAATCCCCTTTCTCGTAAGACATACTACGGACCCCGTTTGCGAAAGATTCCCTTTTTGCAGATGGGGTTTCATCATTTCGGTGCAATGCGCGAGGGCGTCTCGTCCAAAAAGGGAACAGATTTTGTCGAGTGAGATGCCTTGGCTGGTGCGTAGGCGCGTCATGACAAACTCGTTGTAGAGGTCTGTCTGTGAGAGTTTCTCGTTTTCGAAATAAGGTTTAGTGCTGTCACCGCTTAGCGAGGCTATGTAGTCGTTTAAGGAGGCTACGTTGCTGCGGCGGATGTCGGCACCATCGTAGGAATGTGCACCGGCTCCAAGACCCAGGTAGGGCGTGCCTTGCCAATAACCACTGTTGTGGCGTGAGTAGAATCCGGGGAGAGCGAAGTTGGAAATCTCGTAGTGCTGATATCCCGCCTTTTCGAGTTGCTTGCAAAGCAGTTCGTAGCATTGCCACGACAGGTCATCGTCCATCTCACTGACCTTACCCTCCTCAAGCATACGCATTAAAGGAGTACCTTCCTCGTACATCAGGCTATAGGCACTGAGGTGTGGTACCTGGAGTGAGATGGCCTCGTCGACATCCTTCTGCCATCCCGCCAAGGTTTGTCCAGGTAGTCCGTATATAAGGTCGATGCTGATGTTGTGGAATCCTCCCTCTCGAAGCAAACGAACCGCCTCATGCGCCTGTTCCGCAGAGTGTCGGCGTCGCAAGGTGTGAAGCTGAGCATCGTCGAACGTCTGTACACCCATACTGACACGGTTGACGGGTGTCTGACGCAATGCCTCCACCCATTCGGCGGTTACATCGTCGGGGTTTGCCTCAAGGGTGATCTCTGCATCCAGGGCGGGTGGATAGAGCAATGTTACGGCCTTGAGTAGGCGATGCAATTGTGTGGTGGGTAGGGTAGAGGGGGTTCCTCCTCCTATATATATAGATAATGTTCGCGCGCGAAAGGAATCTGCTGAGTTTTCCCGCCGTGTGATGCGGTCCCATTCCTCCTGCCGCTGCTCCATCTCACGAAGCAGACAATCCACATACTGCTCCTGTCGTGCAATGTGTGTGGTGGAGTAGAAGTCGCAGTAGATGCAGCGACTCTGACAGAATGGAATGTGAATATATACGGATGCCATAATAACCGCGTTTTTGTGCTACAAAAGTAATACTTTTTGACGGAATAATAAAAAAAAGTTATTTTATTTTGTTTTATCCCGGAATTTGTGTAACTTTATCCCCGAATTTTTGGAAAAACCATTATTTAATACTAATACACATGAAAGTCTATCAGTCAAATGAGATTAAAAACATTGCCTTGCTGGGTAATGATGGTTCAGGTAAGACAACCCTGACAGAGTCTCTGCTCTATGAAGCAGGTATCATCAAGCGTCGTGGTCGCATCACACAGCAGAACACGGTGTCTGACTATTTCCCCGTAGAGCAGGAGTATGGCTACAGTGTATTCAGTACCGTTTTCCATGCAGAATGGAATGGCAAGAAGCTGAACATTATCGACTGCCCCGGTGCTGATGACTTTGCCGGTTCGTATATCACCGCTTTGAATGTTACCGATACCGCCCTGTTGCTGCTGAATGGCCAGTATGGCGTGGAGGTAGGTACACAGAACCACTTCCGTTACACCGAGAAGTTGGGCAAGCCCGTGATCTTCCTTGTTAATCAGCTCGACAGTGAGAACTGCGACTATGACTCTATTCTGGAGCAGCTGACCAGCATCTATGGTTCGAAGGTAATTCCTATCCAATACCCCTTGCAGACCGGCCCTAACTTCAACTCGCTCATTGATGTGCTCCTGATGAAGAAGTACTCTTGGGCTCCCGAGGGTGGTGCTCCCACTATCGAGGATATTCCCGAAGAGGAGATGGAGAAGGCAAGCGAGATGCATAAGGCACTCGTGGAGGCTGCTGCTGAGCACGATGAGACCCTGATGGAGAAGTTCTTCGAGAGCGAGAGCCTGACCGAGGACGAGATGCGTGAGGGTATCCGTAAGGGTTTGGCAAGTCGTGGCATGTTCCCCGTGTTCTGCGTATGTGCAGGTAAGGACATGGGTGTTCGCCGCTTGATGGAGTTCCTGGGTAACGTCGTTCCTTTCGTTGATGAGATGCCCAATGTTCACAATACACGTGGTGAGGTGGTGACACCGGATGCAAGTGCTCCCACAAGCCTCTATTTCTTCAAGACCGCTGTTGAACCCCATATTGGTGAGGTGCAGTACTTCAAGGTGATGAGCGGTACGGTCAAGGAGGGTGATGACCTGACCAATGCGGATCGTGGCTCAAAGGAGCGTTTGGCTCAGCTCTTTGTATGTGCAGGTGCTAACCGCGAGAAGGTGGAGCAGCTGACAGCTGGTGATATCGGTTGCACCGTGAAGCTGAAGGATGTGAAGACTGGCAATACCCTGAATGGTAAGGGCAGTGAGCATCGTTTCAACTTCATCAAGTACCCCAACGCTAAGTATTCTCGTGCTATTCGTGCCGTCAACGAGAGCGAGACAGAGAAGATGATGAACGCTCTGAACAAGATGCGTGAGGAGGATCCCACATGGCAGATTGAGCAGTCGAAGGAACTGAAGCAGATTCTGGTTCACGGTCAAGGTGAGTTCCATTTGCGTACCTTGAAGTGGAGAATGGAGAACAACGAGAAGATTCAGATTGTATTCGAGGAGCCCAAGATTCCTTATCGCGAGACCATTACGAAGGCTGCTCGTGCTGACTATCGTCACAAGAAGCAGTCAGGTGGTGCTGGTCAGTTTGGTGAGGTCCACCTTATCGTGGAGCCCTACTATGAAGGCATGCCCGATCCCGATGTCTATAAGTTTGGCGGTCAGGAGTATCGCATCAACGTGAAGGGTAGTGAGACGGTGAACCTCGACTGGGGTGGCAAGCTCGTGTTCATCAACTCGGTTGTAGGTGGTGCTATCGATGCTCGCTTCATGCCTGCTATCCTCAAGGGTATCATGCAGCGTATGGAGCAGGGTCCTCTGACTGGTTGCTATGCTCGCGACGTACGTGTTATCGTATATGATGGTAAGATGCACCCCGTTGACAGCAACGAACTCTCGTTCATGTTGGCAGGTCGTCAGGCCTTTGCTCAGGCCTTTAAGGAGGCTGGTCCAAAGATCCTCGAGCCTATCAATGATGTTGAGGTATTCGTGCCTGGTGACAAGATGGGTGACGTGATGAGCGACTTGCAGGGCCGCCGTGGTATGATCATGGGTATGACTAGTGAGGCTGGTTATGAGAAGCTCAGTGCTAAGGTTCCCCAGAAGGAGATGTCGAACTATAGTACCTCGTTGAGCAGCCTAACCGGTGGTCGTGCTAGCTTCATCCAGAAGTTTGCAAGCTATGAACTCGTTCCTGCCGATGTTCAGCAGAACCTGATCAAGGAATACGAGGCTTCAAAGGCAGCCGAGGATTAATAGGATTTTTACATTTGAATAATCGATACGGGTACTTCGTGTGCAAAAATGCGCACGAAGTACTTTTGTATTTACTAAAAATGTTAAAATCAGAGTTTCGTGTGCAAGTTTCTTTTCTCGTTTTTGTGAAAAAGCATACCTTTGCGATATGAAAAGAAAAATGATATGGGTCTTGACGGCCGTGATAGTGGTGCTGAGCGCCATCCTGCTATACATGCAGTGGCACAATGCAGAGACGATGGTCAGAATGCGCAAGGAGCAGTTTGATGAGTCTGTGCTGCGTAGCCTTGATCAGGCCTCGCATGACTTGGAGCGTAATGAGACGTTCCGTTATCTGGAAGCCATTGTGCAAAGCAGGGAGCAGGAGTTGAGTGTGGTGGCACAGCAGGAATCCATTGACTCGATGCCTGAACTCGTGGTGAAGGATTCGCTGATCGTTTTCCAGCCACAGAAGTTGCCTATCAGTAATCCGTTGCCTTTGCTCAGTATGCGTTCGCGTCCATCCAGTAACGAGACGACTCGGCCTTTCCTGGAGTCGGTGAAGAATGCCTACATCTACCAGCGCGACGTGTTGGACGAGGTAATCTACACCATTCTGTATAATGCCAGTGAGGGAGGTTTGGAGACACGTCTGAACACGAGTATGCTGGATGCCTATCTCACGGACGCACTGAAACGTAACGGCATCAACATTCCCTTCCACTTCCGTGTGGAGACGGCTGATGGAGAAGAGGTGTTCCGTTGCAGCGACTATGATTCCACGGGTGCAGACTACACCTATACGCAGACGTTGTTCCGTAACGACCCTTCCAACAAGATGGGTGTGGTGCAGGTTCATTTTCCCACGATGGACGAATATATCTGGGGTGTGGCCAAGACGATGACTCCCATGATGGGATTTACCTTCCTGCTCTTGATTATCTTCTGCTACACGGTGTGGCAGTTGGCAAGACAGAAGAAGGTGAGCGAAATGAAGAACGACTTCGTGAACAATATGACGCACGAGTTCAAGACCCCCCTTGCCAGTATCTCGTTGGCAGCACAGATGCTCAATGACAAGTCGGTGACTAAGACGGAACGTATGTACGAGAATCTGGCGGGGATTATCTCCAACGAAACCCGAAGGTTGCGATTCCAGGTGGAGAAGGTGTTGCAGATGTCGCTTTTCGATCACGACAACATTCGTCTGAAGGAAGAGGAGTTGGATGCCAATGGCATGTTGGAGTCGGTACTGAACACTTTCCAGTTGCGCATCAAGCAGAATGGCGGTTCGGTGGAAACAAAGATAGAGGCGTATGATCCGTTTATTTATGGTGATGAGATGCATCTTACGAACGTGTTCTTCAATCTGTTGGACAATGCAGTGAAATATGCCAACCCCGACGTAGACTTGCATCTTGTTGTGCATACCGAGAATGTAGGTGATAATCTGGTGATTTCTATCGAAGACAATGGAGTCGGAATTCAGAAGGGAGACCTCTCACACATCTTCGAACGCTTTTACCGCGTACATACTGGCAATCAGCATAATGTGAAAGGATTCGGTCTTGGATTGGCTTACGTACATACCATCATAGGCTTGCATTATGGCAAGATTAAGGCCGAGAGCGAATACGGGCAGGGCACGAAGTTCGTGATCACGCTGCCGACGGTGAAAGACTGATAAATTGAAAATTGAAAATTGAAAATAGAAGATTGAAAATTGAATAATAACTGAATAGTAATAATCTTAAAATAGTAATGATTATGGAAGACAAGCAGAGAATCCTTTTGTGCGAGGACGATGAGAGCCTGGGCATGTTGCTCAGAGATTATCTTCAGGCAAAGAACTATGATGCCGATTTGTGTTTGGATGGCGAGGCCGGATACCGTGCTTTCTGCAAGACGCACTATGACTTGTGCGTGCTGGATGTGATGATGCCTCGCAAGGATGGTTTTCAGTTGGCACAGGAGATTCGTGTGCTGAATCCAGAAGTGCCCATCGTGTTCCTTACGGCCAAGAATCTGAAGGAGGATATCTTCGAGGGCTTCCGTATTGGTGCTGATGACTATATCACCAAACCCTTCTCGATGGACGAGTTGGTGTTCCGTATGGAAGCTATCCTGCGTCGTGTACATGGCAAGAAGACCAAGGATCTTTCTACCTACAAGTTGGGTGAGTTCCTTTTCGATACACAGCATCAGTTGCTGGTTCGTGGCGAGCAGAAGACCAAGCTCACGACCAAGGAATGTGAGTTGCTGACCTTGCTCTGCAAGCATGCAAACGATGTGCTGCAGCGTGAATTGGCTCTCAAGACGATCTGGATTGACGACAACTATTTCAATGCCCGCTCAATGGATGTCTACATCACCAAGTTGCGCAAGTTGCTCAAGGACGATCCATCTATCGAGATTAACAATGTACATGGAAAGGGCTACCGCCTTATCATTCCCAATGACATCAATGGAGAGGATGCCTAATTCCGGAAGGTGGCATCCAAATGAATCGAAAAAGAAACGCCGCTCAGCGAATGCTGAACGGCGCTTTTTTCTTTCACCTCGTAGCCTTATGCTTTCTTCTGGAAGTAGATGTGAAGGCCTACACCTGCGATGATTATGATCATTGAGAGGAGCTGATACGGATTCCAATCAACGAGGGTTTTTGTGAGGTAGCTGATTACAAGCATGATTGTACCCAAAACAATCATTGCAACGCCTAAATACTTTGTCATAATTATAATGTGTTTTTAATGAATTACTACTTTTCAAATACAAATTAACAAAATATTCTCCATGTAGCGAAACTTTTTGGCGAAAAAGTGACGATGGAGGCTAAAAAATGCGTATTACAGCTTACTATTATTAAAAATAATGCGCAAAGTTTCCTGGCAAGTGTTCAGTTCCTCTTGCGAGAGTCCACGCAGGGCTTCCTTCAAAGTCTTGTTTCCTACAAATCGTGCTTTGCCCTCGATACGCTTGCCGTAATTCGTCAACCAGATCCTTTTTGCCCTCTGGTCCTCTTCCGTGTCTCGGCGAACTACCAAGTCCATTTTGACCATCGAGTCGATGAGGCGCGACATGGTAGGGCGGTCCTTTAGGGTGACGTTGCACAATTCCTGCTGCGTAAGTCCATCTTTCTCCCAGAGTGTCATGAGCACCATCCACATGTCAGGATTCAGGTTGACGTCATAGATGTCGAAGTTGTGCTTGAAGCGGTTGTTGAGTTGATAGGATATCCTGCTGCCGAGTATGGCATAGATGATCCTCATGTCGTATTTAATCTGATCCATTAATTTCTTGTTTTTGGGTGTTTTTGGGTGACGTTTTTGTAATTATTAGGCGCCATATCCCTTTATGGAAGGCAAAGATAGGCAAAAACTTTGGAAAAACCTTGGCTATTTCACGAAAAAGCAGTACCTTTGCACCGCTTTAAGCAAAAATATTAATTTTTTTAACCAATTTTACGTATTATGAATCAATACGAAACCGTTTTCATTTTGACTCCCGTTTTGTCTGATGATCAGATGAAGGAAGCGGTTGAAAAGTTCAAGGGTATCCTCACCAAGAATGGTGCTGAGCTCATCAATGAGGAACTCTGGGGCTTGAAGAAGCTGGCTTATCCCATCGAGAAGAAGAGCACGGGATTCTATGTCCTGATTGAGTTCAAGGCAGAGCCCACAGTCATTAAGACTTTGGAGGTTAATTACCGTCGTGACGAGCGTGTTATCCGCTACATCACTATCAAGAACGAGAAGTACGCAGCTCAGTATGCTGAGAAGCGTCGTAACAAGAAAAAGGAGGCATAAGACATGGCACAGCAAACATCTGAAATCCGTTATCTGACCGCTCCCGCGATCGATACCAAGAAGAAGAAGTACTGCCGTTTCAAGAAGAGCGGTATCAAGTACATCGATTACAAGGATCCTGAATTCCTGAAGAAGTTCCTGAACGAGCAGGGCAAGATTCTTCCCCGTCGCATCACCGGTACTTCACTGAAGTATCAGCGTCGTGTGGCTCAGGCCGTTAAGCGTGCTCGTCACTTGGCTCTGCTGCCCTTCGTAACTGATTTGATGAAATAATAAAAGAGGAGGACAAGATATGGAATTGATTCTGAAAGAAGATGTTATCGGCTTGGGTTACAAGAACGATATCGTGAATGTGAAGAGTGGCTATGGCCGCAACTATCTTATCCCCACTGGCAAGGCCGTTATCGCTTCTCCCTCTGCTCGTAAGATGTTGGCAGAGAACCTGCGTCAGCAGGCTGTGAAGCTGGCTAAGATCAAGGCTGCTGCTGAAGAGAAGGCTGCTGCTCTGGGTGCTGTTAAGCTGACCATCGTTACTAAGGTTAGTGCTTCAGGTACTATCTATGGTAGCGTTAACGCTTTGCAGATCTCTGACGAGTTGGCAAAGCTTGGTTTCGAGGTAGATCGCAAGCTCATCAAGGTAGCTGACGTGAAGGCTGTTGGTGACTACACTGCAGTTGTTCGTCTGCACAAGGAGGTTAGCGTTGAGGTCCCCTTCACCGTTGTTGCTGAGGACGCTCCCGTTGAGGCTGCTCCCGCAGCAGAAGAGGCTGCAGCAGAGTAATCTTCACTTGTAAAAAGTAGAGAACTTTAAATTTGTAAGGCTATCTATATAGCATGAGAGCCGTCATCCTTTCGGATGGCGGCTCTGTTTGTTTACCCAGATAAGTATGTACTTGGAAAGGCGTTTGGGATAAGGCACAAAAAAAGAGGGCTCTTTTTAGGGAGTCCTCGTTTTACTTTTTTAGAGCTTTCGAGCTGATTATGCCTCGGGAGCAACCTCAACAGCCTCAACGCTGTCAGTAGCGGTGCTGTCGCAGCAAGCGGTGCTGTCACAGCAAGCGGGCTCCTCAACAACCTCAGTAGCAGTGGTGTCTACAGCGGTGGTGTCCTGAGCCTCACCCTTCTTGCAAGAAGAGAAACTTACTGCTACAGAAGCAGCGATGGCAGCTACGAAAACAAATGCAATCTTTTTCATTTTTTTTTGCTTTTAAATTTGTAAAACGATAGTATTTTCTAAAACCGCTGCAAAGGTACGCACTTTTTCGATATGTTGTATCTTTTGTGGACTTTTTTTTTCGAAAAATGCAAAAAAAGTTAGAAATCTTGTTTTATATCAAGTAAAATGAGCCAAATTTGGAGTGGAAGTGCTAAAGTGAGACTTAAATTTTGTTTTTCACTCTCGAATTTGTAACTTTGCATCATAAAGTAGAAATATGGAAAACAAATCAAACTGGAAAGCCACCTATTTCACGTTAGGCTGCAAGCTGAATTTTGCTGAGACATCCACGATGGAACAGCAACTCTGTGATGCTGGCGTGATGACTGCAGGGAAAGATGAGACGGCGGATGTCTGCATCGTGAATACCTGTAGTGTGACTGAGGTGGCTGATCACAAGTGCCGTCAGGCCATTCATAAGCTCGTTCGTCAGAATCCGGGTGCTTTGATGGTGGTGACGGGATGCTATGCTCAGTTGAAACCCGTGCAGGTGGCAAGCATTGAGGGGGTGGACTTGGTGTTGGGTGCAGAGGAGAAGGGGCAACTCGTAACGCGTGTGCTCGAAATCCTTCGCCAGCGTGATGCCGATATGCAGGCGGATGGCACCACATGTGGAGTGGACGATGAAACGGCACAGGGCGTGTCGACCCATCACACTACACCCACGGCACAGATACGTAGTTTCATGCCCTCGTGCTCGTGCGGCAACCGCACGCGCTATTTCTTAAAGGTGCAGGATGGCTGCAACTATTATTGCACCTATTGCACCATCCCCATTGCCCGTGGCCGCAGCCGCAATGGCAGCATTGCCTCGATTGTGGAGCAGGCACGCGAAGCCGCTGCCAAGGGTGGCAAGGAGATTGTCATCACGGGTGTGAATATTGGCGATTTCGGCAAGTCGACTGGCGAGGATTTTCTCTCGCTCATCAAGGCGCTGGACGAGGTGGAGGGCATAGAGCGTTACCGCATCAGCAGTATCGAACCCAACCTGCTCACGGACGAGATCATCGAGTTCTGTGCCCAGAGCCGTGCCTTCATGCCGCACTTCCACATCCCCTTGCAGAGTGGTAGCGATGAAGTGCTCAAGTTGATGCACCGCCGTTACGACACGGCTCTCTTCCGTCACAAGGTGGAGCGCATCAAGCAGCTGATGCCCGATGCCTTCATTGGTGTGGATGTCATCGTGGGTACACGTGGCGAGACGGAAGCGCTCTTTGACGAGACAGTAGCCTTCCTCCGTTCGTTGCCCATCAGTCAGCTGCACGTGTTCAGTTACAGCGAGCGCCCCGGCACGATGGCCCTCAAGATACCCCATACGGTAGATCCTGAGGAGAAGCATCGCCGCAGCAACGTCCTCCTGCAGGTGTCGGACGAGAAGTTCCGTACCTTCTATAATATATATAAGGAGCAACAAGCCGTTCGCCCCGTGCTTCTGGAGCATAGCAAGCGGAAGGGTGTGATGCATGGTTTCACGGATAACTATGTGCGTGTGGAACTGCATGTCGATCCTGCTGCGGTGCAGTCGTTGGACAATACCACCGTAATGCTCCGTTTGGGTGACTGGAATGAGAAGGGTGATGCACTGATGGCCGACCCTCTCCGCCCCTAAAGGGGCACCTCCCCCATAAAGGGGAGGGATTATATTGGGGACGGCAAGCAGAAAGCGAATAAGAAATAAGAGAATAAGAAAATAACGACACAAAGACCAACGCCAATGATGCCAACTAAGGGTATACAAGCATCCAAATGTAACCAATCCCTCCCCACTTTTGCCAACGGGACAAAAGTAATGGGGGAGGTGTCACGAAGTGACGGAGAGGGTCCTTCCGTTGTTGCAGTCGTCATATTGAACTGGAATGGTGTGGATATGATGAAGCGCTTCCTGCCGGGGGTGGTGAAGTGCTCGCCCGAGGCGGAAGTGGTGGTGGCCGACAATGCCTCTACCGATGACTCGTTGGCTTGGCTGGAACGCGAGATGCCCGAGGTGAGGCGCATCGTGCTCGACAAGAACTATGGTTTTGCCGAAGGCTACAACCAGGGACTTGCTGCCCTCGACAAGGCACTCGGGGCAGAAGGAAGGGAGAAGCCCGAATACTACCTGCTGCTGAACAGCGATGTGGAGGTGACCGAGGGTTGGCTCGAGCCGATGCTTGCGTATCTGGATGCCCATCCCGAAGTGGCTGCCTGCCAACCCAAACTGCGTTGTCAGTGGGACAAGCAGATGCTGGAGTATGCCGGTGCCTGTGGCGGTTACATCGACTGGCTCGGTTATCCCTTCTGCCGTGGACGCGTGCAGGGAAAGATAGAGAAGGACGAGGGGCAGTACGACACCATAGCGCCCGTGCTGTGGGCCAGTGGAGCCGCTTTGATGATTCGCTCGAAGGACTATTGGGAGGCAGGTGGTCTTGATGGCCGTTTCTTTGCCCATCAGGAGGAGATAGACCTATGCTGGCGCCTGCGAGCTCGTGGCCGTGGCATCGTGTGCATCCCTGAGAGCGTTGTCTACCACGTGGGAGGCGGCACGCTGCCCAAAGAGAATCCCCGCAAGACATACCTCAACTTCCGCAACAATCTCTTGCTGCTCTACAAGAACCTTTCGGAGCGCGAACTAAAGCGCGTGATGTGGCGTCGCCGCTGGCTTGATGCCCTTGCCAGTGTGTTCTTTCTGCTCAAGGGCAACTGGGGTTCGTTCAAAGCCGTATGGCGGGGTAGGAGAGACTTCAAGAAGATGCGTCCCGACTTCGAGAAAGACCGCCAGCAGAACCTCCGCCTCACCGTGGTCGACCCCATTCCGGAGATCTACCCCAAATGCATACTGTGGAACAAGCCTGCATTTCATGCAGGGAATTGACAATTGAAAATTGACAATTGATCACTAGTGTCTCTTAAAGTTTGTTAATTACCATAGTTATCTTTCTTATGCACAATAAAGTAGGTTCTGAAAAGCATGTCCCACATTTGAAATGCGTACCTTTGTATCCAATTTCAAATTGGAACAAATATGCATTCTGG
>JAZQQO010000049.1:0-33847 GCA_045629085.1 Bacteroidaceae bacterium
CCTAAGACCGCTTGGCCTCCGACTTGGTTCGACAGGGTCCGACGCAGGTAGCCCGTTCTGTTTTCCACTTCACCACAAAGCCCAGGTCGAACCCTGTCGAACCCTAAAGTGGGGTTCGACGCAGGGTTCGACGGACACATCGAACTAATTTCCAACTATTTAACCCACATAAATCGGAACCCTTGAACCTTTTTTTGGCAAAAAAAATATCACAAAGAAGGGTGACGTTAAAACATCTAACTTTTCTTTATTACAATAGCGAGGAGCAACGTAAGCCCCTCAGCCACGGGGAGGGCTATCCACAGACCATCGACGCCAAACCACTGAGGCATGAGCAGGAAGGAGGGAATGACGAGGATAAAGCCACGCAGGATGGTGTAGAGCGTGGCATGGGTGGCACGCTCGATGCTCTGCAGGTAGCCAACACAAACGATGTTGACGGCAATGAAGAAAAAGGCCGAACTGTAGAGCGGCAGGCCATGGACGCAAAGGTCATAGGCTGCACACGAGGTGTCAAGGAAGGTGGCAGAGACAAGCGGCGCACAGAGCACCATGCCAAGGCTGCCCACAAGACCGAAGGCACAGGACATGAGCAGGGAGAGGCGGCGACCATCGGCTATGCGATCGACATCGCCCACGCCATGGGCAAAGCTCAGGACAGGCTGTATGCTCTGCACCACGGCATTGCCGAGCATGAAGACGATAGGCAGGCAGTAGCAACCCACGGAGAAGGCGGCGACACCATCTTCGCCGAGATAGCGCATGAACATGAAGTTGCCGACCACCATCATGCAAGCCATGGCGGCTTCGCCCAGAAGTCCGGAGAAGCCAACGTACATCTGATAGCCTATGTTGCGGAGCGAGAGCAGGAAACTCTTGCCCGTAAGGCGAAGGCGATAGAGATGCACACGCTGAGAACGGCGCAGGAGGTAGTAGAGAACGGGGATATTGCCGACCGTAAAACTAAAGCAAGTAGCAATACCTGCACCCTCGAGTCCCCAATCTAAGAGGAAGATGTTGACATAGTCAAGCACAATGTTACTGAGAGCCATGCCCATGTTGAGAAGCATGGCATAGCGGGGCGATCCGTCAAGACGTATCATGAATGTGCCTATATGCCCTATTGCATTAAAAGGCAAGAGGATGGCAACCCACTTGAGGTAGCTACAGGCAAGCGGGACGAGTTGTTCGCTACATCCAAAGAGGCGGCATGTGGCCTCGGGAAAGGTCAGTATCACCACACCTAACAGGAGACTGAGCGTCACACCACCTAACAGCGACTGCGTGAGGTTGATGTTGGCTGCCTTTTCGTTGTTCTTACTGAAATGGATGCTGGCCACCACGCTTCCACCGATACCGAACATAAGCCCAAGGCCCGACATGAGCATGTAGAGGGGAGCCACAATGTTGACAGCAGCAAGGGCATCGCTGCCGACACCGTGACCAACAAAAGCCCCATCGGTGATATTGAGCACGACCATGCTGACCATGCTGACCAGCATGGGAAGAAACATGCGACGAAAGACCTTGCCTACTCGCTCGGTCTTGAAGTCTATCACGTCACGTTCCTTAAAATCTTTCTTCAGGTTGTTCATAATCGGCCGCAAAGGTAACACTTTTCTCCGGAATATGCAAGAATAACAACAAAAAGACAGCAAAAGGGAAGTGCCACCGAACATGAAGTATTAAATCATCACTCTTTTGTTACTATTTGATAACGAAATGTAAGTAAATAAACTTTGTACGCTTACATTTTGTTATATCAAAGAAATATTTTTAAAACTTTTTGTAAGCAAACAACCGTATCTTGTGGAAGTTTTGTAACTTTGCAGCAGATTTAGAACGCGTTCGTATATTATAAATAAGGTATTAGTAACAAAAAGAAAGAAAACAATGAAAAGAACAGGCAGAAAGATGATTGCAGCGATGGCCATCATGATGGCTGCACTGCCGATGAGAGGACAGGACAAGGTGGAAGCTACGATCGGCACAGACGTGGTGAGCAGCTACATCTGGCGTGGACAGAAAAATGGCGGCGTGAGCGTGCAGCCTGCTGCCACACTGAGTTGGAAGGGACTGAGTCTCGGCGCATGGGGAAGCTTCGCCATCAGCCCGACCCAGAACGGAACGGACGAGGAGATTGATGTGACGCTGGCATACGAAACGAAGGGTTTCCACATCGGTGTGACGGACTACTACCTCTTCAACAACGACCACCCATTCTTCAAATACGGCGATCTGGGCGAGAGCGCACACACCTTCGAGGCTAACGTGGGTTACGACTTCGGTTTCCTGAGCGTGAACTGGTTTACGAACTTTGCTGGCCAGGATGGCGTGAACAGTAAGGGCAAGCGTGCCTACAGCTCATACTTGCAGTTGGATGCTCCCTTCAAGTTGGCTAAGTTGGACTGGACGGCCACGCTGGGCGCGGTGCCCTACGGCACGAGTTATTATGCAAGCGACATCTCCAGTGGATTCCATATCAACCAGATAGCCCTAAAGGCAGAATACGGCTTTGAACTGAAGCGCGTCACCCTACCCGTCTACGCACAGGTGGTGGCTAACCCCAGCAGCAAGGACCTGTATTTCTTCATGGGATTCGGAGTGGAGATTGGTAAATAAGCAAAAAAGAGATGTATTATGAAAAAGATTGAAGCTATTATCCGAAAGACCAAGTTTGAGGAGGTGAAGGAAGCACTCCTCGCTGGCGAGATAGACTGGTTTGAGTATCACGACGTGCATGGCGTAGGACACACCCGACAGGAGCGCATCTACCGTGGCGTGAACTATAGTACAGACGTCATCGAGCGCGTATCGCTGAGCATCGTGTGCCGCGACGTGTGCGTGGAGAAGACCATCGAAACGATCATGAAGGTGGCACACACCGGCGAGGTAGGCGACGGCCGCATCTTCCTAAGCGAAGTAATCGACTGCTGGAGCATCCGCTCGAACATGCACGGCGACGAGGTATTGAGAGATAAGAAGTAAAGACAAAGACCCTCTCCGCCCTTAAAGGGGCACCTCCCCCTCTATGGGGAGGATGAGAATGGGAACAAGAACCAATTTTATCAACATCAAAAAAATCCCTCTTTAGAGTACTGTACGTAACTTTCCTCCCCATAGAGGGGGAGGTGGCGCAAAGCGCCGGAGAGGGTCCGCATGTAATTATGTTACCATTAGATACTATAGCTCCCGTAGTGGAGGAATCAAAAGACTTTGTGAATGGACTGGACACGATGTGGGTGCTGCTGGGCGCCATGCTGGTGTTCTGGATGCAGCCGGGCTTCGCACTGGTGGAGGCAGGCATGACACGCGCCAAGAACTCGGCCAACATCCTGATGAAAAACTTCTGCGACTTCATGGCAGGTACGGTGCTGTACTGGGTATTAGGTTTCAGCATCATGTACGGTGCTGGTACGGCATGGTTCGGATGGGAAGGCTTCTTCTATATCGGTGAGGACAGCAACGTGCCCGCCGAGTGTACGTTCATCTTCCAAACCGTGTTTTGTGCTACGGCTGCCACCATCGTGAGTGGTGCGATGGCTGAGCGCACCAAGTTCTCGATGTACCTAATATTCAGCGTACTGATCAGTGCCATCATCTACCCCATTGAGGGTCACTGGAGCTGGGGAGGCGGTTGGCTGAGTGAGATGGGATTCCACGACTTTGCCGGTTCGACGGTAGTACACCTGTGCGGTGGTGCGATGGCTTTGGCTGGCGCCATGGTACTGGGTCCCCGTATCGGCAAGTACGGCAAAAACAAGGAATCACGCGCTATCCCCGGCCATAGCCTAACACTGTGTGCATTGGGCGTGTTCTGCCTCTGGGTGGGATGGTTCGGCTTCAACCCCTGCTCGACCGTAGCTGCAACAGGTTATGACAACGCAGCCTCAATGAGCCACGTCTTCGTGACAACGAACATGGCAGCTGCCGTGGGTGGTATCACAGCTCTCGTATATACTTGGGTGATCGACGGCAAGCCCTCACTCTCCATGGTGTGCAACGGTGTGTTGGCCGGCCTCGTAGGCATCACGGCTGGTTGCGATTGCGTAGAGATATGGGCCAGCTTCGTCATCGGCCTCATCACCTCACTTGTGATGTGTATCTCGGTTAACGTACTGGATAAGGTTTGCAAGATTGATGACCCCGTAGGTGCTGTGTCAGTACACGGTGTGGGTGGTCTCGTAGGTACTGTCCTGACGGGCGTGTTCTGCGATCCTGCCGTCGACGGTGTAGAGTGCAGCCTGGGTGTACAGACGCTCGGTGCAGTGGCCGTGGCAGTATTTGCGTTCGTATGCGGCATGATTATATTCCTCACCATCAAGCATACTGCAGGTCTGCGCGTGGAGGCTCGCATCGAGGAGGATGGTCTCGACATCTACGAGCATGGTGAAATGGCTTATAACTAATTACATAAAAAAAAGGGAAAAGACCTTAACAAGACTTTGTTGGTTGTTTTAAGTACGAAAAGAGAGCAGGGCTTCGTCGGGATGACGAGGCCCTGCTCAATGTTTTAACTTGCAGAAAGAGAATTACTGCTTGATTGCCTTGTTAAGCAGTTCGTTAGCCTTGGCACCAGCCTCATTGATAGCACCATTGACAGCAGCCTTGCCTGCAGCCTTGGCATTCTCTACAGCAGCTTGACCAGCAGCCTTGGCATTCTCCACTGCGGCCTTGCCAGCCTCAACGGCAGCCTTACCGGTAGCCTTGGCATTCTCTACAACTTCCTTACCAGCAGCCTTGGCATTCTCTACAACCTCCTTGCCTTCAGCCTTTGCCTCCTCAACAACGGTGGCAGCGGTAGTGGCATCGGCAGCAGCAGCCTCGGTAGCCTCCACAGCAACCTCAGCAGCCTCTACGCCCTCGGGAGTAGCCTCCACAGCTGCATCCTCGACAACCTGCTCAACGGGAGCCTGGAGCGAATCCTCCTGTGCAGGAGTCTCACCCTGCTTACCACCACATGACACGAACGAAATGGCAACAACGGCCATTACACTTAGTACAATCTTTTTCATAACTTTTTCTTTTAACAAAATGGTTAAACTTCTATTTTCGTTGTGCAAAGTTACACATTTTTGTTCCGATTGGCTCACAGTTTATCCTTTTTTAGTCTTTTTTAGCAGAAAGACGCCATAATTTTGTAACTTTGTAATCGTTTTGAGCAAAAAGCACGCTGAAACGTCACGAAACCAAGACAAAGAAATGGAACAAGATATCATCTGTATCGGACACATCACGAGAGACAGAATCGTCACTCCCAAGTCTGAAGTATACATGCCGGGAGGCGCGACATTCTACTTTTCACACGGCATCAACCACCTCGACAACAAAGAGTTGAAATACTCACTCATCGCATCGTTGGCAGAGGAAGACATGCAGGCGGTGAATGACATGCGTGATGCCGGTATCGACGTGAAGGTCATTCCAAGCCACAAGACGGTGTACTTCGAGAACATCTACGAAGAGAACACGAACAAACGACACCAGCGTGTCAGAGCCAAGGCAGACCCTTTCACCACAGAAAGCCTGCAGGACGTCAAGGCCAAATATATCGTACTGGGCACACTGCTGGCCGACGACTTCCCACTCGACGTGATCAAATACCTGTCAACACGCGGCACTCTCGTTGTCGATGCCCAAGGCTATCTGCGCGAGGTGCGTGACGAGCAGGTCTATGCCGTGGATTGGAAAGACAAACGAGAGGCACTGAAGCACATTGACATACTGAAGGTCAACGAATACGAGATAGAGGTTCTGACTGGCAAGAAGGACATGCACGAGGGATGCCTGCAACTGGCAGAATGGGGCGTGAAGGAGGTATTGCTTACGTTAGGATCGTTTGGCAGCGTCATCTATGCCGACGGACAATTCCACGACATACCGGCCTACGAACCACTCAACGTGGTGGATGCCACAGGTTGCGGCGACACCTACGTCATGGGGTACGTCTATAAGCGTGTACAAGGTGCCTCGGTAAGCGAAGCAGCACATTTTGCCGCAGCCGTATCGACACTCAAACTCGAAGCATCGGGCCCCTTCAGCAAGACGGAGCAAGAGGCCAACGAGCGCATACCTGCCCACTTGAAAAATTAATGCTTAAGACGCATCTTGGCAAATATCCACACCACAAGAAAGGCTGCAAGGGGAATGACAAAGGGCATCGTTGGCGCGCCCTGCTTGGCCATCCATGCCACCAGAAAGAATCCACAGCCACCCACGGGCGTCATCATCAGCAACGAGGACGCCGTCTTGGTGTGATTGCCTATGCCCTTCAACGCTATCGAGAAGATGGTGGGGAACATGATGCTCTCAAAAAGATAGTTTAGGACAAGGAACACTAAGGAAATCGTCCCCACCCAAGCAGGAGCACCAGCAGAACCTCCCATATTGCCAAACACAAGCAAACATGCCATACAGAGCACACTGCCCGAAGCACAGATGAGCAGCATACGTTCGGCACGCATGACAAGCATCAGGGCAGAACCTAAGAAACGTCCCACCATGAAGACGACAAGAGCCAGCGAGAGAATGTAGCTTGCCGTGGAAGCACTGATCCATCCCATATTTGTGGTATAGTTGACGAAATAGCTGTTGATGCTGATCTCTGCTATCTCATAACAAAGAAGAGCAGAAAGTCCCAGCAGAAACAAGGGGTTACGCATCAAGGCACGGAAGCTATGGCCAAAGGATTCCTTCTCCAAAGTATTATCGGCTGCGTCTTGCGGACTATTATCAGGCAACTTTACAAAGGAGAAGATGAGTGCTATGACTACTACGACAACACCCATCACAAGATAAGGGAAAGAGATGTCGGCATCCTGACCATTAGCCTGGTCATCAAAGAGAAAGCGCCCCACAACAAGGGGAGCAAGAAAACTACCCATACCATTGAAGGACTGCGAGAGATTGAGGCGCGAGGTGGCGGTGGCGGGTGATCCCAACAACGTCACGTAGGGATTAGCCGAAGTCTCCAAGAAAGCGAGACCACAAGCGATGATGAAAAGGCAGAGAAGAAACCCATCAAACGTACCAACTTGCGAACAAGGCACAAAAAGAAAGGCTCCCGCAGCAAAAAGACTGAGACCAAAGACAACACCACGACGATAGCCAAAACGTGAAATGAACATGCCCGCTGGCACGGCCATCAGGAAATAGCCCATAAAAGTGACAACTTGTATCCATGCCGACTCCGTAATATCAACATTGAGCGTGTCCTGAAAGTGCTTATTGAGCACATCGAGAATGGCACGCGCAAAGCCCCACAGGAAAAACAAGCAGGTGATGAGCACGAAGGGCAAGAGATAGGTGCGAGAGCAGATCTTTTTCATATTGAAGGTTGAAAATTGAAAAATGAAGGTTGAAAAATGAAGATTGAAACGAATCAGCTCACGTAAGCCGTGTAGGCTTCATAGAGTCGTTTAATCGGCGGGATACGCAGGATGACGTACTGCCACAACAAAACGACAGCTACGCCAAGCCCAACTCCAAGAAGCACGTCGATGAGGTAATGGTGGCTCGTATAGACTGCAGTGAAGCAGATACCCAAGGAGATAATGCCTAATGGCAGCGTGATGAACCAACGTTGACGACCTATGACGGCAAAGAGGAAGGCACAAAGGCAATAGGTACTGTGGAGGGAGGGTACGGCTGCAAAGACATTGGCATTACGACCATACATGCCCTGAAAGAGTTCTATGCCAAGCAAGTGGTCAAAACGGATGAGCCCTGCCACATTGCCAGGAGTATCGAGGATAGGGGTTGTGCCATATTCTGCAATGTACCAAGGCGCAGCTGCCGGATGAAGGTAATAGCCTACAAAACCAACAAAATTGATGAGAAGAAAACCCCATGCAAAACGAAGGAAGAGACCGCGCTTGCCACTAAAGAAAAGGTAAAGGCCAAAGGCGATAGGAGCTGGTACCCAACAAAGATAGAAGAAACCTGCGAAGAAATCCACCACAGGCCAATTATGTACATTAAAATATTCATTTAAGGTCATGAGTTGCCCATCAACGGTGATACCGAACATCGACTTTTCGGCTTCGTAAATATCCTCAATGTCAATAGGATTAACCATGTAGTTGGGGTAAAGGCGCATCACATCGTAGGAGAACGCAAAGATGACGAATGGCAACATACACATAGCCAACTTACGGGTGTAACGCGAAGCGAAGAAGAGTACGATGAACATGCCACTGAACACAAAATGCTCAGGACGAAGTCCCATCACCAACCCTGTAAAGGTGTAGTAGCACGCCCACGCTGCAATGCTAATCAGCACCTCGCGTCGTGTAGGAAGCTCTTTTTTCAATTCATAATTCATAATGCACAATGCACAATTATTAATTGTTAACTGTAAATTCTTAATTATTAATTCTTAACGCTTTATAGCAATGCCAGATACGCCAGAAGGCCGTAAGGTTGGCCAAGAAAGCAACAAGGCCCATGGCATAGACAAAAATGAGCGTACCGTCAAAAGCGGGCGAATTGAACAAAGGAGCAGCGATGGCACCCAACGCAGTAACGACCACACGTTCAGGACGCTGCATGAGACCCACCTTGCACTCAATATTGAGTCCCTCAGCACGTGCACGTACATAGCTAACCATAATGCTGCCAATGAGAGCCACGAAGGTGAGAATGCTACCCCAAAGATAACCTGAAAGGATGAGCCAGTAGAAGAAGCCAAAGAGGGTGACGAGTTCGCTGTAGCGGTCGAGCACGGAGTCGAACAACGCCCCAAAGGTAGAGGACATACCACCAACACGAGCCACACGGCCGTCCATCATATCAAACAGTCCAGCAAAGAGGATGATGCCACCAGCCCACCCCACATAACAGAGTTGACCGGGACATTCCACACCACCATAGACAAGCAAGGCAGCAGCAGCCACGTTGAACACCAATCCGAGGAAGGTGATGATGTTGGGCGTGATGCCAACCTTGATCATACCTTTCACAATAGGATTGATAACCCAGTAAATGACTTTCTGAAGGAAATCTCTGTAATTCATATCTTTCTTTTCTTATAAACAAACACTCGCTGCATCTGATAGTTCCAAAGAACAGCCACCAATACGGCCACAACAATCTTGGAGAAGATGTACACTTGGTCACTGTGCGTACCGAGGAGGGTGTTTACCCACTGGCGTCCGCGCAACAACTCGGTGAGCAGATAGGTGCCATAGGTGTTGAGCAAGATGCTGACAGCCCATACCAGGAAATAGCGGAGGGCAATGAAACGCTTCTTGCCATCAGAGCCAGGAAAGACCCAGTGGTAGTTGAGGATACAGTTCGTCACGCCTCCTGCAAAGGCTCCCAAGGCAGTCCCCACGACATAATAGACCCCAAATACGGAGCTGAGAAGCACGGTGGTTATAAAATCCACCAACGTGGCAAACTGTGCTGATAGAAGAGCTTTAACGAAACGCACGGCTATAGATTTTAAAGTGAATTGAAGTCTGCAACAGCCATCCCCCAAAATATGGGAAGAATAACGGGATAAACGACTTGCCGGAAGATATATAGGACGAAGAAAGCATACATGCCGGCCAGGACATCATCCATCATGACACCTGTGCCATGTCCCATACGTTCCATGTGACGCACACCAAAAGGCTTGAATATATCGAAGAAGCGGAACAACACAAAGGCGGCAATGCCATAGTACAGATGACCTGCGGGAGCTGCCAAAAGGGCAATCCAAGTGCCAACCATCTCGTCGACAACCACACGTGAAGGATCCTCTCCCCAACAGGGTTCAAGACGATTGGCTGCCCACACGCCCGCATAATAGAACACGATACAAAGCACTACGGTCAACGCCTGCAACATCAGCGGAAATAACAACTGTGCCAAGCCGAACCAGATGAGCAGGGCAACCAAAGCTCCTGCTGTACCCGGTCCCCAAGGCCAGTAGCCAGCTCCAAATCCCGTACCGATGAAAGCAGGCAGGAATGGAACTTTTCCGTCGTGCAACGTGGTCTGTTTATGAATCTTCAACATGAAATCATGAACTTTGAATTATGAACTTTAAATTAAAATGATGCCCTGAACATGAAGCGGATGCCCCATTTCTGCGTACCCTCCTTCAGATAGTTGATACGATGGATGTACTCAACATGCAAGAGCTTGAAAATATTGTGAATGCCGGCCACAAGTTCAACGTATGGACGCTTGGCCTCCAAAAGTTGGGAATTATAGTCGAATGTTCCATCCGCATTGAAATGTCCAGGGAAATAGAATAGACGAGAGTCCGCTGCATTGCGCTGAAGGAAGGGATTATTCTTGTCGGTGAGATAGCCCCAATACATGTGGCATCCAAAGCACTCTCGCCACTTAAGGTTTTTAAGCAACGGAATGCGATTAAAGAGTTTTCCGTTCAAGTCCCACTGCAGCAGGATAGTTGCATTACGGTCAGTGATAAACTCCATGTTGTCGATGAGGTTGAAAGTATTATCCTCCTTGATGTAGCTGAGGTTGGCCACTGGAAAGCACAGCAATGGAAAAGGTACCTTGTTCCATTGAGATTGTGCCTTGATATTTACGTCGAAACGGCCCCAGGTGCGAAGCCAAAAGCGTTTGTAAAAGGCCAGTTCCGTTAGATGGTAGTCGTACTCGCCTCCAAAGAGTCCCTTGAAACCCATCGTATGAGAAATGCCCATCACGGGCGTGTCATGGTTGGTCTTGAGACGGCGCTGCTTGGTGTTGGTCCAAGAGGCATTGGGTTGATATTCAAAGCCTACGGAGAGGTCGGTGGTGGTGAGGTAACGGTGATTGCCCTGATAGTCCATCTCTGGCATGTTACTTGCCAGTGGTCCGATGTCCGTTGTCTGTACATGCAACGGCTGGAAGAAGAGTTCGCCGGCTCCTTCTGCCCGCTCACGACGCAACGTCGTAGTAAGGTGCATGCCATTCTCCCACTCACGATCATACTGCAGTTGGAAGCGCTGAACGTAGGACATGTGATCCACGCGAGTCCACTTGAGAGAGGCGAACACGTTGTCCTTGTCCGTTTGAATGAAACGGTCGCTGGGAGCAATCACATCATAGAAGAACTGGGCAGAGATATTGTTTTTGGGGAATTCGCGCGGCAGATAGTCCTTAGGATTGATGGAATAGGTCAATTCGCCCATGCCCTTCCACCGATGGTCACCGAAACCATATCCGAAATAGCCTTTGGCAAACCAATGCTTATTAAGATTGGCAGTGGTCTGTGCACTGGCACGCAGTTTGAATCCTTCGACAAAGTTATTCGTAAACGTGGTGTTGACAGGACCGATATCCACCTTGGACGGATGCTTCGGGTCGACACTCGTCTCGACAAAATTCTCTATAAAGGCCTTGGCTACCCAAAGCACCTCCTTGAAACCCTTAATATTCTGAATACGCTGCATGAAGGTGCCCATCTTGCCTTCACTCGTGGTGAGAGGGGTTGGACGATGCTCTTCCCAAAAAAGTTCATCACGCATCTGGGCAGAACTCTCCACCTTCGTATTGCCAGAGAACTTAAAGCTGTGGTCGGGGATGGGAGAAAAATCGAAACCGCTGTATCTGACCGTACGTTCCACTTGACCTTTCTGTATCCAGTTAGTTAGCTTTAACTGTACAATCATCTTACTATCAGACAACACTTGCTCACCCGAAGGCAGAGGCAGGAAGTCTTGGATAATGTCGAGATGATCCACGAAGTTGACATCGGAACGGGTGGGAATACCTAAATGGGCACGCTTGACGCGATAGGTGCTGTCGCCCATAATCCACAATGAACCAGAGAATCCGAAGTCCTGAGGATTGTTGGGAGTGAAATCCACCTGTATGCACTTGTCTTTTTCCACCATCACGGTATCTCCTAAATAATAGCGATAAAAACGGATGGCATTGGTGGAAGAAATGGGACTAACGAAGGGGAACTGGAAAAGGCGGACATCGTTCTTATAAATATCAATATCAGTGAAGACATCCTTTAACAATGCGGTAGCAATATCACCGGTGTTTATCAGGTCGTTAATGCCTTCGTTGCGCTGTCCTACCACGATGGACTTCTCTGTATCTGTACTCTTACGGTAGATGACATGGCTAACCTTCTCCTCCACAATAAGGGGAAGGATGAGTTTTCCTGTCTCAGGACAAATCTCCACATGGTCTTTCAGGAAAGGAAGACGCTTGAAGTGCTCATCCTCAAAAACCTTGGGCGTAAACTCATTGAGAGCAGTCGTCATCTTTTCGTACTTCGTGTAACTATAAAAATCCTGCTGACGAAGGTCGCTCATTCGCTTGGCTTCAATGACCTTCTGCATAAGAAGAACTGCAGGGTTGTCCTTGCGTTCGTACTTTTTACGCTGAGTACTGACCTCAACTTCCTTTAAAGAACTGGTACTTTCTTTTAACTGGACATTTAGTTTCTGTGAAGCAGACACCTTGACTATATTCGTATCGAAACCCATCATAGAGAAGATGAGTTGCCCCTTACGAAAAGGTATCTTGTAGCGACCATCCGTATTGGACTGTACGACAAGATTCTTATCGCCCTTATAATAAATATGGACTCCAGGAAGAGGCTCGCGTGTTGTTGCATCCGTCACCACACCCTGCACAAGCTGTGCAGCAGCCTGCAGCGTCGAGAGCAATGCCACGATGAATATAATAACCGAGCGTTTCAAACCTAACTATTTTGTCTGTAAAAAACATTACCTAAAAACGTCCGCAAAGATACGAAAAAAAGAAGGAAACAGGAAATTTTGTACGTTAAAAGACCGCAATACACGATAAAACGAACAACGGGAGCAGAAAGACTTGCCTTCTGCTCCCGTATTATATTATAGGATTGTTAGTTAATCCAAGTGTCGAGGATGATTAATCCAAATCGTCGTCAGCGTACTCGAGGATGCTCTTGCGGTTTGCCAGCACGCGATCGTAGTCCTCCTTGCTACCTACTACAATCTTCTCGAACTCGCGAAGACCGGTACCAGCGGGAATCAGGTGACCGCAAATCACGTTCTCCTTCATACCCTCGAGACGGTCGCTCTTGCAGTTGATAGCTGCCTCGTTGAGCACCTTGGTGGTCTCCTGGAATGATGCAGCTGACATGAAGCTGCTGGTCTGGAGAGCGGCACGGGTGATACCCTGTAGAATCTGAGTAGAAGTAGCGGGTACGGCATCACGCACCTGAACGGTACGGAGGTCACGACGCTTCAGCATAGAGTTCTCGTCACGCAACTTACGAGCGGTAACGATCTGCCCCTTCTGCATGTTCTCGCTGTCACCAGCGTCTACGACATACTTCTTACCCCAGATACGGTCGTTCTCCTCTGCGAAGTCGAGCTTGTCAACAATCTGCTGCTCGAGGAAGTTGGTATCGCCGGGCTCGTTGATCTGAACCTTACGCATCATCTGACGTACAATAACCTCAAAGTGCTTGTCGTTGATCTTCACACCCTGCAGACGGTATACGTCCTGAACCTCGTTAACGATGTACTCCTGAACTGCGGTGGGACCCTTGATGGCAAGGATGTCGGCAGGAGTGATGGCACCGTCGGACAGGGGAGTACCGGCACGTACGTAGTCGCCTTCCTGAACGAGGATCTGCTTTGACAGGGGAACGAGGTACTTGCGAACATCGCCCACCTTAGAAGTAATGACGATCTCACGGTTACCACGCTTGAGCTTACCCATGGTGATCTCGCCATCGATCTCGGCAACAACAGCGGGGTTGCTGGGGTTGCGAGCCTCGAACAACTCGGTAACACGAGGCAGACCACCGGTAATATCACCTGCAGAACCCTGAGCACGAGGTATCTTGACGAGAACGTCACCAGCCTTCACAATCTGCTCATCCTCTACTGAGATATGACCACCGATGGGGAAGTTATAGGTACGAAGAACTTCACCATTCTCATCGAGAACACTTGCCGTAGGCACTTTGGTCTTATCACGAGACTCGATGATGATGAGTTCACGAAGACCGGTTGTCTCATCGACATCGGCACGGAAGGTTACACCTTCGATTACGTTCTCAAAGACTACCTTACCGGCAGACTCGGTCACGATTACAGCGTTGAAGGGATCCCACTTAGCAACGAGTTCACCCTTCTCTACCACGTCACCGGGCTTCTTGTACAGAGACGAACCATAGGGAACATTCTGAGCGAAGAGGACAATGCCAGTATTGACATCCACGAAGCGGACCTCAGCCAGACGACCAACAACAACCTGAGCTGCTACGCCTTCCTCGTCAACAGCGTCAACGGTACGAAGTTCGTCGAACTCAAGGCGTGCGTTGTACTTGGCCTTGATCATGGCGTTAGCGGCTGCGTTACCAGCCACACCACCGGCATGGAACGTACGAAGTGTCAACTGAGTACCGGGCTCACCGATAGACTGTGCTGCGATGACACCGACAGCCTCACCCTTCTGAACCATGCGGCTTGAAGCCAAGTTGCGACCGTAGCACTTCATGCAGACGCCCTTCTTGCTTTCGCAAGTGAGCACGCTTCGAATCTCAACAGTCTCGATGGGGCTATCCTCGATCTCCTGTGCCTTATCCTCTGTAATCTCCTCACCCGAAGCCACAATGAGCTTACCGGTTGTGGGATGGATGACATCATGTACAGACACACGACCCAAGATACGCTCATAGAGTGAACTGATGACCTCATCACCATTCTTGAGAGCGGTGCAAACGAGACCACGCAGTGTACCACAATCCTCCTCGTTGATGATCACGTCATGGCTGACGTCAACAAGACGACGAGTCAGGTAACCTGCATCGGCAGTCTTCAAAGCGGTATCGGCAAGACCCTTACGTGCACCGTGAGTAGAGATGAAGTACTCCAACACGCTCATACCCTCCTTAAAGTTAGAAAGAATGGGGTTCTCAATAATCTGTGCCTCGGCACCTGCCTTCTGGGGCTTGGCCATCAAACCACGCATACCAGACAACTGGCTAATCTGACCGGCGCTACCACGAGCACCTGAGTCAAGCATCATGTATACGGCGTTGAAGCCCTGGTCGGCCTCACGCATTGTCTTCATCAGGATGTCTGAGAGGTCGTTATTAACGTGTGTCCAGGTATCGATAACCTGGTTGTAACGCTCCTTGTCGGTAATGAAACCCATACCATAGTCACCGGCGATGCGTTCAACTTCCTCGTTACCCTTGCGTACGAGTTCTTCCTTCTCCTTAGGAATGATGATATCACCCAAGTTGAATGAAAGACCACCTTCGTATGCCATCTTGTAGCCGAGGTTCTTGATACCGTCGAGGAACTCGCAGGCACGAGCTACACCAGTTACCTTGATAACGTCGGTAATGATGTTACGCAGGGTCTTCTTAGAAATGACATCATTGAAGTAACCTACCTCGGTAGGAACTATCTCGTTAACGATGACGCGACCGACACTGGTCTCTACCATACGATGACCGATAGAGCCGTCTTCCATCTTGTCGTCAACGATAACCTTAACCGGAGCGTGGATATCAACGCGCTTCT
Source organism: Bacteroidaceae bacterium (assembly GCA_045629085.1). Taxonomy (GTDB): domain Bacteria; phylum Bacteroidota; class Bacteroidia; order Bacteroidales; family Bacteroidaceae; genus Physcousia. The sequence continues at coordinate 15,492 of JAZQQO010000049.1, forward strand.
CGTTGTAAGCGATGATGGCCTCCTCGGTTCCGTAGAATGTCAAGCCAGAACCCTTTGCACCGGGACGAAGCTTGGTGATGTAGTACAGACCGAGCACCATATCCTGAGAGGGCACGGTAATAGGTGCACCATTGGCAGGGTTCAGAATATTGTGGCTCTGAAGCATCAGCAACTGAGCCTCGAGGATTGCCTCATTGCTCAAAGGCAAGTGAACAGCCATCTGGTCACCGTCGAAGTCGGCGTTGAAGGCGGTACATGCCAGAGGATGCAACTGAATAGCCTTACCCTCGATCATCTTGGGCTGGAAAGCCTGGATACCGAGACGGTGCAGAGTTGGTGCACGGTTCAGCATGACAGGATGGCCCTTCATCACGTGTTCGAGGATATCCCAGATAACGGGATCCTTGCGATCAACGATCTTCTTAGCGCTCTTGACGGTCTTCACCATACCGCGCTCGATAAGCTTACGGATGATGAGCGGCTTGTAGAGCTCGGCTGCCATCAGCTTGGGCAGACCGCACTCACCCATCTTCAACTCGGGACCGACAACGATAACGGAACGTGCAGAGTAGTCAACACGCTTACCCAACAAGTTCTGACGGAAACGGCCCTGCTTACCCTTCAGTGAGTCAGAGAGTGACTTCAAGGGGCGGTTGCTCTCAGTCTTAACTGCGCTGCTCTTGCGAGAGTTATCAAAGAGGCTATCCACAGACTCCTGCAGCATACGCTTCTCATTACGAAGGATGACTTCGGGAGCCTTGATCTCGATGAGTCGCTTCAAACGGTTGTTACGGATGATAACACGACGATAGAGGTCATTGAGGTCACTGGTAGCGAAACGACCACCATCCAAAGGCACGAGGGGACGCAACTCGGGAGGAATGACAGGAAGAACCTTCATAATCATCCACTCAGGCTTGTTGCGACCACGGCTGGCGCGGAATGACTCTACAACCTGCAGGCGCTTCAATGCCTCATTCTTACGCTGCTGAGCGGTGTCACTATTGGCAGCATCGCGCAACTGGTAAGACAAACTATCGAGGTCAATACGGGTCAAGAGGTCATAGATGGCCTCAGCACCCATCTTGGCAATGAACTTCTTAGGATCGGTATCGTCCAGGAACTGGTTATCCTTTGACACTGCTGCCAGACGATCCATTACCTGCATGTACTCGTCCTCGCTCAATACATCGTTCTGAGCAAGAGGAGTCTCCTGGAAGTCAAATACCTCATTCTCAAGCACACCGGGCTGGATTACCACGTAGCGCTCGTAGTAAATGATAGAATCAAGCTTCTTGGTAGGAAGACCCAAGAGGTAACCGATCTTATTGGGAAGTGAACGGAAATACCAAATATGAGCCACGGGTACAACGAGGTCGATGTGACCGCTACGCTCACGACGAACTTTCTTCTCTGTCACCTCAACACCACAACGGTCACAGGTAATGCCCTTATAGCGGATTCTCTTATACTTACCGCAATGGCACTCATAGTCCTTGGTAGGACCGAAGATGCGCTCGCAGAAAAGACCATCACGCTCGGGCTTGTATGTGCGGTAGTTGATAGTCTCAGGCTTCAACACCTCACCGTGTGAGTTCTCAAGGATTTCCTCGGGAGAGGCCAATCCAACGGTTATTTTGGTAAAGTTATTTCTTACCTTATTATCTTTCTTAAAAGCCATAAATATTTCCTAATTTAGAATTTAGTCGAGTGTGATGCTTAAGCCCAAACCGCGAAGTTCGTGCAGCAACACGTTGAGTGACTCAGGAATATTGGGAGTAGGCATAGCCTCGCCCTTGACGATGGCCTCGTAAGCCTTGCTACGGCCAGTCACGTCATCAGACTTAATGGTCAGGATCTCCTGCAGCACGTGGCTTGCACCGAATGCCTCGATAGCCCAAACCTCCATCTCTCCGAAACGCTGACCACCGAACTGTGCCTTACCACCAAGAGGCTGCTGGGTAATGAGTGAGTACGGACCAATGCTACGAGCATGCATCTTGTCCTCAACCATGTGACCGAGCTTCAGCATATAAGCGATACCTACGGTAGCCAACTGGTCGAAGGGCTCACCGGTAGCACCATCATACAACTGCGTTGAACAGTAGCGGGGCAGACCAGCCTTGTCAGTCCACTCGCAGAGGTCTTCCAGCGTAGCACCATCAAAGATGGGAGTAGCGAAGTTGACACCCAACTTGCGACCTGCAGCACCTAATACGGCCTCGAAGATCTGACCGATGTTCATACGTGAAGGCACACCCAGAGGATTCAATACGATGTCGACAGGAGTACCGTCTGCGAGGAAAGGCATATCCTCCTGACGAACCACCTTGCTGACAATACCCTTGTTACCATGGCGACCAGCCAACTTATCACCGACACCGATCTTACGCTTCTTAGCAATGTAGACCTTAGCCATCTGGATGATACCGTTGGGCAACTCATCACCTACGTTCAAGGCATATACCTTACGCTTAGTCTCAGCATCAAGCAACTTATACTTCTTCAGGTAGTTGATGATAAGGGTTGAGATCAGTTTGTTGGTGTGCTCATCCTCTGTCCAACCACTCAGCTGTACAGCGGTAAAGTCGAAGCTGCCCAACTCCTTAGCGGTAATCTTGGCACCCTTAGCGATGAGCTCATCATCCTGGTAGTCCTTGATACCTGCAGACTTCTTGCCCTTGGTCAGTTCAAGCAGCTTGTCGATCAGAATATCCTTCAAGTCTGCCACCTTGCTGTTGAACTCCTCGTTGATAGCAGCCAGACGGGGCTTGTCCTGAATCTTGGAAGCACGAGTCTTGATAACCTTTGAGAACAGCTTCTTATCGATGATGACACCACTCAGTGAGGGAGATGCCTTCAAAGATGCATCCTTCACATCACCAGCCTTGTCACCGAAGATGGCACGGAGCAACTTCTCTTCGGGAGAAGGATCGCTCTCACCCTTAGGAGTAATCTTACCGATCATGATATCACCGGGCTCTACACGAGCACCCACACGGATGATGCCATTCTCATCCAAATCCTTGGTAGCCTCCTCGCTGACGTTAGGAATATCAGAGGTCAACTCCTCCACACCACGCTTGGTCTCACGCACATCCAGAGAGAACTCCTCAACATGTACACTGGTAAGGATGTCCTCACGTACGATGCGCTCGTTAAGCACGATAGCATCCTCGTAGTTGTAACCCTTCCAAGGCATGTAAGCAACCAAGAGGTTCTTACCCAAAGCCAACTCACCGTTCTGAGTTGAATAACCCTCGGTAAGAATATCACCAGCCTGTACACGCTGTCCCTTCTCGCAGATAGGACGAAGGTCAATGGTCATGTTCTGGTTGGTACGACGGAACTTAGGAATACGATACTCCTTCAAGGCAGGCTCGAAGCTTACGAACTCCTCCTCTTCCGTGCGATCATATAATATACGTATAGTAGTAGCATCTACATATTCTACCACACCTGCACCCTCGGCAGTGATCATGGTACGGCTATCCTCGCAAACCTGCTTCTCAATACCAGTACCTACAACAGGAGCCTCAGTGCGCATCAAGGGAACTGCCTGGCGCATCATGTTTGATCCCATCAATGCACGGTGAGCATCGTCATGCTCCAAGAAGGGAATCAAAGATGCAGCGATAGAAGCAATCTGCTGAGGAGCAACGTCCATCAGATTAACCTCTGTGGGAGGAACAACAGGATAATCGTCATCCTGACGGCACTTAACCTTTGTGCGGATGAAGGTACCATCATCATTCAGAGGAGCATTACCCTGACCTATGATCTGCTTCTCCTCTTCCTCTGCAGTCAAGTAGCGGATACCATTGTCGCTCAAGTCAACCTTACCATCCTCTACGACACGGTAGGGAGTCTCGATGAATCCTAAACCGTTGATCTTAGCGAACACACAGAGTGAGCTAATCAAACCGATGTTAGGACCTTCAGGTGACTCGATAGGACAAAGACGACCATAGTGAGTATAGTGTACGTCTCGAACCTCGAAACCTGCACGTTCACGTGACAGACCACCAGGACCAAGGGCTGAAAGACGACGCTTGTGAGTAACCTCTGCCAAGGGGTTGGTCTGATCCATGAACTGGCTCAATGCATTAGTACCAAAGAAGCTGTTCACTACGCTTGAAATGGTCTTGGCATTGATCAACTCAGTAGGAGTAAACACCTCATTGTCACGCACGTTCATACGCTCGCGAATGGTGCGGGTCATACGTGCCAAACCAATAGCAAACTGATTACTCAACTGCTCACCAACGGTACGAACACGACGGTTAGACAAGTGGTCGATATCATCGACATTAGCCTTACTGTTAACCAACTCAATGAGATACTTGATAATCTCAATGATATCCTCCTTAGTCAGGACACGAGTTGCAGGATCGGTAGTAAGGTTCAACTTACGGTTCAAACGATAGCGACCGACCTCACCGAGGTCATAACGCTTTTCGCTGAAGAACAAATTGAGGATAACCTCACGTGCACTTGCCTCATCAGCAGGCTCTGCGTTACGCAACTGACGATAAATATAGTTAATAGCCTCTACCTCAGAGTTAGAAGTATCTTTCTGAAGAGTATTGAAGATGATGCTATAGTCAGAGCTATTAGCGTCAGCTTTATGTACGAGGATGCTGCTAACACCACTACTGAGAATGATTTCAATATTGTCTTCGGTCAATTCGGTCTCACGGTCAAGTACAACCTCGTTACGCTCGATACTTACAACTTCACCAGTATCCTCATCTACGAAGTCCTCTGTCCATGTCTTCAATACACGAGCAGCCAAAGTGCAGCCAACATACTTCTTCAGATTCTCCTCGTTAACCTCAACGTCCTCGGCGAGATTAAAGATCTCAAGAATATCACGGTCATTCTCAAAACCGATAGCACGCAACAGAGTAGTTACAGGTAATTTCTTCTTACGGTCGATGTATGCATACATCACATTGTTGATGTCTGATGCAAACTCAATCCAGCTACCCTTGAAGGGAATGATACGAGCAGAATAAAGCTGAGTACCATTAGCATGGATGCTACTACCGAAGAACACGCCAGGAGAACGATGCAACTGAGACACAACGACACGCTCAGCACCATTGATGATGAACGTACCATTCTCCGTCATGTAAGGAATAGGACCAAGGAAAACGTCCTGGATGACAGTTGCAAAATCCTCATGATCAGGATCCGTACAGTACAATTTCAGCTTAGCCTTCAAAGGAACACTATAGGTCAAACCGCGTTCCAGACATTCCTCGATGCTGTAGCGAGGCGGATCAATGTAGTAATCCAAAAACTCCAAGGTGAAATTGTTACGAGTGTCCTGAATGGGGAAGTTCTCAGAGAACACCTTGTACAGGCCATCATTCTTTCTCAGCTCAGGAGGAGTGTCCAACTGAAGGAAGTCCTTGAAAGACTTCAGCTGCACCTCGAGAAAATCCGGATAAGGCATCGGGCTCTTCACGGAGGTGAAATTAACTCTGTTGTTGATTAAATTTGAAGCCATATATTGTGGTTGATAAATATATTCAGTTTCAAGTGAAATAGGACAAATCCAAGAAGAATACTCGGAAATCAATGTCCTTTATGGGGATGGCGGGACTTATGACAAAGGTCTTTTGTAACCTTTATATATATACGCGTACGCGCACAGACGCAAAAAGGTAAAGAACCCTCTACCAGAGGATCCTTTACCATATTTGATCTTTGGAGTATCGAATTACTTCAACTCGATCTCAGCACCAGCCTCCTCGAGGGTCTTCTTCAGAGCCTCAGCGTCAGCCTTAGGCATAGCCTCCTTCAGTACGCTGGGAGCACCATCAACGAGCTCCTTAGCCTCCTTCAGACCAACACCACAAGCCTCCTTAACAGCCTTTACAACCTGGAGCTTAGCAGCACCTGCGCTCTTGAGGACAACATCGAAGTCAGTCTTCTCCTCAGCAGCAGCACCACCCTCACCACCTGCAGCAACAACTACAGCAGCAGCAGCGGGCTCAATACCATAAGTCTCTTTAAGTTCGTTCTTGAGGTCGATAACCTCCTGTACTGTCAGCGCAACGAGCTGCTCAGCAATAGCCTTAATATCAGCCATATCTTTAAAATGTATTAAATGTTATTACTTGATTATTTGATTACTCAGCAGCAGTCTCTGCAGCAGCTTCGCGATTCTCCAAAGCGTTCAAGACGTTCATAATCGGAGACTCCAATGCTGCAATAACATCTGCAATAAGTTCGTTCTTGCTCTTGAGGGCAAGGAGTGTGTTGAGCTGATCAGCGCCTACGTAGATGTTCTCCTCAGCATAGGCAGCCTTCAAAGCAGGCTTCTCAAGCTTCTTTGAGTTGAACTCCTTAATCAGCTTAGCGGGCTTGTTAGCTACCTCAGTCAAGATAAGAGCTGTGGTACCCTTCAAAACCTCATACATGGGCTCGTAGTTGATCTCGCTAGCCTCAAAGCTCTTCTGCAGCAAGCTGTTCTTCACAACAACCATCTTCAGGTCGTTCTGGAAGCACTTGCGACGCATATCGCTTGTCTGAGCCGCGTTCATACCCTCAACATCTACCAAGTAGAAATGAGGATACTGCTTCAACAGGTCACTCAGTTGTGCAATTACTAATGCTTTATCTTCCTTTCTCATGATTGTCTACTTTTTTAAATTTCCTCAACAGCCTTGGGATCAATCTTGATACCAGCGCTCATTGTACTTGAAAGATAAATACTCTTAACATAGGTACCCTTTGATGCTGCAGGCTTCAGTTTGATAATGGTTGCAATGAACTCCTTAGCGTTCTGAGCGATCATCTCAGGAGTAAAGCTTACCTTACCAATTGAAGTGTGAACGATACCGGTCTTGTCAACCTTGAAGTCGATCTTACCCTGCTTTACCTCGCGAATAGCCTTAGCCACATCGGGAGTTACAGTACCACTCTTGGGGTTAGGCATCAAGCCACGGGGACCGAGGATACGACCCAGAGCACCAATCTTACCCATAATAGCGGGCATAGTGATGATGACATCGATGTCAGTCCAACCACCCTTAATCTTCTCGATATACTCATCGAGACCTACATAGTCAGCGCCTGCCTCTTTAGCTGCAGTCTCAGCATCGGGAGTACAAAGACAGAGAACTCGTGTAACCTTACCAGTACCATTGGGCAGTGATACAACACCACGAACCATCTGGTTAGCCTTACGAGGATCTACACCCAAACGAACGTCAATATCGACAGAAGCGTCGAACTTGGTAGTGGTAATCTCCTTTACCAGTTCAGAAGCCTCCTTCAAGGTGTAAGCCTTCCCTGCTTCAATCTTGCCAGCGACCAACTTCTGATTTTTTGTCAGTTTACTCATCTTAATTGAAGTTTTTTAATTATTTACCAGGGAATTCTCCATTTACAGTGATACCCATACTTCTTGCAGTACCTGCAACCAAAGACATTGCAGCCTCAACAGTAAAACAGTTCAAATCGGGCATTTTGTCCTCAGCGATAGCACGAACCTGATCCCAGGTGATAGCTGCCACCTTCTTACGGTTGGGTTCGGGCGAACCACCCTTGATTTTTGCTGCTTCCATCAACTGAATTGCAACGGGGGGAGTCTTAACGATGAAATCGTAGCTCTTGTCCGAGTAATAAGTGATGACAACAGGAAGAACCTTACCGGCCTTGTCCTGTGTTCTGGCGTTGAATGCCTTACAGAAATCCATGATGTTGATACCCTTAGAACCCAAAGCAGGACCTACTGGGGGTGATGGATTTGCAGCGCCTCCTTTAATCTGTAATTTGATTAATCCAGCAACTTCTTTAGCCATTTTTTTGTACTTTTATTTAATTGATTAAAAAAGCAGATATTAAGACATGTAACTTGTCTTACTGCTTTTCAACTTGCATAAAGCCAAGCTCCAGAGGAGTCTTTCTTCCGAAAATCTTGACCATAACCTTGAGCTTTTTCTTCTCGCTGTTGACTTCCTCGATAATAGCATCGAATCCACTGAAGGGACCTTCAGTAACCTTAATGCTCTCACCCACTGAGAATGGAATGTTAACCTCTTCAGGAATTTCGAGAATCTGGTCAACAGTACCCAACAATCTGCTGATCTCATTGGGACGAAGTGGCATAGGCTTGGAACCAGCCTTTACGTCAGAGAGGAAGCCCAACACGTTCGGTGTATTACGCAAAACGCCTTGAGTCTCACCAGACATATCGGTCTCTACCAAAACATAGCCTGGGAGGAAATTCTTTTCCTTAACAGTACGCTTTCCGTTCTTAACGGTGACTACTTTTTCTGTGGGGATAAGTACTTGAGCTACATGCTTACTCAACTCACCCTTCTGAGCGAGGAGAGCATCAATATACTCCTTTACTTTGCCTTCCTTTCCACTAATGGCACGCATAACGTACCATTTCATTTCAGTTTCAGCCATACCTCTCACAAATTATTATTTAGCCAGGCCGTAGATGAACTGCATACCGTTATCGAAAACGGAATCAATAGCGAAGATGACCACTGCGATACAAAGGGAAGCAATTAAAACGACGACCGCACTGTTCATGAGCTCCTTGCGTGAAGGCCAAGAGGTCTTATGCACAAGTTCTTCGTATGAAGCCTTACAATAGTTGATAATTTTCTTCATAATATTTACTTTTTGGCACGGGAAGAGAGGCTCGAACTCCCGACACCTGGTTTTGGAGACCAGTGCTCTACCAACTGAGCTATTCCCGTAGAAAAGTTGAGAGTAAAAACTCAGTTTAAACTCTCAACTATATTGTGTATTCTAAAGATTAGTCGAATACCTCGGTAATCTGACCTGAACCTACGGTACGACCACCCTCACGGATAGCGAAACGCAAACCTACGTTCAGAGCCACCTTGTAGATCAAGTTAACAGTGATCTCAACATTATCACCAGGCATTACCATCTCGATACCCTCGGGAAGAGAGATCTCACCGGTACAGTCCATGGTGCGGAGATAGAACTGAGGACGATACTTGTTACCGAAGGGAGTATGACGACCACCCTCTTCCTTCTTCAATACGTAGATTGAAGCCTTGAAGCCTGAGTGAGGAGTGATAGCACCGGGATGGGTAATAACCATACCACGCTTAACCTCCTGCTTGTCGATACCACGGAGCAACAGACCTACGTTGTCACCAGCCTCACCCTGATCGAGGAGCTTGCGGAACATCTCAACACCAGTGATAACTGACTTCTTATCCTCACCGAGACCCAGGATCTGAACCTCATCACCAACCTTAACAACACCAGTCTCGATACGACCAGTAGCAACGGTACCACGACCGGTGATTGAGAATACGTCCTCAACGGGCATCAAGAAGGGCTTATCGACAGCGCGAACGGGCTCCTGAATCCAGGTGTCGCAAGCGTTCATCAGCTCCATTACCTTGTCCTCCCACTCAGCAACACCATTCAGTGCACCAAGAGCAGAACCACGGATGATAGGAGTCTCATCCTCGAACTCATACTGAGCGAGAAGCTCCTGCATCTCCATCTCAACGAGCTCAAGCATCTCCTCGTCGTCAACCATATCACACTTGTTCAGGAATACAACCAGACGGGGAACGTTTACCTGACGAGCGAGCAGGATGTGCTCACGAGTCTGAGGCATAGGACCATCAGTAGCAGCAACTACGATGATAGCACCATCCATCTGAGCAGCACCAGTAACCATGTTCTTTACATAGTCGGCGTGTCCAGGGCAGTCCACATGAGCGTAGTGACGGTTAGCAGTCTCATACTCAACGTGAGCGGTGTTGATGGTAATACCACGCTCCTTCTCCTCGGGAGCGTTATCGATCTGGTCGAATGACTTAACCTCAGAAAGACCAGCCTTTGCCAAAACGGTAGTGATGGCAGCGGTCAGAGTAGTCTTACCGTGGTCAACGTGACCAATAGTACCAATGTTTACATGAGGTTTGGTTCTCTCAAATTTTTCTTTAGCCATAGCTTTTCAATTATTAATAATTATAAATGATTATTTCTCGCAAATGTCCTTTTGGACTCCTCCTCACTGAGTGAGCTGCTTCCGAGAGTTGAACTCGGGACCTCATCCTTACCAAGGATGCGCTCTACCACTGAGCTAAAGCAGCAACACAATTTCAATTTTGGAGCGGAAGACGGGGCTCAAACCCGCGACCCCCAGCTTGGAAGGCTAGTGCACTATCGACTGAGCTACTTCCGCAACATTTATTGATTTCGTCGTCTTCGTGGGTAGAGATGGATTCGAACCACCGAAGGCGTAAGCCAGCAGATTTACAGTCTGCCCCATTTGGCCACTCTGGTATCTACCCTTTTTTGCTTCATTTTGCAGTCGAAACCGCATTACGATGCGAAATCGACTGCAAAATTAGGCATATTTTTTTAATCACCAAAACTTTTTTGAAGATTTTTAGCGATTTTTCTGCTTTTCTTTGTATTTTGACAACTGTCGAGCCAAAATATCACAACATTCGTCTATTCCTTCTTCAAATGTGTCGCAAACCTTGTCCGCTCTCAACTCGCTACCAGGTACCATTAGCACGATAGCAGTTTCCTTATTCATAGCAGTCTCAGGCTTAACGACCTTCAACGACACCTCTACCTTTCTTATTTCGTCACTGAACCTTTCTAGTTTCGAGACTTTCTTCTGGATAAAATCCTGCAGTTTCTCTGTTGCCTCGAAATGAATTGCCTGAATTTTAATCTCCATAATCGTTGCTTTTTTACGCCCTTGGATGGGCTTGGTTATACATCTGTTTTAATTCCTCTAATGTGGTGTGGGTATAAATTTCTGTCGTCGACAGACTCTCATGCCCCAACAATTCCTTCACAGATTGTAAGTCAGCATTATGATTGAGCATTGAGGTAGCAAAGCTATGCCTCAGGGTATGTGGGGAGCGGCGCTTCACTGTTGTGACAAGCGACAAATACTCCTTAACTCTCGCACCGACCTTCGTTTTGTTGATACGTTTCCCGGTCGATGGCTCGACAAACAAGGCTTTCTCATCTTCCGACATTTTGGATAGAGAATTGCGCAAGGAGATGTACTCCTCCAATGCATCGTTCATCTCCTTTCCAAAAGGAATGATGCGTTGCTTATTGCGCTTTCCAGTAACCTTCAACTGTCCAAGTTCGAAATCCACATCTACAATGTTCAACCCGACAAGTTCCGATAGACGGACACCGGTACTGTAGAACGTGAGTAGGATGAGCCTGTCTCTTTTCCCTTCGAAGTCATCCGGAAAGAAATTTCCGTCAAGCAGACGGTTCATGTCCGATTCCCTTACGAAGGAAGGAAGATTCTTTTCCCTCTTCGGTCCTTGCAGATTATGGACAGGGTCTTTTTCAACCCTCTTTCTCATCAGCAGGAACTTGTAGAAGGAGCGCAATGCGCTGAGCCCATGATTCACGGTTTTAGGATTCAAGCCCCGATCCATCTCTGCGATGATCCAGTTCCTGACCACGTCCACCGTGAGTGTTTGCCAAGTAATAGCCCCTTCAAGGCTTTCCATGTACGACTTGAACGCTATCAAGTCCTTTTGGTAGGGGATAATAGTACGTTCCGAGTAGTTACGCTCATTTCTGAGATAGTTTTCGAAAGCTTTTATATCCTCCATTTAGCCTTAATACTGATTACGGCAACGAAAATAGAGCTTTTTTTCGACAATTCCAAGAATTGTTCGCTAAAAAATGTTAATCTTCTACTCTCTGCAACTTCTGTACGTATACAGCATGCTCTTTTGCGAGTCTCTTGAGCACTGAGGGCTTGTCGAACTGCTGACGCTTACGGAGTTCCTTTACGACACCAGTCTTCTCATACTTACGCTTGAACTTCTTCAAAGCTCTCTCAATGTTCTCGCCTTCCTTAACAGGTACTACAATCATTTTTTTAAGTTATTAATTAATTATAAATAATGTGCCTAAGCACGTATCCTTTCATATCTCTGCATTTGGCAGCCTATGTCAAAATGCGGCGCAAAATTACTACATCTTTTCGAATTGACCAAACATTTCTCCGTTTTTTTCTATTTTAGGCACAAAACCGGTATAGAAGCACAGTGCAAACACCTTCCACGCACTACATCTTTGACGGGCACAGTTTTGTGCGTGACTCGTCCAGTACTACCGTATGTTTGAACGACAGTCGATCACCGTCGCAAACCTCCGTGATGTCAATGCCTCGGCGGATGAATTCCTCCATCAGCAGGCGGTCGCGCATCATGGCAGCGCAGGTCATGCCCTTGCGCCCCACCGTGGCGTTGAACTTTGCCACCAGCGAGTCCAGTGGCGACAGAGCGAACATCTCTGCCAGTTCACCCATCATAGTCTTCTGACTCATATCCCTTTGATTATTACTTTCCGCATCTTTTTCTCAACTCTGCCACAGCATCCTTCCAGCACTGGCGTTTCTGCTCCTCGGAAAGATGATTGATCACGTTCTTCCCTTCCGGACCGAACTTAATCCAGTGGTCGCCAAATGCCTCGGCACCATTGTTTGGACGGTCGTCGATGAGGTACTCATTGCCACGGAACAGTAGGTCCTTGCGGTGGGTGAGTATCAGGCGTTTGTGGAAGATGCCCACGGTCTCACCCTTCTCGTTGACACGAGTGATATCGCTAAAGTGGTTGTTCACCCACTCCAGCTTGTCCGACCATGCCGAAGGGTTCTTCCATGGAGCGGTAGAGAGGATAAAGAGTTCGAAGTCCTCCTTCAGTTCCTTCACGGCCTCTATGGCACCAGGCATAGGTTCCATCAGTCCGAAGATGCCTTCCACCTCGTCCCAAGCAACTTCACCCTTTTCATCCAGATGCTTACCAGCCTTGGCCTTAGGTATCCGGTCGATGCCCGTCTGAAAATCCACAAGTGTGTTGTCTAAGTCAAAATAAAGAATTGGTTTCATAGAATACATTTTTATTAAGTAACTCAGCGACTAATTCATGGCCAGCAACCACTTCCAGATGGGGATGACTTCTATGGTGTGGCCATCACGCTCGATGGCGCGTTCCTCGTCCTTGGTGATGACAAGCATGCGGTTGACATCCTGGTAAGTGGCGAGGTTTAGGAGACCACCAACTTCACGTTTCTCTGTATCGTCATCACTCAAGGAGTAGGATACCTGGACGGCTATGCCCTCATCAGGAAGATAGAAATCAACCTCGGCATTCCTGCTGTTCCAGAAATAGCATTCCTCGCCATAATAACGGCGAAGGTTGATGGCAACGATATTTTCAAGTAATGATGTACTTCCATCAACAAGGAAAAGATTCAGAATGCCATTGTCGATGAAATAGTACTTGCGATTAGACTCCTTATCCTGAAGTTTTCCGTATAGATTCTCGTATGGGAGTATGAGCCACGACTCGTCCATATAGGCAATATAATCGATGGCTGCATCTGTACTGAGCTTTTTGCCTGTGCTACTGACAATGGAGGCGATGCGACTATAGGACAAAGGTTGTTTCACACTCTCTGCAAGCTTGCGAATCATCACACGGAGGGCAAAGTCGTTGCGTATCTTATGACGAGCCACAAGATCACCAAAGAATATCTTATGGTACAAACTGCTCAGCCATTGACGGTTGTCCTTCATCTGAACAGTTTCCGGCAAACCACCTTTTCTGAAGTATTCTTCGTTCAGTTTTACAATATCCTTCCGGTATTTGTATTCCGCATTCTTCGCTGTTACGTCTATCCCCTTTGCTTTGAGAAACTCCGTGAAGGAATAAGGGTAAACCTCTTGCAACATATAGCGCCCCCCAAGAGTCGTAGCAATCTCACTGCTCAGCATCTTGGCATTGCTACCAGTAATATAAACCTGATATTTTTGATCCGCAAGACGACGGGCGAACTTTTCCCATCGCTCTACAATCTGCACTTCGTCAAGGAAGAAGATCGGACGATGATCGTACATCTCTTCATAGCACGTCTTTATAAGGTCAAGGTCTGCCATGTCAAGCGAATCAATTCGGTCATCCTCGAAATTGAAATACAGAATCTCCTCTGCACTATGACCTGCCGCTATAAGTTCTGCAATGCGCTGATACATAAGGTATGACTTTCCGGCATGACGAAGCCCCACGAGCACATAGTTCTGCCCTTCTATGAAGTTCGCTTCGCGTGGGATGTAATCCACCTGACACACGAAACTCTGATATTCTGCTATTAGCGTTTTTATAAGATCTTTAGTCACAATACTCGTTTAATAATTACAAATGCACTGCAAAGTTAATGTTTTTATCGGATATAAACGACAAAATACCGTGAATTTTATCTTCTATAAACGACAAATCCGCAAAAACGAACTCCCTTACATATATAATATAGTAACGAGAAGGAAAAAATTTAATGAAAAGGGCAGAAAAAATCTGGTTCATCCGATATTTGGAGTGACGGCACCAGTGCAATAGAGATTTTGAAAAGAATCTTTTTTAACCACGATTCGAGTACCTGCGCTGCAAAGCAACGAGGATACTACGCTCCGCCATCGGTGAAAGACGATGGTCAACAACTTCATTCGGGTCAATGTCCATTGAGGTTGTAAGTTCCATATATACAATGGTTCCTTGCCACAGACCATTCTGGACAACCTCGGTCTTGCCATTTCTGCAAACGAGTTTATGGTGGCCAGAATGAAGAACGAACGCTATACCAATATTATCTATAAGGCGCGAGGTGGCATAAAGGCCGAATCCCATGCCTTTTCCATCGGTCACAGAGTCATGCAGACACATTTCCAGAGATTCCGCCTCGGTGATATGGGCAAACTTTTCATTCTCTGACAAAGACTTTTGGATACCCATGCCGTCGTCTGCCACAAGAACACGAAGAACGGCCTTCTCTGCATCAAAATGCGTGATGGCAGTTCCCAAAGGTTTGCCAGAATGGATGTGCACATTATCAAGTATCTCGTAAAAGCAATAGCTAAGTGCCTGTAACACACTGACCTCAATCTCGAAATGCGAAGTCAAAGTGGCTACAACCTGCTGATACACATCATTCAGCGTATGCGCATCAAAGACATCAATGGAAACGTCGTTTGCTCCTTCGAAATAGTGCTTCAACAAAAATGACACATTCATATACCCGCGATTTTAAAAACCATTATCAAATGCAAAGATACAATAATTATTCCGAAAGGCAAGAACATTCCCCGAGAATTCTTTGTATCGGGAAATTAAAAACCAGCAGAGATGCTCGCACGAGTGTGCATCAAGCATCATTTTCAATGCAGAGTTTTGTGCGTGACTTGTCGAGCACCACCGTATGCTTGAACGACAGGCGGTCACCGTCGCAGACCTCGGTGATGTCTATGCCTCGGCGGATGAACTCCTCCATCAGCAGGCGGTCGCGCATCATGGCTGCACAGGTCATACCCTTACACCCCAATCTTATTAGGAACCGAGGAAAAACGAGGAGAAACGAGGAAAGGCTTAAAAAGTTGGTTCATCCGATATTTGATTTGACACAGATTGCGCAGATTACGCAGATTTTTCATGACCGCAGATCTCTTCTTCAAGCAAGAAACAAGACTTTTCCCTAACACCATGGACGTATCTTCGATGAGTCACGAGAACAACTCATCAAGCGTCATGGACTGGTTCACGACAGAGGCGTGCATTCCTGGTGCCAATCCCATTGTGGTTACGAGCACCACCTGTATGGAGCGCATGCTTTTGTGCATCTTACTATCGGCAAACACCTCTATCTTGTTTCGCAGATTCTGCTCATAGTCGGCCGTGATACTGAAGGGGGAACCCGAGAATTTCATCTCGCACAGATAGTCCGTATTGGCTGCCTTGCTCTCCATGACAAGGTCTATCTGCGCCCCGCTGCCTTCGTGACTCTTGCCACTGTAGCAATAATCGCGATCCACCGAGTGCAGGCGCAAAGCGTCCATCATCTGCGCCATGTGCTCGATACATAGCAGTTCGAATGTATCGCCTGCCCATTTGTAGTACTCGCCCCTGCCGAAAAGTCCCTTCCATCCGCCGGCCTTTACCTGTTTCTTGTATGCGAAACGGAGGTAGAAGAGTGAGAAGAAATCCTTGAGCTGGTATATCTTCTCGACACGCTCCTTGCCATAACGCGGATATTCCCTTGTCACACCGGATTCGCGAAGGTTCTCAAGCAACTTTGTAAGCGTTCCGCCCGTCTTGATGCCCGTTGCTTTGCTTATCTCGGCTTGTGTCATTCCGTAGAACTGACCGCCCAAGGCCTTGACGATATCCACATAGCGCTCCTTACTGGAATACAGACCTGTATATACATCCATAAACTCCTGATGGATGAGCTCGTCGGCAAAGAAGATGCTGTCAATGTTGTCCGTTATGGTGAGGTCTGTACGCAGCTTGTCAAGATAGTAGGGAATACCGCCCAAGGCCATATAGCTGACACATATTTCATAACGCGAGAGGTGGAACCCATTCTTCTTGTAGTATTTCTCGCACTCCAAAAGTGTGAAAGGCACAAGGCGCATCTTCTCCGTCAAGCGTCCGTGCAGGCCACCATAGTCATGGATGACATTGTCGAGCATCCAGCTCGTTGCACTGCCGCATACCACAAGCACGATGTTGCGCTCACTGTCTGCCCATGAGTTCCAGAAATGACCCAGTTCGGAAATCATCTCCGATGATTGCGGTCCGGCAAGCCAAGGCAGTTCGTCGATAAAAATCACCTTACGCTTGGCACGCTTCTTCTGCAACACTTTGCGCAGCAGAAGGAAAGCCTCACGCCAGCATGTTGGCTTCGCTTCGTCAGTCCCCAACCCTGCAAGAATAAGAGAATCATAGAAATGGTCCAACTGCAACTGACGGTAGGTCTCGTAGTCTTTGTCGCCATCCTTGACGTAAGTACCCACGGCCTTGAAAAGGATCTTTTTACCAAAGACCTCGTTCACAAGGAATGATTTGCCTACGCGACGGCGACCATAAATGGCAATGAATTCTGACTTGCGAGAATTGTAAAGACGTTCGAGCTTTATTATCTCGTCTGTGCGTCCTATGATATTAGCATAGCCCATTTCTTAAGCATTTGATTATTAACGGTTGCAAAGGTAGTAAAAAATCGGATACAACATAAAAATATATTTGAAAAATCAGCGAAATCGAAGCATTTTTGCTCGTTTTCGCTGATTTTTCAAATACAAAACCGCCAAATAACGGGGCTGTAAGGAACTACTATAATTAAGTATCCCATCACGAGCCGTTGTATTATAGGCGCGTTGTCATGCCATAACGGACCTATGTCCGCTGCCCCACTATTTCACAATCACTTTTCTACCACCTACGACATAGATACCTCTTGGCAACGACTTCATTGCTGACGACACACCTACCTTCACACCTCTCAGGGTATAAACGGGCATATCATCATCCTGCACGACAGTGGCTATTCCGTCAACCATATCAGCCACATATACTATATCCTTGGCTGGCATCGTTGTGTACTCATCGCCTGTCCAACCCAGAAACTCATAGCGTTCGTCTTCCGGCTCATAGGTATAGGTTGGTATCTCTGCTCCATATTCCACGTAATCAACATGCACAGTGTCATTGCCAACCACGTAGATTACGGCATAGGTATTGACAGAGTAGACAGCATCGTATGCAACATCATGAGCTGGCATTGTAGCATCAAGTTCGGGATTCCAGCCAACAAAGGAATATCCTTCAACAGCAGGAGTCTCAATCGGAACTATCTTTTCTCCGTAGTCAACCATGGATGTGCTCAATGTGTCACCATCAACCACAAATGAGAGCCTGTACTGGTTCACTACAAATGAACCAACGATCTCAACATCGCTTGCAGGCATGGTTTCAGGTATCTCGCTCCAACCGCTGAAGGTGTAGCCCTCCTTGGTTGGCTCATCAATAGCGGAGAGAGTTGAGCCATAAACTATATGAGACTCCTCATAAACCTCGCCGTCAACCTTATACGTCAACTTATAAGAGTTGGCTGAGAACGTACCGGTGATGATTACGTCCTTTGCAGGCATCGTCCCTGGCAAGGTACTCCAACCAGAGAACGTCATACCCTCACGAACAGGGGCATCAATAGCCTTAAGCTCGGTGCCGTAGTCAACCATGGTAGTGCTCAATGTGTCACCATCAACCACAAATGAGAGCCTGTACTGGTTCACTACAAATGAACCAACGATCTCAACGTCCTTTGCGGGCATGGTTTCAGGAATCTCGCTCCAACCACCGAAGGTATAGCCATCCTTGGTTGGCTCGTCAATAGCGGAGATTGAAGTGCCATAAACCGCAGTGAGCTCCTGATACGCCTGACCATCTACCTTATATATAATCTTATAAGAGTTGGCAGAGAAGGTACCGGTGATAACAACATCCTT
>JAZQQO010000050.1:0-8386 GCA_045629085.1 Bacteroidaceae bacterium
GGATTTTTGCTTGTTTTGAATTGCAACACTAAGATAAGTGAAAAATCTGACATGGCAAAATCCTGAGCCGCTCGACTTTGCCGCTTGCCTCAAGCAAGAACATTTTGTTGCTCAGGAACTTATAAATTAATTTAAATCAAAATGTTGCGGAATTAAGGGAAAACAAAAATAGAACGATTATGAAAAGAATCTTATCAACAATTTGCTGCACCCTCGTAGCATGTCACGTGTCCTTTGCACAAACTACCAGCCCTACCGCCACACCCTACCTCACACAGACACCAGCTGGCGAGGCGATGAAAGCCAATACGTTCAAACTGATCTGGCACGATGAATTCGACGGTTCCGGATCGTTCGATAACACCAAGTGGCAATCGGAAACGGGCTTCGTACGCAACGAGGAAGACCAATGGTACCAGGCAGACAACGCCTTTCGCGACAGAGGTCTGCTGGTGCTGGAGGGACGCATAGACAGTATTCCCAATCCTGGTTATCGTCCACACAACGGACAAGGAGAAGGCCGTGGCAACCGTAGACGCGGTGGAGGCGACTGGCGCAGCCGCAGACCCTATGCACACTACTCATCGGGCTCCATCAACACGCGTAAAAGTTTCTCTTTCCTCTATGGCGTAATGGAAGTACGCGCACGTATTCCTGCCGTGGATGGTTCGTGGCCCGCCATCTGGACACTGGGCACAAAGCGCGAATGGCCCTCGAACGGAGAGTGCGATGTCATGGAGTTCTACCATATACAGGGTGTGCCCCATATCCTGGCCAATGCGGCATGGGGAAACGACCAGCACTACCAAGCTGTGTGGAACACCAAGCGAGTGCCCTATCAGCACTTTCTGGACAAAGATGCGGGATGGGGAGAGAAATTCCACATTTGGACCATGGATTGGACACCCGAGTACATCCGCATCTATCTGGATGGCGAACTGCTCAACGACATCGATTTGTCAAAGACCATCAACGGTTCGGTGGGCGAACATGACAATCCCTTCCACGCTCCCCAGTACATTCTGCTCAACCTTGCCATCGGTGGCCTAAGCGGCGGACACATCCAGCCTGATGCCTTCCCGATGCGATATGAGGTGGACTATGTAAGAGTTTGGCAACGTAAATAGTCACATCACTCTCCTTGCAACTTACTCAGGAAGCGCTGGCGATTAACAGCAAAACGCACATGTTCGGCCGTACCCACCAGCACCTCACCTTGACGGGCTTCGATGCTGAATACGAACTTGCGTCCTTCGTGTTGCACAAGTGTAGCCGTTGCCTCCACCTCGGCACCAATGGGCGAAGGCTTGAGGTGCTGCACATTGATGCTGCCACCCACGGTCGTGTCGCCCTCCTCCAAAAGTGGACGAACGGCCATCATGGCCGCATTCTCCATCATGGCCACCAGGGCAGGAGTGGCCAGCACGGGCATGTCGCCCGATCCCATTACCTCGGCCGTCTGACTGGCCGATACGATAAACTTTTGTTCCATGTTGTAGAAGTGAAATTAGCCAGGCTAATTGATAATTGATATATGGAATGAGTCACCTAATCCACTTGCAGCTTGCTATCCCCATTCTATGCCCTCCCCATAAAGGGGGAGGTGGTGCGTAGCACCGGAGAGGGTCTTATTTATTACCCAAAGATTTCCTCCTTCGCCTTGCGCACCTTCTCGGGCTTCTCGTCAGCCGCATAGCCCAAGGGGATGAGTACGGCAGGATCATAGCCCTCGGGGATGGGGAAGGTGGAGCGAAGCATATTGATGTCGAAGTTGCACACCCAGCAGTTGCCAAGGCCCTGTTCGGTGGCAGCCAGACAGAGGTGCTCGGTGGCGATGGCGATATCGATGTCGGCATGGCTATGGTTGTCGTAACGGCGTGTCCAGCACTCCGATTCGTTCTTCAGACACATCACGATGGCGGGAGCCTGCTGTATCCAGTCGCGCTTGTAGCAAGCCTTCACCACGGCGAGTTGCTCGGGGTCGGTGATGAAGAGGAAGCGCCATGGCTGGCGGTTCACGGCCGAGGGTGCCAGACGCACACACTCCTTGATATACTCAATCTTCTCTGCCTCGATGGGCTTGTCCTGATAGGCACGGCAACTGTAGCGTGCCTCACATAGTTCCTTGAAATTCATATCTTATTCTTTTTAATGATTTGCTTTTACCACGGCAAAGATACAACCTTTTCTTCATTCCTCCAAACCATTCCCACACAAAATCTTATTGTTAGATGTTAGATGTTAGATGTTTTGGGCATTACAAAAATCATAGAGAACCTGTAACCATTCATCCTGCAAAGTCTTTCGCACGTCAATGGCCCCATGTTTCTCCGGGAGCGAATGCTTGCTGATCACCCCCTCCACGATGGGCCTTGCGTCAATAGCATAAAGTTCATTCATGGTTTGCAGGAGTATCACGTCGGGCCGCTTCTCTGTGGCAGCCGCCTCTTTGCGGTACTCATCGAATTTCTTTTTCGCTATCAACCGGATCTCGTCCTTTGCCTTCTCCAACACAGAGACAAAACTGTCCTCACCGGAAATGCGTTCACGCAGAATCCTGTTCTCCTTGCGGGCAGAGTCCATTTGTTCATTAAGCATACCTATCTCACCCTTCATCCTGTTGATATGCTCTTGCTGTTCTGCCACCTGCTTTTGATAGCGCAGAACGCGTTCGTCATTTCGGGAAGGCCGTAATGCAATCATTGAAAGGGAAATAACCAATAGGATAGAGGCAGCAGACGCCCACCACCGCCACGCCTTCGATGGCTCCAGCTGGCGCTTAAGTTCTCCAGCATACACATAACGTTCGGCAGGATTGTTGGCCATGCATCGACGTGCCGTACGCTTTATCCTTCTGCTCTTGAATGGCAGATTGTCGAGCAAGACTCCAATGCTATAGATGTCGCTCCTGTTATCTATCTTTCCCGGCAAAGACTGTTCAGGGCTGGCATAAGCAGGAGTGCCAGCCGGTTCCTTCAGTACAGCATACACATCGCGGTCAGCAAAGCCAAAGTCAATCAGCTTCGGGTGATGCCCATCTCTTGTTATGAGAATGTTGGAAGGCTTGATGTCACGATGAACGATCTGCCGCCGATGCAAGTATTCAATCGCATCGAGGAGTTCGCCCATCACACGCCTCCACTCTTGTCTCGACAACGAAGGGTCAGCAACAAATTCGTCCCAACTCTGCCCATCAACATACTCTTGCACGATGCAGACGCCATGTCCTGGCACCTCTTCCAATCCAAAAGTCTGGACGATGTTGGCATGGCTAAGCTGGAAAGAAATCTCGAATTCCTTCTGCAACAGCTGCTGAAACCTAGGATTGCCCACTTCACCTGGAGCAAGGCACTTCAGTACGTGCCATCGTCCGTTGCGCAAGGCTTTCCACACCTCGGTGATGCCATTGTCTGAGGGATGCAAGAGGCTTACATCCGTAAAACATGTGGATATGGTAACATTTTGATTTGCAGAGTCGAAAAAGGCAGATGACAACATAAAAAAAGAGGCTACTAATGGACTACTTCAAGTTTGGATAATCCACCGTTTATGCCTGCCGTATACTGTCCGTAGTTTTCTCCGTCCCGCATCACGCTCTTAACAAGAAGCGGCTGATGAAGCATGAAAATGGGAATCTCCAATAAGTCCCCCATTTGTAACTGCGCATTAAGACTCTTGATCACACGAAAGTGCTCATCGCCTAATGCCTCCAGCAAAACCACACGATCAGGCGCCCATTCCAGCTTCACCTTATCCCCCTGTAAAAGCTCGCAAGGAAGCACCACATCATCAGAGAAAAAGCCCGAATTAACATTTACACGTTCAGCGTATGCGCTCCAACCAGAAAAACCAAGATAGCGAGCAATGATGCTCAGCGAAGAGCGGCGTGGCGTATTATTCGATGGAATATAGCCAAAAATTCTTTTCAAGGTGGTCGATGAGACGCTTTCTCCCGTCACCTTATATATCTGTAGGGATAGGTAATCGAAATCGGATGGCGAATCCAACGTATGCTTCAGTTTCTGAAGTACTAACGTTTTCATCTTGTCCAAAACGGCTTTTTCATTCATCTCTGGCATGCTTTTTTATCTTTTTTCGTGCAAAGTTAATACTATTTCCGGCAAATCCGACGGTTTTCACCATTCATTACATGCCAAATCGAGCCAAATGTTACCAAAAATGATCTCGGTTACAAATCTCTGTGACAAAGTTACATATTATTTTTCACATAGCATCACAAACATGCTTGAAAAACAAAATAAATCTACCAATTACAGCGTTCTTGCATTTGCCACATTACAGCTTTTCTTCATTTGGTACGGAATGGTACGTTATGGTATATTTTGTTTTTGCACATCTAACTCATAACAACTACTTTTGCAAAAAGTTTTTTAATCAACATATTTATTAATCAATTAAATTTACTTACATTATGGCTATTTGGATTATTGTAGGCTTGTTTCTCTTGTTAGGTTTTCTGGGTTGTTTTATCAACAAGGTACCCGGTCCTATCTGTGTTGTAATCGCAGTTCTCATAGCAAAATTGGCTATGGATCTGCCTGTCAGCTGGGGCATTATTGCATTGATTGCAGTTTTGGCCATTGCCAGCATCTTCGCTGCAAAGAAACTGGTGCAGTTAGTCAAGTCTGCCCAGGAATACAGCAAGCGTGCTGCTGTGGGTACAACGATTGGTTCAATCATTGGCCTCTGCGTTATGTTGGGCTTCAAGAGCAGTTCAACCGGTGTCCTTATCGGCATTGCAGTCGTTGCCCTCGTTCTTATCCCCTTCGTAATGGCATTGCTGCTTGAGCTCACCAACAAGGAGCGCAAAGGCACAGCCATGCAGTGCGCCATTGCGGCTACAGGTGCCTACCTCTGCGACACTTTCCTCAAGTTGGTAGTATTCGTATTGGCAGCATTTTTGGTGCTCGACAACTTGGTTAAGTAATTCACTTAATAATTAGGTGAGGGTGCATCAAAGCAAGTGTTTTGGTGCACCCTCTTTCACTTACTGGCAGCCTTGACTTTGGTTGAGTCTGCTTCTGCCACAAACAAATGGGATTCCCCATCATTGGTGGGATATTCCTTTGGGGAGGGTTCCCAATAGACGCTGTCCTCTGATTCTGTGCGGGAACAAAGACCTGCATTGGCAAACATGCCTTCAAAACTAAGATCCTCATCTATCTGAGGCCAATGTATGCCAGAGTATGTAAGATAGAAGTCCTCTCGTTGCGCAAGTGTGGCCATACGCAGACGTTTCCAGTCGGCAAACTGATAACTTGCCGTCCGTCCATCCTCGGTTGTCGCATAAACGGAATTCTGGTCGACCCAAACCCTAATGATTTTTGACTTGCTCATTGTTTAGTGTTATTCTTTTCCAAAATAATTATGCCAACGATCGATGATGACTTCTACATTCTCCTCTATCACTGATTCAATCATCTTTATCTCGTTCTTCTTGAAGCCATGATTGTAAACTTGTGTTACCTCAGGAACAACATTGTATTTCGCTTCATGACCATCCTTTTCAATATGAACATGAATAGGTTCATGGTCATCACTATAGAACTTGAAGATGAATCCAAAAAGGATGAATACAGTTGGCATGATTGAGGATGTTTATTACTATTTGCTGACAAAGATAAGACTATTCCTCGAAGTGGCAAAATATAAGGCAGGAATTCTTCATAATGTCGCTTGATTTTTTATGTTTTAGTGGAGAAGTTGTGCTTCTGCCGGTTCAGCAAGTCGTGGGCGTAAAGGACCTGTTGTATTTGAACCGGGTACGCAGTTCGGTAGTGTAATTTAGAATGTTACGTGTTATTTGTGCATCACTGCCATAGGTACCTCAGCTTTGTCACATTCATTCAGCAGACAATAGGCACTAGACACTTTGCAATAGTCTAACGCCATATAAAGGGTGTCGCAGAGCTGTTCGGATAGATGAATGGACTTCTCGCGAAACTCTATCTCCTCTGACAGCAGAAGCTGCTGATGACACAAAGAAGCTATTTGTGAATTAAGCAGCTACAACAAGATTTGCGCCCAAGCTGGGATTTCCTCCACGTACTGCTTGAAGAGCTGGCCTTCCTTCGTACGATAGAGCAGTTGGGGCAATGTATCCTCTACCGAATTATCGTAGATGTAGGCACGATCGACAAGTGAGATAGCTTCTGCTGCATTGGGCCAGCTACAATACAAAGCGTAGGACGTTGTTCTTTCATGATGCCATTGCCTTGCGCATGCGGATTCGTGCAACCGTTTCTTCAAACATTTGTTGCAAACTCGCTTCTGCCCGTTGTGTAGACTTGCGTGCTTCCTCTGCCACCTGTTCCATGATGGCATGCAGCATCTCGTCTGTTGGCTCCTCGGTGGATGTCAGGCGATATGATCTGAGTTCTTTTTCGGCCATGATGCAAATAGTTTCAATGTTTGCCTGCAAAGATAAGACTATTCCTCGAACCTGCAAAATTTAATCGCAGAATTCTTAATGGAAAGAGTTGATTTACTTCTTTTCCTTTGGCGCTACGTGGAACTTGTACGTCAGCGTGGCCATGACGTAGCTGGGGATGTCATGCCATCTTTATCTAGGGGCAGGAAAAATGATGCTGCGGCATTTTCAAAATGATGCTGCGGCATTTTAGAAATACTCGAGCGGCACTCGAAAAAAGGTGGCAGAAGGCACACACTTTCTAACATCTAACATCTAACAATAAGAAAGTGTGAGGGTAGAAGATGAAGGAGAAAAGTGTAAGGAGTATATACCTTATTTATATATATAAATTTAATGTACCCATGAGAGAGCAGTACACAATTCCTTATTGTTAGATGTTAGATGTTAGATTGCCGATGTGTGTGGGCAGAGGCGATGAGAGGGATGGGGGACAGCAAGAATGCCACACTAATTCGAAGAGAAATGCCACACTAAATCAAGAAAATACCACACTAAATAGAAGTTGGGGGAAAATGATTTGTGTGGCATTTATAATTTGTGCAGGTTCGGGAAAAAGCGTAAATTTGCATTGCTTTTCCGGAGAAGCACAAGAGATCACAACACAACCATTTCACATCCAACCTGCCAAGGCGGTTTGGATAATCAAAAGACTATTGAATGAAAAATTACTACCTACCCTACGTCGATGGCAAGTTCGGCAAGCAGGCCCACGAACTTACCACAGAGAAGTTTGAGGAGCTTGTCGACTCGCCCCGAGTGGCCGAGCTGATGGCCAAGATTGAGGCAGAACCTGACCCTGAGAAGCAGAACGCATGGAAGGAGCAGCTGCCAGCCGTGCAGTACCACTGCCTGTGGAACGAGGACGGCCAACGCCCCAAGAACAGTACGGCCGTGGCAAGCGGCTTGTGCATGCACGACTGGGATCATCTGCCCGAATCCCCTCGCACCCTGTACCAGCGTCTGGTGGAGGGACACGAGGAGGAGATAGAGCTGCTGCTGGCCCATGTGACGCCCCGTGGCGAAGGCCTTCGATTGGTGACACGTCTGCCCGAGGGCGAGACAATCGAGCAGTGCCAGCATCGTGTGGCCAAGACCTTCGGCATGGAGGCGTTTGCCGACGAGCACGTCAAGGATCTGGCTCGCCTGTCGTTCCTGCCTTCGAGAGCGTACATCCTTTACGGACAGGCTCCCCTGCCCCAGCCTTCCACCGAAAAGACCTCTGCCGAAATGACTCCCCTCGAAAAGGTTTCCGACAATGAGGAGCGCCCAGAGGTGAAGGCCGACACACAGGAGGCGGAACTCTACAGACGTGCCCAGCGGTTGGTGGAACTATGCAACCATCCATCGGATGAGAACCAGAAGAAGGACTTCGTGCTGCAGTATGCCAACCATCCACCCCTGCGCCTGGGTAAGACCACCGTTTGGGCCATCCTCTACCTCTATTACGATCGGAAGTACGCCATCAACAACCTGCAGTATTTCGTCAACGGCCTTAGGGAGCACATCTCCGACAAATCGCTCATCGGCGACCGCACCACCATCAAGAAGGTGTGTGCCATATACGAAGGCAAGAAGGCCTATCTGCACGAAGCACTAGCGAGCATCAGTCAAAAGGATGGTGAGGAAGAAAACCACAAACTGAGCGAGAACTACCAGTATGTCATCAAGTTGTGGGAAAGCTTAGAGCAGGATGCCGCCATCTAACATCTAACATCTAACAATAAGAAAGTGTGTACTGTCACACACTCCCCGCTTGCTATCACCCAAGTCGCCTAATTTTCAATTATCAATTGTCACTAGTGTCTCTTAATAAATGTTAATTGAATTGAAAATCAAAATGAAGTTGCCTGTCATGGTCTTCTTGAACCTCCATTGCAGCAGGTTTGAGCAGTTCATCGATGTCGTCCTGGACAAGCAAGGAATGTCCAAGGA
>JAZQQO010000051.1:0-53081 GCA_045629085.1 Bacteroidaceae bacterium
TATCAGTGTAATCACACATCTTCCCACTTCCTTTTATTGTCACTTTACCATCATCAGTAAGTGACCAAGTGACACTATCACCACAATTATAGTTCTTACCCAATTCATATTTATTTCGCTTCAAATTGAGCATTGAACCACGGTGATTACGCTGTACCAGTCACGGAAGTTCTTCAGACTCTCCTCATAGTCCATGCGTTCCTGGGGAGTGTACTTCGCTATCTCTGCCAACTCGAAGAGGCGGTTGAAGATGGCTTCCTTTAACTCAGCCGGACGCTCGTCAAGCTCACCCAGGTGCTTGATGGCATACAACCACTTGTCATATAGGGTGTTGAGCTGGGGAAGCGAATTCACATAGCGTGTCTGGGATTCCGTGAGTGGCATAAGCTTACAGTTTTTACATTACGGTGCAAAGATAGATATTTTTCACTAACCGCACAAACTTTCCTTTGGAAAAGTACCATTATACGTGTAAGTCAACTGGTCGAGAGTCTTCATTTATTCCAAAGTTGAAAAAATAGTTTTGAAAAAGTGGTTTCATCTTTCAGTTCTGTTGACATGGAGCTGTTAGTATAACCTTTTGAATATAGGTGTATAAAATATTGTTTTTCCACTTTTTGTTTTAACAAAAGCGGTTCTTCTTCAACCGTACAGCACGGAGGAATTCGCAGAAAGGATGACCACCTTTATGATTCTACAATCATTTCGAGCCTCAACAAAATGAGGGCGTGTCAAAAAGCTGACACGCCCTCATTATCAACGCCTTTCTGAAGAGTAAGTCTCCTGGTCTTCCGCCGCCATAGAGTAAGATGAGGCGTCATACTCGGCTAAGCCTTCGTACTTCAAAAATGAAGGTTCTGTAAGAAATAATGCATCATTCATTTGAGGACCAGAACAAATTACCTTTCTTTGACTGGACGATTTCCTCGTCGCCTCCTTCGCCTCCAAATTCAATTCCTTCACCATCAGGGTCAAACGGACTATTGGCCAGGAGTATGGAATCCGATGCGACTTCTATACTACGTACTACCTTAGGAGTTAAATATTTCTTCTTTCTCATTTCACAAATTGTTTTTTACCGTTTATAATATTTACCTTGCCTCGCTGTGGTACAGAGAGACGCTTACCATCGATGTTGAAGATGATATCGGCGTTCTCCCATGACTGGTGGTCGGATGGATAGATGGTGCGGATGCCTGTCGTTTGATCCTCCTCGCCAAGCACGTGTATCTGTATCGACTTAGACATGAGGGTAGGCATGATTTCCTCGCCATATACCGATGGTTTCTCCGTGACAGCACAGTACCAGCGCAGAGGCAGTATCTTACCGTTGCGGTGAACCATCTTGCCTGTGCCATCAAGGCTGAAGAGATTGCCCTGTGCCACGACATCATCAGCAGCCATGCCTGTGTATGTGCCGTAGAAGTCAAACTTAGCCGTTGCGGTAGAGGTGTCAACAGTGCGCATCTCGCTGCTTGCCTTCATTGTGACGTCCGTCAATGTGAGCGAATTAGAATAGCCCTCAGCAGCACGCACCAGATAAGGCATACCAGCAAATAGTCTTCCGTTCGTGATCTTTATCACCTCCATCACCGTACGGTCGATGGTGCCGTCCTTGTTGTCGTCATAGTTATGTATGCCCTCGATGTATGCTGGTGTCAATCCGTTGGCTTCGAGGTATGAAGCGTTGACCTCCATCGGCATGAACCATGCGCTCCATATGCCCACGTTGTAATTGCGGTTGTATGTCAGCGTGCCTGCCTGTCGGTCTTGCGGTATGAGATAGGGGTCGCCGTCGTTGATGGTGAACTCTTCGAAGTATGATGGCATGTCGCCACAGCGTGTACAGACACCATACTGATAGTCGTGACCAAGCATTGGCTCCACTGCTGTTATCGTGCTCTTATATTCGGTGCTGCCGATGGTTATGGTGGCAGTGTATGTGCGAACACCGTCAACGGTACAGGTGGGAGCAGTAGTAATGTCGCTGGTGATGGCGTTGCCCGTAGCAACAAGCTCGGTCTTGTGGTTGGTGTTCTTTGTGCAGACAACCTTCAGTGTTGCCTTGGTCACACCGTCCCATATCCACCAGTCGTTGCCCTCGGCATCCTTCTCGGGCACGTAGTTATGTCCGTCAATGCTCTGTGCGGTCCAGTTGTCGGGCATGAAGATGAGTTCGTTACCCACCAATACGTCAGGCATTGACAATACGCCTGTAGTACCAACGGCAGTACCCTCAAGCCAGTTCCAGAAGGATGCATTAAATTCATCCGTCCTTGAATCAATAGACGTGATATCTGCCACCTCCACGGCAGTCAGTTTCTCGCAACCATAGAACATGCTGTTATATGCTTTGCGTCCAAGACTTGTACCAGGCAGAGGCTTTGCTGTAGTCAGATTCTTGCAGTTACGGAACATCCCCCAGTAAGCACCGTCCCTAATAGTTGTTGCCGGCAGCTCTGGTGTTTCGGCAATGCCAGTTCCTTCAAACATATTCACGTAGCCAAACTGACTCACCTCAGTGGCAGGCAGCTTTGGCGCTGTGGTCAGTGCTGCACAATTCTTGAAAAGTCCTGTGAATACATGCTGTGGCCAATCCGCCATGGTGTTCTTCTTGCACGTAGCATCAAGCAGCGACATCACGTTGCCCGCAGCCATGATAGTGCCGTCGCCGGTCATCGTGAATGCCCAATAATGGTCTTGGTGGCGTGAGATATTATTCACTGCTGTCTGTGTCCCGTGGCGGAAGTAACAGGTCTCACCAGCGTTGAGGCTTACGATATTGTCGGTTGTAGCATTGATCTGGACGGTTGTCCATGAAGACTTGTCCTTTGAGAACTGCAGAGTGTAATCGGAAGGCGTACCTGTTTTTCTCATGCCGACAACCATATTGCCACCGACGGCTTTGAATGAGAGATAGTCGTTGGTGTCCAGTTCGCCAGGCAAATTCTGTCCGCAGTATTTGCAGACGAATGCAGAACCATTGTCATGGCCAATGTGTCCGTTGTAATCGGGATGATTCTCATACACCTCATTGTCCTGGCAGTTGGTGAAGTGATAAACCGTGCTTCCCTCGTTCTTGTTATAGCCAGGTGTGTTGTCCTTACCCAGCACCTGATACCATGCCTGTGTGCCGTCAGTCACGCCACCGTTGAGCAGCCATGTTGCTTCACCCGATGCAAACTGAGAGGTTGCTAATACCTTGCTGTCCGACACTTGTCCTCCATAGTTTATTTTCACAACATCATAGTCAGAATCTCCAAGGATATAACATTTGCTGACAGTGCCATTGGATAATTCACGAGTGATATAGTTTTTATAGTCTTCATCGATGTTGGTATTGTATAGATAACAACCCGTGATGCTCGATTGCATGAGATGCTGTGCCAGTTCAATGTCACCAGCAGCATTATATGTATTTCGTACATAGCAATTCTCAATGGTTGTCTTTACAGCATAGTTTACAAGTATGCCGTATTGCGAAGAACTGACGTATGAGTCTGCCAGACCCAGACGCGAGAGTTTTGCACCCTCATCCATCTCATGGAATAGTATAGGTCCATACAAACCATGGATGGTGTGTCCCTGACCATCAAACTTGCCTTTATATGCTTTGGTCTGACCTATGCCGTTCCATCTTAGCATACCAGCACCTGTCTTGTCAATACTCTTGTTAAAGGTGATATCGCAGGTAAGACGTGCGTTCAGCGATGGGTCTTCATCGGTCTTCTCCTTGAACCAATAGAGGTGACCTGCTTTCGAAATCTCGTAATAGCCATCCTCAGCCAATGGAGCAGGCTTTCCGTGTTCACAGAACTTGCATATCAGTGTTTCCTGGTCATAAAGGTGGTTATCCTCATCCAGTTGGTTGGTATTATAATAACGTGTCTGCTTCTGGCAGTCCTCAATACGATAAACGGTATTCTTGCCGTTTGACTTGAATACAGGATAGGCATCCTGACCGATTGTCTGATACCATGTCTGTGTGCCGTCAGTGATACCGTTGTTCAGTTTGTAGGTTGCTATGCCTGATGCAAAGTTGCCCTGCGATACCGATGTCTCGCAGTTTTCAACTTTAGAAGCTTGTTCTGCATCTTTAGCTTTTTCCTTGTAAATTGCATTAGCCGAGGTGACGCAGTTCTTGAATGTCATGCCATCAACAGTTCCGACCATGGCATTCATCGCTTTCTTTCCGCCATAATAGCAGCTTGATACTGTTGCATTATTGGCGTGGAGAATGAGTCCGGCATTGGCGTTTGCGACAGTAGCCTGGCTGAAGACATTGCTGATGGGGGCATCGTAGAGATCTCTCACTATGGATGTGGTCGTAAAGTACGAATCCAGAATGCCGAAATTCTTTAGCTCACCCTCATCCATCTCATCAAACATGTATTCGCCATACAAGCCACTTATCGTGTGTCCCTGGCCGTCAAATACGCCTCTGAAGGTAGGTGCTTGCCATTTGTGTGCTATTTGTGATGCTGCGACTGGGTTGCCATTAGCGTCGAGCACACCTGTGTTGACCGTTATGTCCTTCATAAGGCGGAAACGAGAGGTGTCATCAGCATGAATCTTATCTACCATCCATAAGAGTTGACCGGCATTGCTCACTTCGTAGTATCCATCCTGAGGGTTTTGTGGGGCAGGCTCATACATTGCCGACATGTCATAGTTGCAGATTGCGCAATAGTCGTAGAATCCGTTGATGGCCTGATGTGGGGTATGCGGGCAGTGATAGTGACAGCTGTTGCAGACACCGTTGGTATATGAAGGATGTTGGCAGTGCAAATTACAAACCTGGCATACTCCATCAACCATGCTGTAGCCGTGACCACCAGCTTGTTCCGTTGTGGCATTGCTGTCGAACGGTTTGGCATGCAGATTGCTGATTGACGATTGGTCGTTGGACGCTTTTGCCACAGTCTCGCCATGGTTGTAGCCACCATACACCGTGTCGCCACCCTTTGAGACTGTGTGAGGCAGGGCATCGGTGCCAATACGCTGATACCATGCCTGTGTGCCATCAGTAACAATGTTATTGAGCAAGAGTGTTGCCGTACCGTCTGCCAACTGGGCAGAGGTCACGAAGGTCTGTCCTGGATCATCAAGATCATCTTGTCCATGCTCTGTTGATGAGGCACAGCCCTTCAATGCAACGCAATTCACCAGTGTTCCTTCCGAAATGTTATGGATAGACCTAACAAGGAAGTCGTTTTGCAGTTTACCTATATTAATACAACTTATAAAAGTGGCATTACTATTGGTGGCACAAATTGAGGCTGTACATGATTTGCTTATCACTGTAGCCTGATTCATACAGTTTACGAATTTCACCTTATGCCAAACGGAGTTACCAGCAAATGCAGCTGCATAAGTACCTGATGTTCTAAAATAACTGTCCTTGATGGTGAGGTTCTTTATCGTGATGTCGGCGTTTATGTTTTGTATAAAACCTCCTACACAATCGTTGTTGTTATTGACATACAGTCCACTGATGGAGTGGTTGTTGCCATCAAAGTCATGGCTGGTGTCAAATGGCGCCCACGCTTCATGAGTGCCTGATGCCAGACTGCCATCTGCATTCAGGACGTTTGTGTTCAGGACGATGTCGTTCATGAGTTTCGCTGGTCCATCATGTCCTTCGGCATAATATTTCAGGTTGCCAATGTTCGTTATTTGATATATGCCGTCTGCTTTGACTGGTGGTTCAAAGTCATGACACCTGGTGCAAATGCCATTAGAGTCGAACGTATGACCACAGACGGTGAAATCGAAGGTTCTGACATCCAAATATCTTTCTATAGATTTAGGATTGCCATTTTCCTCTTCCTCTTCCTCTTCTGAAGGTAAATAATCCAACCATATGAATTCACTAAAAGTTTCTTTATCTGACTTGAAAGTGTAATTGCCCTCCGGGAGTGACAGATTGTTAATGGTGAAGCATCCTACTTTTGGTATGTTATAGCCACTAATCCAGTATTTCCCAATTAGTCTCTCACCCTGGTAGATGTACACTGGACCATGACCGTGAGCCACCTCAAACGAATGGTCAGGACCTCCGTAATAATGGTAATTGATGTACAGTGTACCATTACGATACTTTCCCCAGACATCAAATTGTGTAGTACTGCCCTGCGCCATTAAGGCGGTACACATCGCAACAAGGAATGTTGTGATAAGAAAAAGTCT
Organism: Bacteroidaceae bacterium; assembly: GCA_045629085.1. Taxonomy (GTDB): domain Bacteria; phylum Bacteroidota; class Bacteroidia; order Bacteroidales; family Bacteroidaceae; genus Physcousia. Next base: position 6,190 of record JAZQQO010000051.1, read on the forward strand.
TTTTTTCATTTTGTTTTATTTATATGTTTTCCTTTTTGCTGTAAGTATGATGATTCTTAGCATATGCAAATTTAAGCATTTTGCTCAATAAAAAGAAATCACAATACTATCAATTGACGTTTTTTTTATATTTTTAACGGTTCTTGCTTGCCATAGTAATAAATCGTTGCTAATCAACTGGTGCATCGATCTATAGAAGCTGCCTAACCACTATTCTTTGTGTTCTTATCTCTGTACTAGTTTCCGACGCTATTCAGGCGAACGCGAAATAATAGTCAATGCTGTATGTTAATATGTTAAGTAAGTGATCAAAATTATTCGAGCTGTACAAATGGAACTTTTAGTCCGAAGGATGCGAAGCACAATCGAGTGATAAATCATAATGATAAATCAAGGAGATAAACTTAGCGACTCTTGTTCATGATTGTTCAATAAGATTGTTCTAATCGATTGCAAGCGAAGCGCCTAAGATAAAAGCCATTGAGGCATCTTGTGTGAAATTCTTGTATGCTGATTGTCTAAAGGATTGTTGAAGAAATGAAAATCAATTCGAACAATCATCACAAGACGCGATTAAAGGAATGTATTTGAGGCGCACTGCGTGCTTGCAATCGCTTACAAGAATCGACCAGAACAATCTAACAACAAGAATCACTCCAAATATCGGATGAACTTCTTTCTAAAGTGTGCAAATCAGCATTACTGTATTGACAATAAAATTGTTATGGGGGAAGAATTCTCTACGCCACGGCCGTGGCGTATAAGCGTCTCGAGCGTGGCGTATATACGCCACGGCCGTGGCGTACAAACGCGTCGGGCGTGGCGTAGAGAATTCCTGCGCGGGAAAATGGAAATTGAAGCATGGGAAAACAAGATTTTCTGCGTAGGGAAATGGGATAGCCCCCCTAACCCCCGGCTTTTGACTTCGGTCAAAATGCAGGGGAAAAAGAGCAGAAAAAGAGCATGGTGATACTACGATTTTGTTATAAAATAGCAGGAAATATGCCCGAAAACGCCAAAAACGTGGAGGCTTGGAAGTAGCCTCCACACATATAATGCATTGAATGTTAGTTTATAATAAAGATTGTGGAGGGTGGAGGCTTTTTTAAATTTCCTAGGAAATGCGCGCGCGTGCGTGCGCGAGAGAAGATTCAACCAAAGATGCTCATATCCTTTACGGTAGGCTTGCGGTCCAGACGGAAGTGTTTGAGCATGGTGACATCGCCTTGCTTGTCGAGTTTGAAGATGAACGAGGCATTGGCGTGCTGACGGCCTATGGTCACGACAACCTCAGGGAGGGAATCACCATCGCAGTCAAGTGCCGAGAGTTGAATGGGGTCATTGACATGCACGAAATAGCCCTCGCCATCATCCTCGATGCCCACTGTCTCCTGCGTCTCGAGGATGGGATAGAACAAATCCAACTCATCGTTATGATGGATGATAGAGATTGCATCGACTTGGGTAGCACCCCATGAAGCATAGGCGTAGACAATCTGCTCATCGGTACCGTCATCGTCAAGGTCGGCATGGAGTACTGCCATGTCCTGATGGCAAACGGCATAATGCTCGACATCCAGCAATGGAGCGATCGTGTCGGCGGAACACTCGTCGAAATCGTAACGGAGATTGGCATACTCCTTCGACATGAACATGAGGCGGCTGATGCTCTCTTCCTCACTCACGGTCAGCGTGCCATGGTCGTAGTGCGCCAACGTGCACAAGCCCTGGGTACCGAGTCGCGCCACGATAGTGCGGTCGTCAGTAATGAAAAAACCATTGTTCATCGTCATCGAACCCTTGAGTTCCGGGCTACCGCTTTCAAGGCCATAGACATAAAGGTCGAACAGATCGCCAGTATGCACAAGAATTTCCTTGAGACCGTCGCCATCGAGGTCGAGGGCCTTGATGCTGGCACTTGAGAGTTCCGCCTCCTGGTCGGGATTCAACTCGTAAGTCTGACCACCCTGATGGAAGATCAGTTTCATTTCCTCAGTAATCGCGATGGTAGCAGTGCCTAAGGTCCCACCCAGATTCACCTCACGCTGCGTGGGCAGCGAACCGGTCTCATCCAGCGAGCGCTCCACAAGGTCGAGCGTATCGACAATAAAGAAACTGTTGACAAAATTGACGGAAGGATCGTCAAATGGCAGACAGGGTGACTCAGCCTTTGCGGTAGTGGTGCTTGTCGTCAAGGCATTTGCCACCTTCTTGCCACTGTTCTTTCCGCAAGCTCCCAACAAACACAGAGCTGCTACTCCAAAAGTTATCGTAAAAATAGTTTTCTTCATAATTTTATTTTATTTTTGAACCTTATTATATATATCTTGCAGCGTACGAGAAGAACCGTACTCCTTGGCCCAAGCGTGCTTGTAGGGAGCATACTCCTTATCGGAGAGGTTCAGCATGAACTGGATGAAACGGTCGAGGTCGCTCGCATTGATGGCAATGCCTTCGGCACTGAAATACTGATTGAGATAGTAGTATGCCTTGCTCTGATAGTCAGATGAATCGCTGGGGTCAGACCCCATCGATTCACTGAGCGTGGTGAAACCTCGTCCGAAGAAACCATAGGAGCCGTGGACACCATCGGAGGCCTTGCGAACCTGCAGGGCAGAAGCACCTTCGAGTATCTTCTTCTCATGCGAGAGTGTGGTCAACTCGTAGTCACGGGCTATGTCGCCGGGATGAACACCAAGAAGGGCATTGAGCAACATGCCTACTGCTCCAGTGCGGTCGGCACCCGATTTGCAATGGAAGGCAATGGGGCGATGGTGGTTGACAACCTGGTCGATGATGTAAGCCACGTCCTGCACAACACTATAGCGCTTCAAGGGATCGTACAGTCCCAAATCGGTCATAATATGGGTAAAGGCAAAACTGTCATCGAAAAGCAAATGGCCTACAGCCTTTCCCTCTGCATCAGTCATGGCTCGTGAATGCAAGCCGTCCTGATTGCCCCATGCTCCCTCGTTTGACACGCCTCGCAAGTCCAGTTCGGCCTTAATGCCGAGATCGAGAATCTGCTGACGCGCCTCCTCGCTCAAAACATAGCGTTCGGGGTCGCCGGTGTTGGAAGTCGTTGGACGTCCCCCATGCCACACACCATTTAGGCTGCCACCACGATAGATCCACTCGTAGCGGATGGGGTGACCAGCCAATCCCTTCCAACCGCCCAAGTCACGGTAGTTCCACGTGTCAGCGATGGTTACCATCCGGACCTGTCCCAAGGTGCGGAACCTGTCGGCGGCAACTTGCTCAGAGGCGTTGCTGACCGTATAACTATAGTTGTGGCCGGGAATGAGATTCACGAAGTCATAGGTGGTGTCACTGCACTCACGCTGGCTAAAGACAACGGCATGCTTCGTATCATCAGTCAACGTAACAAGGTAACGGGAAGGTTCTCCCTTCCAACTGATGGTGACAGGCTGTGGCGTGTCCATGCCGAAACAGAGTTCGGTGGTCAGCGTGTCGGAATGCGTATCGAAATAGGATGTCGAGCCAAAGGTCTCATAGCGCCCGTATGACAAGTACTGCCGAACGGCTTTGTTCTCAATATTGTAGGTACGCAAAGGTTGAGTAGCCTGATGAGCACAAGCCGTCAGGATGGTTAGCAAAACGAGACAAAGCGCTGGGGTGGCGTGTTTCTTCATTGGGAAATGATGTTCTGTTAGGTTTTGACAAGTGCAAATGTACGCTAAAATATCGATATCACAAAATATGATGATAAAAAACAGAGAAAGAAGGGGGTATACGATGGTTTGTTGAGAACTTTTTGCTAACTTTGCGACACTAAACACGCAAGAAATAACTTCAAAAAGGCATCAAAGCATGGCATTCAACAAATGGATAGGCGGTTTTATGGGCTTGCTGACAGGCGGTCCGCTGGGTGCATTGGCAGGCTTCGTCATGGGAGCGGCCATCGACCTCATCGCCGATAAGGATAACGTCTACAACACATACTCATCGAATAGCGAGGAGAACACGCGCCGTCAGCAGGAAGGTGAGCGCAACGGATTTCTCTTCGCCCTAATGGTGCTCTCTGCCCACATCATTCATGCAGATGGGAAAATCATGCACAGCGAGATGGAGTTTGTCAGGAGATTCCTGCGCATGAGTTTCTCGCCGCAGGCAGAGCGTGAGGGCGAACAGATCCTGCTGCGCCTGTTCGAGCAGAAGAAGCGCATGGGTAGCGGGCAGTGGAACCAAATGATGGCTGACGTGTGCCGCCAACTGCGTGCCGCCATGCCGTCAGAACAGCGCTTGCAACTCATCGCCTTCCTATGCGAGATAGCCAAGGCCGACGGGAACGTGGCTGAGGTGGAGCGCACCGCCCTGCGCGACATCTGTGTGGAAATGGGACTTGAAGCGGGTGCTGCTGAGCAAATGATGGGATTGGGAGGAAAGACGCTCGACGAGGCATACCAGTTGCTGGGCGTGACTCCTGACGCCACGGATGAGGAGGTGAGACGTGCGTATAAGAAGATGGCACTGCAGCACCATCCCGACCGCGTGGCTCACCTGGGAGAGGAGATACGTCTTGCCTCGGAGAAGAAGTTCCAGGAGATTGGCGAGGCAAAGGAACGCATATACAAGGCAAGAGGAATGAAATAAGAGAGAAACAACCCTTTTATTTCTCCTTTACAAAAACATCGTTGCCTTCCTGGTCGAGGAAGAAGAGTGCACAGTCATAACCTTCAGGAGCATAGAACAGCACCATTCCTTCAGGGCGTTGCCAAAGCAGACCACGATCCGTGTCCACAGGCTCGCCATAGTGCACCGAGAGCGAGTCAACCCATGCCATCTGGTTGATGTTCTTTGGCGTGATGACTACCTTATATACAGTACGCGATTTACGTGAGAAACTGGCCTGCAAATAGGTATTGCAGCCAAAGACGGGTCCCTCATAAATGAAATAGTGATCGCCACCCACCTTTTTCTTCAATTTGTAGCGCGGCTTCAGATTCTCAGTAAAAGTGTCGATATTGCCTCCGATAGGAATTCCCTGAAAGAGCAAGTGCTGAGGAGTAGCGTTCCCACCTGCCTCACTTTCCGTCGACTGAGCATTGGCGGACAATGAAGCCAACGCCAAGCCTAACACTGCAAATATGTGATGTGCTTTCATAATCAAGTTCGATTTACCTTTCGCCGCAAAGTTACACCTTTTTATTTATAATTAATCACTTCAAGAGACATTTTTAGCGTTTTTTTGCACAAAAAAGACAACACATCATACAAATGGCAGAAAAAAACGTATCTTTGCAGCATAATCACAAAAACAACATGAGACGTAGAATCATAACGACACTCTGTGCAGCACTCTGCACCTTTACCGCATGGGCGGAGCAGAACGAAGACGAGGCTTTCATCGATGCCTCCCACTGGAGCCTGCAGGAGGCACTCACTCCCGCTGAGACGAAATGGAAACACAACGACATTGTCACCATCCCCAAGTTCGGTGGCTACATCATCGGTTCGTATAAGTACGATGACGCCGAAGGACTGCATAATGGCGATGGTTTCAATCTGCGACTCGTACGACTTTACGTAGACGGCACGGTGCTGAAGGACTTCAAATACCGTCTGCAATTGGAGGTAAACGGCACACCACACATCAAAGATGCCACACTGGAATGGATTCACTGGAAGGGTTTTCAGGTGAAAGCTGGCCAGTTCAAGCGTGCCTTCACTTTCGAGAATCCATATAATCCCTGGGACGTAGGAGTGGGTGACTACTCGCAAGCCGTGAAGAAACTCGCCGGAATGGGCGACCGATGCGGTGAAGCATCGACGGGCGGACGTGATCTCGGCGTACAGTTGCAGGGTGACCTCTTCAAGAGCAAGCGCGACGGGCACTATCAATTTCATTATCAAGTAGCAGCCTACAATGGACAGGGTATTAACCGCAAGGATGAGAACAAGCAGAAGGACATCATCGGCAGTTTGCAGTGGTCGCCAGTGAAGAACCTCTGGATAGGCGGTTTCGGTTGGAATGGTTCATGGTACTGTGCCGACAAGAAAATCACCCTCGACCGTAAGCGTTGGGCCTTGGGCGTGAAGTACGAGGACGCTGAGTCGGGATGGAGTGCACGTGCCGAATACGTTCGCTCGAAGGGCAAGAAGGCAAGCGACTGGAACGTTGCTACGCAATCGTGGTCGGAGGAGAGCGTCAAGCAGATGGGCGGCGATCATGCTGACAGTTGGTACGTCACTGTGGGTGTTCCCGTTTGGCGTTGGATTAAATGTTACGCCAAGTACGATGCCTACCGCGACTACGCCACTAACTCGTCCCTCCATAGCATCTATAGTGTAAGTTGCAACCTCCAGCCTCACAAGAACCTCATGATGCAACTACAGTACAACTATCACGACGACAAGACCGTCACTGCTCCTGAGCGTCACTACAACCAGTTCTGGGCACAGATGTACGTAAGATTCTAAGAAACATACTAACCCTCAAAGCATACTTCTATGATCAAGTGCATCCAAGCGCTAATTCTTTTTTTGACAGTATCCATATCCTCATTTGCCAATACGAGGGACTATGGCTATCAAATCACCACATGGGACTATGAAGCCACTGTGCATGAAAACAACACTTGGGATGTCACCGAGACACTCCACATCGTTTTCCTGGATTCCCGACATGGCATCTACCGCCACATCCCCCGATGCTTCACCCGTACCACCAATGAAAACGGCGAACAGAATTTGCTCACATACCACACTATACTGCGCGACATAGACGTGGTTGGGCAGAAGTTCGAAGTGTCTGAAGCAAAAGACGAGCAGGACAATCTCATCATTACGATTGGCGATAAGAACCAACCCGTCACGGGGTCCCAGACCTATACTATCAAGTACACGCTCTGCTATCCCGACGACCGTATCCACATGGCCGACTTTCTCACCCACACCGTGTTAGGAACAGACTGCAACACCAGCATCGAGACATTCAAGTTCAACATCAATTTTGATAAGCCCTTGCCCAGCGACCTCATGTTGAAAACGTATAGCGGCAACTGGGGAAGCGATGACAACTATCTGGCAGTGAATGTATTTGTGGATAGTCAAAGAATATACGGAGAGACCACCAACCTCGACCCCTTCGTCGGCATCACCCTTCATGCCGACCTTCCAGAAGGATACTGGCAAGGCGCGATGAAGCCTACCAATTCGAGCAACGGATATTGGTGTATAGGTTACCTTCTGCTCATCATCGGTGCGCTCATCTGCCTCTTCCGCAATAGCCGCCCGCAGCCCATCACAGTTGTGGAGTACGCTGCTCCGAAAGACATCAACAGTGCTGAGGCTGGCGTCATCCTTGACGGTAAGGCCGACGTCTCCGACCTCACCTCACTCATCGTGTGGTTTGCCTCGAAAGGGTATCTCAAGATACGAGAGATACAGACCAAGAAAGGCATTTTCCGCATCAAACGACACGACATAGAACTCATCAAGCTAAAAGATCTGCCGGAGAGCCAACCATACTATATGCGTATGTTCTGGCAAGTATTCTTCGGCGGACGTGACAGCGTCATCATCTCGGAACTGGGTGATCAGCATGTCGAGATAGAGAATGCGTTGAGCGCTCTGCAAGGGACATTCTCCGGTGACCGAGCCTTGATACGTACCGACTGGCGTGCTGTCCTTCTATCGTTGGGTGCCCTCATTCTCGGTTTTATGGCCTTCCGTACGGCAGGCCTCGGTGGACAGGCCAACGAACTGTCTGTTTTTGCTCTCTTATGTTGGATCGCCCCCATCCTCACCGTAATGTTCCTGCGCATGTCATACTCCCGTTACGACATGTCCATCAAGCGTTTCTGGCTCTACGCACAATACGCACTCATCGTGGCGCTCTGCGTACTCGACATGATGCTCTTCAAGTCACAATTCTACGTCGAAGGTGAGATGACACTCTCCCTTCCCGCCTTCCTTACCCTCATTGCAGGGGGATGGGGACTCGCGTTCTATGGATCACGATTGCGTCGCGACACCGAGTACCGTCACCGACTGATGACGCAACTGCTTGGCTTCCGCAAGTTCATCAACACCTCCGAACTTCCTATGCTCAAGGCCATGGTCGACGAGACTCCGACGCTTTTCTACGACATCTTGCCCTATGCCATGGTGTTTGGTCTCACAGAGAAATGGCAGAAGCAGTTTGCCACACTTGGTCTTGTGCCCCCTGACTGGTATGAAGCGTTCGACAATAATTTCGACAAATACATGATTTCGTGTCAGTTGACCAACTATCTCACACAAAACATAGATAAAGCCGTACAGAAAAGCAGCCACGACCCCTCAAGCGACTCATCATCATGGTCGTCCGACGATGGCGGTTCAAGTTTCTCCGGCGGAGGAGGTGGCGGTGGAGGCGTCGGCAGTTGGTAAACCAGAGTGGGTTTATTGCATCATAGCCTTACAGAAAGCATCCTGAAAAAGGCGTCCCTCGGCAACAGGGCAGTTCTGGTTGATGATACTGAAGATATACCATCGTCCATTAGGAGCATGTAAGTAGCCAGAGAGGGAAGAGACACCTTGAGTAGTAAGCGTGCCCGTCTTGACAAAGATGCGGTCACGATAGAGAGGCGCATCCATGCGATGCGACAGAGAGCCACGACGGGTTGGGTGACCAGGCGAAGCCAGACCTTCGTCAATGAGATAGTCACGCAACGAGGGTTGGCTCCAAGCATAGCGCAACATCTCAACAAGGAAATGCGTGGAAAGACGGTTGAGGGGTGAGAGACCTGAACCATCAAGCATGGTGGCACCTTGCATACGGAAACGCAAAGCGAAGGAAACGAAACTCGAGCCCATGAAATGCTCCTCCCAGAAACGCTGTACACTATGCTTAATAGTCCAATCGGCCTGTGGAAGCGTCAATAGCGAACAATGGCGGTCAAGGTGATAGAGCACCGCTTCTGCCTTAACATTACTGCTATAAATGAGCATTGGCGAAAGGACGTCTGTAAGGGGTGTATCGTAAACAGCCACCTCGCGCCAAGCATCTTGATCGTTATCTTCGGCTACATAGCCCACCCCAAAATCCTCCTCATCATCATGTCTGCTACAGGTGATACCGGCCTGCGAAAGAGCATAGCGAAACTGTCGCTTGATATACTGCTCGCCACGCAACAAGAGCGGAATGCGAGCATAAGGAATGTCCCACGACATGGTGGAAGGATGTGAGGAAAGGGTGTCGGTACGTTCGATACTGTAGGTAAGTTCTCCGCGTACAGAGCGTATGCCAGCATGCTGCAACTGGCAGACAAGGGAGTCGAAGGTGAGCAGCATGGGATCGTCGTCTGCCTGCAAATGCATATCGCCATAGAGCACGCTATCGCGCACCTCGCCGCGCACCGAAACGGCTGTATGGTAGTGGTGATCGGCACCGAGCAACTCGTAGGCTGCTATGGCTGTGGGTATCTTCATGCACGAGGCAGGAATAAGCGGACGGGATGCCTCAAGCTCGTACACATAAGCCTGAGCCGAAAGGTCGTAGAGGGAGATGGAAAGAATGGTAGTGTCAAGCTGCGTGGACTGACGCACGAGACGCTCAAGACGAGGGACGACAAGGCTATCGGGCGTTAGCATTTCAGGCGAGATGTACGACTGCTCGGCCACCACATCGGGTTCCTCTGCAACACTTGGGGTAAACCATCCCTTTATAATACCTCCAATATAGGCAAGTAGGAAATACAAGCCTACGGCCACACCGCTGAAAAACACAGCCAATATGGCAACTCCCGACCAACGTATCTTCTTCTTTTTCTTCTTTGCCATAGGGAGAGGGTATCAATAGCCGTTCTTCTTAAAGAAAGGAAGCAAAAGGTTGCCTAAATGCACGTTGTGATAGATGTAATTACCATGATCACCACCAGGCACGATGTAGAGTTCGCCTTGTGGAAGACTATTGGCAATGAGACGCGTATGGCTCTCCTCAATCAAGTCGAACTGACCAGCCATGACCAGGACGGGGACATTGATACGCGAGAGGCGCTCTGGAGAGATATTAGGCTCGTACATCATCATCTTGGTCAAGGGAGACGGGTTCTCATTGGCAAGAAACATGTGGCGATAAGCCTCCAAGCCAATGCCGTCGGGCGAGATGTTGGCTCCGCTGATGGCCATCATACTGACCGTACCGGGGTTGTATAGTTCCAATTCAAGTGCCACAATACCACCATCACTCCAACCGAATACGGCAGGACGCTCAAGTTGCAAAGTCTCAATGAACTGAAACACATCCTCGGCCATGTCCGCATAGTGATACTCGTCGAGAGGAGGATTTGCTCCCTGCCCACGTGAGTCGAGGGCATAGACACGATAGCCAGCCTGTGCCATCTGATGGATAGTAGTGGCCAGATCGTTGTGACTGCCACCATTCCCATGCAGAAGAATAAGCGGTTTGCCACGCCCCTCTACCACGTAAAAAAGGGTGGTTCCGTTCACCTCGATTGTGTCAGAATAACTCTCGTATCGCATCGTTTTCTAGGCCTGATTTATTCAAATTGGCTGCAAAGATACGAAATAGAACGCGAAAAAGCAAATTTTAACACTTCAATATGCACAGGTTTCAAGATTTCTTTGTATCTTTGACCCGTAGAATTTATACATTGTTTAATATATTTAAAATCAATAAAGACTATGATTAAGTTTACTCGCACACTGGCCACATTGGTTTTGGCCGCAGGTTTCTCGACTCTGGCAAATGCACAGAGTGTGACATTGAGCACTACCTCAAAGGTTGACTTCAGCAAGGTAAAAGAGACAACGGCCACAGTAAGAATGAGCCGCGTGTTCTACGCTGGTTATAACACCATCTGTCTTCCCTTCAGCGTATCGGCTGCCGACATGCAGAAGGCCGTAGGCGAAGGCGTCATGCTGGAGAAACTGGTGAAGGAAGAGAACGGCGTTCTGACCTTCCTCGACGTGACAGAGAACGGCATCGAGGCTGGTATGCCCTACCTCATCTATGCTCCCACCACTAAGGTGGCAGTCTTCTCTACATCTGACAAGAACTTCGTGACAGAGCCCAAGACCATCTATGCTGGTGAGGCTGCCATGGCTGGTAAGTTCGAGCCTACTCAGGAAATGAACCTCTTCGGTATTCCTGCACAGCAGGACACCGACATTCTGCAGTCTGTTCTCGTACGCACTGAAGGTGACAAGACCTTCCTGCCTACTCGTTGCGGCATCCACTATGCAGGTGCTCAGACACCCGTCATCATGCATGTAAGCAGCATGGAGGGTGAGACTACAGCCATCAGCGTACTGCAGGCTAACAACACCAAAGTGGACATCTATACTCCCGGTGGTGCATTGGTCAAGAAGAACATCGGTATGAACGATGCCATGAACAGCCTGAAGAGCGGCGTTTATGTAGTGAATGGCCTGAAGTTCATGGTAAAGTAATAAGGAATGGAAAATTTCAGCGAATTGGTGAAGGTAAGACGCAGTATGCGTAAGTTCACCGAGGAGAAGATAACAGCAGAAGAGCAGCGGCAGTTGATGCGCGCTGCTCTTATGGCACCAAGCAGCAAGGGCCTGCATAGTTATGAATTCGTTGTAGTGGAGGACTCGCACGCTATTGCGCAGTTGGCGAAGTCGAAAGACCGTGGAGCAGAATTCCTTGAAGGCGCGCCCTTGGCAATTGTTGTCATGGCCGATCCCGCAGTAAGCGACGTGTGGGTGGAGGATGCCTCCGTGGCTGCCACCATGCTGCTGCTTCAAGCCGAGGACATGGGATTGGGTGCCTGCTGGGTACAGATACGCAACCGTGCAGACGAGCAAGGTACAGACGCAGAGGACAACGTGCGCAGAATCCTCAACATCGAGCCAGAGAAACGCGTGCTATGCATCGTAGCCATCGGCCACAAAGGCATGGAGCGTAAGCCTCAAAACGAGGACCGACTGGCTTGGGACAAAGTAAGAAGCAACACCCTAATCTTCTAACAAACAGGAATGAAGATTACGCTGATTGGGGCAGGCAACGTGGCCACACACCTCGGAAAAGCACTGAAAGAGGCCGGTCATGAGATATGTGAGGTATGGAGCCGTACTGAGATATCTGCTAACGAACTGGCTGGCAAACTCGGATGCGAGGCTCACACTTTCTCAGAGAACATCAAGCCCGCTCAAGCCAACCTTTACATCATCTCCGTAAAGGATGACGTGCTTGAGGACATAGCACGACGTTTCATTCCGACTTCACCCGATGCTATCTGGGTACATACGGCAGGAACAATGCCACTGAACCTGCTTGCCAACAAAGGAGCCAAGCGCATCGGCGTGTTCTACCCCATGCAGACGTTCTCAAAAGCCAAGTCAGTGGATTTCAGTAAAATCCCTCTCTTCATCGAAGGAAATGAGTGCAAGGAGGACTTACTGCAATTGGCACAGAGTATTACGCAAAAAATGTATGAACTTGACAGCGAAGGTCGCAAACATCTGCATCTAGCCGCCGTATTTGCATGCAACTTCGTAAACCACTGCTATGCATTGAGTGCCAAGACACTTGAGGAGGTAGGCATTCCTTTTGAGGTAATGCTGCCACTCATCGAGGAGACAGCCAACAAAGTGCATAACCTCTCACCCCGAGAGGCACAAACAGGTCCTGCCATTCGTGGCGACAAAATTGTGATGGCACGTCAGGAAGCACTCATCCACGATGACATGACACGCAAGATCTACCAACTCATGAGCCACAACATACAGCAACTAAAATGATCAACTACGACTTGAGTAAAATAAAGGCTATGGCCTTCGATGTGGATGGCGTGCTAAGCGCAGAGACCATCACACAACATCCCGATGGCGATCCCATGCGTACCGTCAACATCAAGGATGGCTACGCATTGCAACTGGCTGTAAAGATGGGCTATCACATGGCCATTATCACCGGCGGAAGAACCGAAGCTGTGAGGATTCGCTACGAAGGACTTGGGCTACAGGATGTACACCTGGGCGCAGCCGTCAAGATTACGACCTACGAAGCCTTCCGCGACAAATACGGACTGTGCGATGAGGAAATCATGTTCATGGGTGACGACATACCCGACTACGAGGTGCTTTGCCAATGTGGACTGCCCGTATGCCCAGCAGATGCCGCACCCGAGATTAAGGAAGTATGTACCTACATTTCGCCAAAGATGGGCGGATATGGCTGTGTGCGCGACGTGGTGGAGCAGATCATGAAAGCGCAAGGCAAATGGATGGCAGATAAAAAAGCATTCGGATGGTAAAAGATTACAAAATAGTATTAGCATCGGGTAGCCCGAGAAGAAAGGAACTACTGGCAGGATTGGGATATGACTTTGAGGTGCGTCTTCTTAACAGCATCGATGAAAGTTATCCCGAAGGGTTGAGCGGTGAAGAGATAGCCCAGCACATTGCCAGCAAGAAGGCAGAGGCATATCGACCCACGATGGCCGAGAATGAACTGATCATCACAGCCGACACCATCGTCTACCTTGACGGAGAGGTTTTAGGCAAGCCAAAGGATGAGACAGAGGCTCGTCGTATGCTGCGCATGTTGAGCGGCAAGACACACCAAGTCATCACCGGAGTAATACTGCTCACAGCGCAACAGACGCGCACATTCGCCTCAGTAAGCGACGTGACCTTTGCACATCTGTCCGATGAGGAAATCAACTATTACGTCAGTCACTACCACCCTACCGACAAGGCTGGTGCCTATGGCATTCAGGAGTGGATAGGTTTTATCGGCGTTGAGCGTATCGAGGGCAGTTACTTCAATGTGATGGGCTTGCCAGTGCAGAAGCTCTATTCAGAAATGAAGAAGATACAATAACAGGAAAGAAAAGAAAGCAAAAAAGAGAAGATATGAAAAAGACAATATTTACAATCATCACCATCATGGCAGGTATCACATTTGTTTCATGTGAGGACGAGAAGGAGCCCATACCTCCCACATTTAAGGGATTCACGTATTCTCCCAAGCCAGTACACGCCGGTGACAGCTTACAAGTAACATCCGTATATGAGAAGGAAGGAGCATACGTTTATTTTGTAGGACACAAAGGCATATTCTGGACGCTTACGCTCGACACTCTCAACGAAAAAGGTGCAAGAAGTACATGGAGCAAGAAGTACGAGCCTTATTCAACCGTTGCAGATGGAGCTCCACAAATCAAGTTGAAAATACCCAATTCTGCTGCCAAAGGGAAAGCAACCATAAAACTCGAAGCAGTTTACAGCAATGCAGTTGACGCTAAGGCAACATGGAGCAGAAGTTACAAAGTGCAATCCGGCTACGAAGGATCGACATTTACGCAAGCAGTCACCAGCACATTGACAAGCAAAGCGAGTGGTGATTTCACTTTTAACATCGAATAACACAATATTTTCGGCATCTGCCGCGTTATATCTTTGTGAGACGACTCCTTATATATATAATAGGTATAGTGCTTCTGTACTTCGGAAGCACTATCGACGTATATGCACAGACGCCACAGGACAGCACGACTGTTCCCGTCCGTGCCAAGGTACATCTCAAGGGTCGTGTCATCGATGAAGAGCAGGATCCATTGCCCTTCGTGCTTGTTGTAGCCGAGGGTAAAGCAGCAGGCGCAACAACCAACCTGAACGGTGAATATGCCTTCGACTTTGAGGGAGGCGACAGCGTAACAATCATATACTCACTCATGGGATATGAGAAACGACGACGCGTCCTGAAAAACCCTGCCGGAAAACTCACATTGAACATCGTTATGAAAAGTAATGGTAAGGACATGGAAGAGTTGACGGTAAAGGAGGTACAGCGACAAATGGGACAGACGCAGACGCTCAACACCAAGGATCTGAAACGCCTACCCTCCACCACCGGCAATGCCGTAGAGGAACTGGTAGCCACACAGGCTGGTGTGAGTTCGCACAACGAGTTGTCAAGCCAGTACAACGTGCGTGGTGGCTCATTTGATGAGAACTGCGTGTACATCAACGGTGTAGAGGTTTACCGCCCATTACTGATCAGTAGCGGGCAGCAGGAGGGACTCTCCGTTATCAACAGCGACATGGTGGAGAAAGTAGACTTCTCGGCTGGTGGTTTTGACGCAAAATATGGTGACAAAATGTCGAGCGTACTTGACATAACCTATCGCCGACCCGAACGCCTTGAAGGCAGCGTCCAAGCATCACTTTTAGGTGCCAACGTATATGCGGGCTATGGCAACAAGCACTTCAGTTTCAGCAACGGCATACGCTACAAAACGAATCAGTATATGCTGGGGTCGCTACAAACCACAGGCGAATACAAGCCCAAATTTCTCGACTATCAGGCCTACCTGTCATGGCGTCCCAACAAGAACTGGAGTTTCGATATCATTGGCTATGTCAGCAGAAACGATTTCTACTTCATGCCCAAGAACCGCAACACCTCGTTTGGTACGCTTGAGAATGTCAAGAGTTTCCAAGTATATTTCGATGGATGGGAGGATGACCTCTTCCGTACACTTTTCGGCACGGCCAAACTGACCCGCAAACTGGGTGACCATGCAAACCTCTCACTCGCCTACTCCGCTTTCAGCACCAAGGAGCGTGAAACCTATGACATACAGGGTGAATATTGGTTAACGCAGTCGGAAACGCAGGAGCAGTTAGGAGTAGGACGTTATCAGGAACACGCTCGTAACCTATTGACATCCAAGACGCAGGCTCTACGTCTCAACTACGAATACAAACGCAATACCCATCACATCTTAGCGGGTATGGCTTGGAAGCACGAGAAAGTATTGGAGAATACACGCGAATGGGAGAGCCGCGACTCGTCTGGCTACAACATCCCTCACACGGGCAACGACCTGATGCTCATCTATAACCTCAGGAGCAACAACGAAATCGCGAGCAACCACCTCGAGTTCTACGCACAGGACACTTGGCGACACGAATCGAAAGCAGGCATCATGAGTCTTAACTATGGCATACGCCTTAGCCATTGGAGTTGGAACAGCGAATGGTTGTTCAGCCCACGTGTGAGCCTCGGTTTCGTGCCCAGCAAGAACGACAACTTCACGTTCCGCGTGGCAACAGGTCTGTACTACCAACGCCCTTTCTACAAAGAACTTCGTGATACCATAAACACTGGCGGCAACTGCATTGTACAACTCAACCAAGGCATCAAGTCACAGCGCTCATTCCAGTTGGTGTTGGGAGGCGAATATAAGTTCCGCGTGGCCGACCGTCCCTTCAAATTCGCCACAGAGATGTACTACAAGGCGCAGTCGAACATCAACCCCTACAATGTCACGAATGTCAAAGTCGTGTACTATGGCGAGAATATCGCCACAGGTTATGTGGTAGGTGCAGACTTCAAGGTGTATGGTGAATTTGTGCCAGGAACGGACTCATGGATCAGCGTAGGCCTGATGAAAGCACAGATGTCCATGCACGGCAAGAGCATACCTCAACCCACCGACCAGCGCTACAATCTCAATTTCTTCTTCTCCGACTATTTCCCCGGCACGACACGTTGGAAACTCAACCTTAAGGCCAGTTTTGCCGATGGTTTACCCTTCGGTGCTCCCCATACAGGACTTGAGAAGCACCGTTTCCGTGCACCTGCCTATAAGCGCATCGACATCGGTATGAACTATCGTGTGTTGGACAACGAGGACCGCCACATGCGACACAACATTGTAAAAAACATTTGGTTAGGACTGGATTGCTTTAATGTTTTCGACTTCAAAAACGTAAGCAGTTATTTCTGGATGACCGACGTAACCAACCACCAGTATGCCGTACCCAACTACCTCACTGGACGCATGATCAACGGCCGACTTCTCATTGAATTCTAAAAAGGAATTTTCAACTTTCAATCGTCAATTTCCCATCTTCAATCTTCATGACAATTCGTGACCGAGTACTTCAAGCAGAGGGAATCACAGAATTCCAACGCAAGGTATATCTTGAACTCCTCAACGTGCCTTGTGGTTCCACCATCACATACGGTGAACTGGGCCGACGCATCGGGTGCCGCAGTGCTCAAGCCATTGGGCAAGCCTTGCGCCGCAATCCCTTTGCACCCGAAGTGCCCTGCCACCGAGTCATAGCAGCAGATGGAAGTCTGTGTGGATTCAATGGGCAACGTGAAGGTGAGATGATTGAGAAAAAACGTCAACTTTTGGAACAAGAGAAGATGGAGGTGTCATAATTTCGCGTTTCCTGACGCAACTCCATTGCACGATTATCAGTCACCTCATCCATCTTTTTCCAGAAACGTGGACCATGATTCATTTCTATCGTATGGCACAACTCGTGCAACATCACATAATCTTGCAGGTAATCTGGCAACAATAGCAGGTAGAGTGAGAGATTAATGTTCTTCTTTACATTACAACTGCCCCATCGTCCGTGTGTTTTATGTATATGAACCTCGTTATATGTAAAACCGTATTTCTCCGCCAGATACTTCAAGCGTTCAGGTAAAATACGCTTGGCTTGATGCCGCAGGGATTCCTCTGCCACCTTCACGAACCACGTCTGAAGTTCTGGCTGATGAAAATCCGTTCCCACTGGGCAAGTGATGGTCAACTCACCCGACACGAATCGTGCAGCAGGCCTACGCACATTGCCCTGCACGATTTTCATACTGAAATGTGTGGCACTGATGCAGAAATTCTCATCAATGAAACTATCTACATGCTTTTGTTTGAAGCGTTCCTTCAATTCCAAGA
Source organism: Bacteroidaceae bacterium (assembly GCA_045629085.1). GTDB lineage: Bacteria > Bacteroidota > Bacteroidia > Bacteroidales > Bacteroidaceae > Physcousia. The sequence continues at coordinate 23,886 of JAZQQO010000051.1, forward strand.
GACGAGGAAGAATCTTCTCAATGCTCTGGTACAATTCCTTCTGTGTGGCCCGAGTTGGCGACGTTACACGCAGTCCATGTTCCTCTGCACGGAAGATGAACTTGCGGGCCCTTGCGTTGCATGTTACCTCAATGCGACCCAGCAAAGGATGTTCCATAACGATGTCCTTCATAGTGCGAAGATACGAAAAACACACAAAATAAACAAAAAAACACAAAATATTTTTGTAATTTATCAAAAACTTTGTAATTTTGCACACATACAAAAACACATACGCCATGAATCTTAAATATTTGAAAAGGGTAACATTACTATGCGGCATGGGATTGTTGTACACCTCATGCATCGATAAGGATTTATATTTATACAATAATGGTGAAGAGAAAGGATTCAACTATGAATCCATGGAGAATTTCCGTTCCATCACCGTCAGCAATGATGACGACAACAGTTATGTGAGTGTATTCTACGAACACCCCTGGAATGACGAGGAAGGAGCCATCGTTTCAACTCCCTATGCTACTGGTCGTAACCAATTCACGATGAAACTTGAAGTTCCCACGCACGTTGAGAAACTTTACATCCTGAAGAATGGGGAATTACTGATTTATCCCGTAACCGACATACATCTCACTTCCACACGTGCCAGTTCATATACTACTGACGAACTTAATAATGTAGTGAATGTTGTTCGTTCCACCTATCTTCCCGCAGCACGATTCAATGTTCGCAACTCCGACCTCTATAAGTGCTGCGATTTGTACATTGGCCCCGATGCGGAACACATGAACGAGAAGGTGGACAGTTACGACATGACATTTGTCAGTCTCGATGACGGTGGTCTGACCAATGCCATCACTGGTAACATCTTCATGTACCTATACCCTTCTGAGAAGCGTGAAACATTAACGCCCGAAGATTGCATCTTCTACGGAACAACCGACAAGGAAGGATGTACGACCTCCGACAAGCATTTTACAAGCAGCACCTACCAACTCGCAGAGGTTCCTTTCGACAAACTCGTTGCCATTGGTAAAAACGTGGCAGCCAAGAAGACGGGCTACAGCAATGGAGTCACGGCCGACCTCATGTACAAGGACTTCGGCATTTGGCCCCTTTTCTACTCACGTCGCAAGAAGACCTATGACGAACTGAATTTCAGTCTATCAACGGAGTTTGAAGGCTACAACATGGGCTTCTGCTACATAGGAGGACAGAATCTACGCTTCTCAACCCCTGCGCTCAACATTGGCTATGAGGGTCCGGCTGACAAGCAGTATGCCAACTATAAAGGCAACTATATTGGTTACAAACTCGTGTACGCTGACACCAAGGAGGAATTCATTGTCAATCAGAATGTCAGCAATGGTTTCATACAACATTTCGAGTTGAACGGCAAGACTTATAACCTGCTGGGCATGGACAATCAATATCCCTTCAACAACACCTCCTTCTACGATGGAGACTACGACGATATGTCCATCCTCATCACAAGCAACCCCAAGTATCTCAAGCCAGTTGAAGAAGTATCAGTGCCTAACACCGAGCCCTACATTTTCCAGCAAGGCTACTACCTATTCGAGGACAATTTCCCGGAGAAAGGAGACTACGACTTCAATGATGTCATCATTCAATACGATTGGCGCCACTATCCCCAAAGCAAGAAGAATTATATCGTGTGCGGTGTAGCAGCCAAGGGTTGCAGCATGAAAAACACGTTTGGCTTCCGCGTGAATGGCGTCTATAAGAAAGTCATCAATGACATTACAGGCTATTACAATGTCAGCGACGAAACCATAGACAAGGCACCTATCAAAACGATTGTATATGAAGTGGAAGGTGCGAAAGAGGACATCACGCCTTTCCTCTATAATGGCAAAGGATATGTTTGCAAGACCCTTCAGGGCAGCAATGAGTACCCCTATGTACTCGACATCCCCTACTCCAATGGTCACAGTTTCAAATGGATGAAGGAAGGAAATCCCATTACAACAGGCTACTATGACATTATCTCCGATGGATGGTATACCAAGATCAAGGACAATTCAAAAGTGATTATCCGATAACGTAGCGAGAACAACTAGAACATTACAAAAAAACAAGTGGGAGGTCATGCTTTATGGCCTCCCACTTGTCCATTTCGCTCAACCGCAGTCGAACCCTCAGCAAAATTTAATCCCTTTAGGATGGCATTACTGCCAAACTTCTTCCTAATGCTAAGAAGCGTTTCCTGTATGCTGCGTTCCTTTTCCAAACGTACTTCCTCTTGCTCTCGCTCACGATGATCTGCCTCATTATCAGTGAAAAGATCAAGTTGCAAGTCTTTCTTTTTTTTCGGAGTAGACGGCAACGCATTTTCATTAGCAAGATGATTGGCTGCAATATTCAGGCGTCGCACCAGAAGATTCGGATTAACCACACGGTCAAACACTTCCATCACTGCATCCGCAATGAGTTGAGTGGATGAAGTGTAACGATTCAAGTGCGCTGTGCCCTGTGCGTGTTTGGGAACGGTACGTCCATAATAGTCTAATTTCACCTCTCCAAGATATTGCTCTGCAATTTCATGTGAGGTAAGACTCTCGCGGTCATATCCAACATATATGTTCAGGCAATCCGTCATCAAGTGCTGCTCCACCAGCGTCAAACTGATGACGTCCACCATCTCACGCATCACGACACGGGCTTTCTCAAAAGAGTACGGACAAGTCAGCACCTGTCCGCGACTAACCGACCGTACTGATGGACAATAGTTCTTGACATACTGTATGGAGCAAGGTTCCCATCCCCAGGCATGATCGATAATGATTTCTGCGTTCACCCCAAACATTCTGTATAGCATGTCCTCATTTTGTTCAGACAGTCGTGCCAACTTACCCATAGTATTGATTCCTAATGCCTCAAGTTTGCGAGAGATGCCAGCCCCGATACGCCAGAAGTCAGTAAGCGGCTTATGGTCCCAGAGTTGTTGACGATACGACATTTCATCCAGTTCAGCCACACGCACGCCATTGGCATCGGGTGTCATGTGCTTGGCCACGATGTCCATGGCCACCTTGCAAAGATAGAGGTTCGTACCGATGCCTGCTGTGGCAGTGATTCCTGTTGTCTTTAGCACATCGTTAATAATACGCATGGCTAACTCCTTTGCTGTACATTTGTACATCGAAAGATAGTCCGTAACATCCATAAACACCTCATCGATACTGTATACATGGACATCCTCTGACGAGATGTATTTCATATAGACACTATAGACACGAGCGCTGTATTCCATGTAATATTTCATGCGTGGCGGTGCAGCAATATACGACACTGCCCAATCGGGATGTTCCCGCAGCACATTGTCATCATACGATTCACCTGTGAGCCTATGGTAGGGTGACCTGATGGCACGCTCATTATTGATGTCACGCACACGCTGCCTTACCTCAAACAAACGTGCCCGCCCACCAATGCCATAACTCTTGAGCGAAGGTGAAACGGCCAGACAGATTGTCTTGTCAGTACGCGACACATCCGCCACAACAAGATTTGTCGTCAGCGGATCCAGTCCTCTCTCCACACATTCCACCGAGGCGTAGAAGGACTTGAGGTCTATGGCTATGTATGATCGCATCGGTACCTTGCAGCAGCGGCTTGTGCCATTTCTGAAATCGACTGTCTCAGTGAGGCTGGTTCCATCACTTCGATGTTGGCACCTCGCGACAGGATTTCAAGTTTAAAGTCAAGCGTGGGATATAAGTTAAATGCAAAATCCACATACTTATCCGTTCTTTTCACCTCACGTTGGCTCTCATGCATCGGCAATGATTTCAGATAGTTCCACTCGCCGTCATAGGTACGAAGACGTACGAGTTCCAGTTTATCATTATCCCCTGGCTGGAATACGCCAAAGAGATGGGAGAAATGCTGTTGAGCATCGAAGTCGGATGGTAAGACGAAGGAGGTATTGGTTTGGCTGGCCGTTTCCATTCGGTCAAGAGCGTAGATGGCCAGATAGTCACGATCCACACGATGTGCCAGCAGGTACCATCGCTGATGAAACAACTTGAGACAGTAGGGTTCCACCTCCGCCTCATAACTCTGTACGTCAACAAATTTCCTGTAGCGTATCTTCATCGTCACACCATTCTCCATAGCACGCGTGATCTCGGTGAGCAACATGTCGCCAGAAGGCACAGCCTCCAGCACGATGCGATTCTGCAAACTTCGCGATTCACGCACGACACCAGCAACGCTCATCGTACTCAACATCCATCGTGATAATGTGTTCTGCGTCAACGCACGCGTATCCTCTATGCTGTAAGTGTTGTCACGGAAGTCACACGTGATATTGACGCCAAAGGTATCCTCAATAGCATCGAGCAACTTGTAGAACGTCGAGCGCGGAAAAGGGTTTCCCCCACTCTGCTCGCTCAGCACCCATCGCTGATTGATATTCTTGAGCGAGATGGGGCCCAAGCGATAGATGGTATCGAGCAACCAAATATATGTACTAAACAGTTTCTTTATCTTGACCATAGATCTTTCACTCCTCCTTCATTCCTTTTATCTGCTGAATCACCATGCCTGCCAATGACATGCCGAAGATGGCCGTGACATGACTCAACGACCCATTGACACGCGCCTTGTTGTCGGGACAAGCCTCATTGGTCACACCAAGGTTGGGTAATGCGGCCTCCTCACTGTACACGCACTGGAACTTGCGTGAAGGGAACGTCTTGTCGCGCTTGAATCGGTTGCGCAACGCACGAGCCAAGGCGTCGTTCTTCACCTTCCAGAACTCAGCCTTTCTCACCATGAAGGGATCTACTCGCAGGGCAGCACCCATGCTCGAGAAGAGCGTGACCTTCTTGATTCCTGTAGCATGCAGGATGAGGTGCGCCTTGTCTTGCAATGAGTCAATGGCATCGATAACGAAATCATAGTTCTCCAAGTGGAAACTCTCAGCCGTCTCCTTATTGTACACCATGGCTTTAGCCTCTATTTCCGCTTCGGGATTGAGTTCAAGCAAACGCTCACGCATGGCTTCCACCTTCACACGGCCCACCGTCCGGCTCGTGGCCATGAGTTGGCGGTTACGGTTGGTTTCACACACAATGTCATTGTCGACAATGGTCAGATGTCTGATGCCTGTTCGCACCAGGCTTTCAGCGCACCATGAACCCACACCACCTACTCCAAAAATGATTACACGAGTTTGGGAAATACGCTTCATGGTATCCTCACCGAGCAGCAGCACGGCTCGCCCAAGCATCTCGCTTTGTACCTCTAGTTTTTCCATAGAAAACCTTGCGTTTCGATATTTACATTGCAAATGTAGTTATTTTCTTCCACTTTCACCGTATATTGGATTTTTTTTTCTAATTTTGTAACATAAAATCCCATAACAAAGCAACACCATGATAAAAACAATAACATTTCCCAAGCGTACCGTCCTCTATCTCTTGCTCCTTTTCCTCACCATACCTACGCAAGCAGCCCTCTACATCGTTGGCAGCGCCACGGAATATATGTGGGCACGACAACCCATGACCGAAACCACGGCTGGCGTGTACCAATGGTCTGGTTATCTATCCTATGGCGGTGAGTTGAAGTTCATGACCGCTGCTGACGGATGGGGTGTGCATTGGGGGCCAGCATCAGCATTCTCCAGTCTGCCCTACGGCCATAGCGCCATCAGCCTACACGCATCGGGAGACTACAAGTATCGCATTGACAATGAAGGATATGCCAACATTACCGTCGATACAAAGCAGAAGAGTATCACGCTGACGCGACAGGACGGCACCGTGCCCTACGTTTACGCCTATCCCCACTGCCTCTACCCCATTGGATCTGCTATTACTGGGCAGAGCGGCTACGCCTTGAGGCAAGAGGGATTCGACACTGGCATCTATGCTGGACAACTGCAACTGTCGCAAGGCGACCTGACCTTTCACAGCCGTCCTTATTACGTAGCCACCGAGCCTCATGGCGTACAAGCCAAGTTGAGCAGCGACGCCACAGTTACGCGCAAGAAACTTTACACTTCCCTCAGTATCGACCGCTGTGCCTATCAACCCGGGCAAGCCGTATCGTTCACGGCAACGGGTTACCTACCCGCAGGCACCCATGTGCGCTATCGTCATTTAGGTGACGTGGTAGCCGACACGCTGCTCACCAGCAACAAATGGACGTGGATGCCTCCCACCGACGACTTCCGTGGCTATCTTGCCGAGGTTTACACCACAGACGGTACTATCGACAACATCCTGGGTACCATCGCTATCGATGTTTCTTCCGACTGGAACCGCTTCCCACGCTATGGATTTGTGGCCACCTTTGGCAGCGACAAGACGCTGACGACAACCCGCAACGAGATGACATGGCTCAACCGTTGTCATATCAACGCCGTGCAGTTTCAGGACTGGCATGACAACCACGATGCTCCTTTGGCCGGCACACCCGAAAAGCCTTCCACCTCTTATAAGGACATTGCCAACCGCACCATCTTCCTCTCCGCTATCAGGAACTATATCAACCAGCAGCACCAGTTTGGCATGAAGAGTTTCTTCTACAACCTCTGCTTCGGTGCCCTCAAAGGCTACACAGACCGTGGCGTGAAGGCAGAGTGGATGGCCTATATCGATAAGAACCACGCCACGCCCGACAAGCATTCGCTACCCTCGTCATGGAAAAGCGACATCTATCTCACCAACCCCGGCAACACAGAGTGGCAAGCCTACCTCGCACAGCGCAACGATGACGTCTACCGCGCCCTCGACTTCGATGGTTACCAAATCGACCAACTCGGTCCACGCGCTACGCTCTATGACTACAAAGGACAGACGATAGACCTCCCCAGCGGCTATGCCTCATTCATCGAGGCCATGAAGAACCGTCACCCCGAGAAGCGTCTCATCATGAACGCCGTATCGGGCTATGGCACAAGCCAGATGGCCGCTACAGGCAAACTCGACTGCTTCTACAACGAGGTATGGGGATGCCACGCCTACGATGCATTGACCCACAGCGAGGCACAGTTTGCCCATCTCAAGACCATCATCGACAACAACCGCACGGCCAACAGCGCTCTGCAGACTATCCTCGCTGCCTACATGAACTATGAGTGCGACAACAGTTATTTCAACATACCGGGCATCGTCATGGCCGACGCCGTGATGTTTGCCCTTGGCGGGACGCACCTCGAACTTGGCGGCGACCACAACCTCTGCCGCGAGTATTTCCCCTATAATGGGCAGAAGATGGGCGATGACCTCAAGGATTGGCTCACCCATTACTACGACTTCCACACGGCATACGAGAATCTGCTGCGTGGTGATTGGACAGAAAACACCAACGTACGCGTCAGCAGCACCACTGCCACCATCAACAAGTGGGCCCCTGTCAACGGGCAGATTACTCAGTTGGCACGCAACGTAGAAGGCCGACGCATCATCCACCTGCTCAACTTCAACTGCCAGTCCAGCACAAAGGTCACCGACCCCGCCTACCTCCTGTGTTGGCACGACAAGAACGGCCTGCGTCCCTGGCCTGTGGAATACAAGGAGATGCCTCTCACCATCACCGGCCTCACCGGCATGGGTAAGGTACGCCGCATCTGGGTGGCTTCGCCCGACTACATGGGTGGTGCCGTGCAGGAGATTACCGACTACCAACTCACAGCAGCCTCACTCAAGTTCACCCTGCCCGCCTTGCAGTACTGGACGATGATTGTCATCGAACCCGAAACGACGACCACAACCGACAACCTCATCTATGGTCCTGATGCGGCAGCCACCGACATTCCCCTCGGCATCCCCACTCCGCTGCAACGCATCACAAGCACTGATGCCCCCTACGACATCCCCTTCCCAACAGGCACCTACGATGCCCGTGCCGACCTCAAGGCAGGCACGTTGACCCTCAGTCGTCAAGGCGAAGATGGTATACTCACCCTCCCCCTTGCCAACGATGCCTTTACTACGCCTTGGGACTACACCCTCAGTGGTCATCGTGCCACTCCTCACACCCGTGGCATCATCGTGAAGCAAGGACGCAAGACAGTTCAGAATAAATAAAACAAGGCAATGATATACAATTAGGGCACAGACTATGTCATTCTTTTTAGCACTACGGCACAAAGGTTTTCTGTGCAACACGTTTATTATACTTTACCGCACATCTTTTCCCCCAAGACTGCTAGGAGAGTGATTTTTCCGCCGATGGCGGAAAAAGAAATCATGCAGCGACATTTTATTTTCCGCCAGTGGCGGAAAAAAGAAACGCCTTGCGGCATTCGTGTCACAACCGCCAGGGAATGCAAATGCATCCCAGCAGTAACAAAGTCACTGCGCCCAAGTAGCATTTATGGCAAAGAAAACTACGCAAAAAAAGTTTTCAAAGGCAAAAAGGCCCAAGGGTTCCGCTAAACACCACATACAAAACTAATACTCAGCAAAATATAAGCGTCGAACCCTGCGTCGAACCCCGCTTTAGGGTTCGACAGGGTTCGACGTAGGGTTCGACGTGCATATCGCATCCTAAAACAAAGAAAACCGCACCACGTCATTATGACGAAGTGCGGCATTTCTTCAAATCTTTCTTAAAAAAGAATCTACGTAAAGAATCCTGTTACCAGATGTCCTCAGGGGTATTGGGATTGTCGTAAACTTCCTTTCCGCAGAACTCGATGTAGTCCATGTAGAACTCTTTGTCCTCGAGGTCAAGCACAGACTTGAACTTGAGGTAATAGGTCTTGTCGGGATCCATCTCTTGACGGACGATGATGCGACGCGTGGTGGTCTGCGTAGCACGTGCCGTGGGCGACGAACTGTTGCCAGCATGGTAGTATTCGGGACCTTTCATAAAACCATTGTTACGCATCTTCTTGTCGATTTCGGCATTAAAGTCATCGTCAGAAGGTTGATCGGCTTCCCATCCCAGCAGAGGACTGGCACCACCGATGCGGAGGTCGAGAGGAATACCGATGGCAGGCATGCGGTTCTTGTCGCTACCGAAGTACACCTGGCACATACCACGACGATCGGAGTTGTTCTGCACGGCATAGCGTATCTCGTAGATACCCTTCTTGGGCACAGGAGGCAGGGTGAAGGTCATCTCGTAGCGACCGGTCACGTTGAGTTCATCGCCACCAAGGTTCTGCCATGTGAAGTTGAAACCGGGCAGGTAGCAGAAGCGTGTGCCATCGGCAATGTCGAGGTTTTCAAGGTAGCGGAACATGCTTGTACAGGGCATACCAACGTAGCGGGTGTCGACATAGTTGGCGCGAATGTCATTGTTCATGAACTCGGGGAAAAGGCCTGCAACGTCGTAGCGCAGACGTTGCTTTTGGAGGTTCTCACGCGTTGCCTCGTCGTAAACCAAGACGCCATCGATGGGATAGATGAAACCATTGATAACATTGAGTGCATCGACAGTGTTCACCAAGATACCAGCCTTATCCTCATCACAACCTTTCTCACGATAGTTACCATGACGGGCGTTATCGAGCACAGGGAAACGGTTTAGGTGAATGCCGGCAGGAGCGTTGCGGTCACCCTCATAGATCTTCAGCAAGCGACGCTTACCCATGGTAGTGTAGAACTCCCACACGGGAATGGTATGAGGATTGGAAGAGGGCTTGTAGTAGTAACCCTTCTCGTTGTAGTGGATGACAAGTTTATTAACAGGGATACGCATGGGTAGGATGTGGTAGGTGACAAACTGATTAAGCAGATTGTCAACCGACTTGTAGTTGGCGTCATTCGTGGCAGCGGGATAGAAACCCTTATCGGCTACCCATCCACGTATGTCTTCCACTGTAATCTGAGCAGCAGGTTTGCCTATCTGATTCTCCCAGAAATCATTAGTTTCTGCAAAGATGGTAAATCCATACTTGCGGTGCTCAGGCAGGTAGCCGATACCGATGCTACCGCTTGACTGAACATTCTCAAGATCGCCATTGAGGTACATTTCCTCGTAAATCTCATCCTTGACCTTCATGAGGGTATCCTGTAAACCACAGGCAAGGACAAGTTGTGCCATGACGGAGAATCGCTCATCCTGCAGTTCTACGAAGTCTTTCAGCAAGTCAGCCAAAGTCTGATTGCTGGGCGCGATAACCTGATGCACTTGATGGATGTAACCGTTGATGGCACGGATATCGCGATTGCGAAGATCAACGAGACTACCTCCGTCGACAGTCTTAGTCTTGCTGTCCTTGATACCATTAATATAAATTGAATCGGGATTGCTGCCGTAGCATACGCTGAGCTTGCGCTCATTCATGTTGCTGATGGTCAGTTCCTCGTTGTCCTGACTGGGGAACATGCTTGTCTGATAGGCCTCGTAGTCATCACCACCGTCGATAATGGAGTTGAATACGATGGTTTTGCGGATAGAATCGAGTGTTTCCTCCTTGGTAAAGCCCTCCCAAGAGGGTTCGGTGATGATACCCTTATTGCAGAGACTGTCGAGATACTCCTGAATAGCCTCGTTGGTGGGAGCAAAGACGGTGAAGTTACCTCGGGCTGAAAGCAACTGGAGGACGGTAGATGAGGAACGGCGGCTGATGTTGACCTTGCCGAGCAGATCATAGTACTCGCTGTAGGTCTCCATGTGTGATTCGAGATAACTCTGTACGGTGTACTCCTTGAAAGTATAGCGGTCGGACATATCGACCTCCTCCATACAACTCTGAAGCAGAGACGAACTAAATAACGCAACGATAAGTATTGCGCATTTCAAAAAATTTGATAATAATTTCATTATGATAATTTGGTTAGTCATTTGCAAACGGACGCAAAATTAGTATTTATTCTGAGGTTTTCAAAGCTTTTTAATAGATTTCTATCTCAAAAGGTAAAATATTCATACTTTTTTTGCCGAAATGTAAAATATTCGTACCTTTGCAGAGCAAAATCAATAAAACTATGATAAATAAACTAAATTTAACCTTCGCCGCATTGGCCATGACAATCTTTGCCACAACGACGTGGGCAGAGCGTAAAGTAACCAACATCGTCACACCCTCCAGTGAAAATGCATTAATGAATGACACTGTTCATTGTCTTCTCTATAATGCCGAGGGCCAGCTGATGTGGAGACAGAATCCTACTACCAGTTCACGCGACGTATATTTCTATAATGAAAAAGGACAACTCACTGAGAAACTTACACGCAGTTGGATCCCCTACGACCGCGCCTATAAGGACCTGAACAAGGAGACCTACACCTATGGTGCTGACGGCAATGTGAGCCGTATGGACCAAACGCGCAACATCGCCTCTTCGTTCGAGAGCAAGCGCTACTACCTCTACACAGCTTATGACGAAAAGGGAAACGCTACGGCATGGCAGCACTACAACGACAAGGACGTACTCTACTATGAATACAAGGCAGACTACACCTACAACGCCAACGGAAATGTGGAGAAGAAGGTCGTGCAGGAGTTCGACCCCGACTATCCAGAGGACGGCTATTATGCCTTCGAGACCTACGAGTACACCTTCAAGACTAACGGCGACATCGACACTGAAACGATCATTGTATACAAGAGCGACGGCAGCGAGAAGTCGAAAATCACGCAACACTACTGCTACAGCGAACTCGATGCCAAGTACGTGCCCCAGAACCTGAAGGCTCAAAAAGCTGGCGAGGATGATGTCGACCTGACATGGAATGCCGTGGATAATGCAAGTACATACGTTGTAACCTACGGCGAACTGCATGTCAAAGTGAACGGAACAAAGTACACAGCCAAGGACATTGCCACGGGCGACGTGGAGTTTACCGTCCAGGCCATCGTGGGAGGCGAGGAAAAGAACGCAGCAACACCTGTCGTGGTGTCTATTGTTGACGAAGGCAACCTGCCGGCACAGAACCTGATGGCCGGCACACCATATAAGACGGTGGAGCAGACGGACAGCGAGGATCGCACTTATTACATTATTCCTCTCACATGGGAACTCCCTGCAGGACACTCTGAAATCAAGGACATCCGTATCTGCTACAACAGCCGCGTGTTCGGTACAACCTACATTTCGACAGAGAACGCCAATGCCACCAGTTTTAATCTAAAACTTGATGAGTACGAGGTACTCAACACCGAGAAGAAGCCTATCCTCGACGCTGACGGCAATCCCGAGATTGACGAGGAGACAGGCGAGCCCAAGACAGAGGATGTATACACCGATGGTGCGGATGTCAACATCTACGTCATTATCCTCTACGGTTCAGGTGAATCAGAGCATTCTAACGAACTGAACATCAACCCTTACAACATGGTCAACGGCATTGAGGACGGCATCGAGACCGTACGGACGAGCGACAAGCTCAACTTCGGCAACACCATCTACGACCTTGCAGGTCAGCGCATCAGCCACCAACAGAAGGGCATCGTAATTAAGGCAGGCAAGAAGATACTGAAATAAAAACGTGAAAGTGAAAAAGACGATTATAAAAGCAGCCTTGATAGGTGCCGTGACGTTACCCCTGCTCGGGGCAACGTCACTTGGCATCATGGCACAGGGCAATAAGACCACCATCAACAAAGGCGACCTGCATGGCGTAGTGCTCGACGACACGGGCGAGCCTCTCCCAGCTGCACGAGTCACACTCCGACTGAAGAGTGGCGATGAAACGGTGTCCATCACCGACAACGATGGTAAGTTCAGCTTCGCCACCAACGGCAACGTGGTAGCCATCTACGCTACCTATATCGGTTTCGAAAAGACAGAAGTTCCCGTGAAGAACGGCAAGGCAGAATACATCATACACATGAGAACGAAAGCCGACCTCATGGAAGAGGTTGTCGTAACGGGTTACCAGAGCATAGACAAGCGTAAGTTGACGAGCTCCATCACCAGCATCACCAGCAAGGATCTCGACTTCAAGGGAGCCCTCACCGTCGACCAAATGCTTGAAGGTAAGATTGCCGGATTGCTGACCATCACCAACAGCACCATGCCCGGTGCACAAACATCTATGCGCCTGCGTGGTTCAACTACTTTTACAGGTACGCGCGAACCGCTGTGGGTAATTGATGGTATGATTTACGAGGATCCCGTACCTCTCTCGGCTGACGACATCAACTCTCTCGACAACATCAACCTTATCGGTAATGCCATCACGGGACTGAACCCACAGGATATCGAGCGTATCGACGTACTGAAGGATGCTTCGGCTACGGCTATCTACGGAACACGTGCCTCAAACGGTGTCATCGTTGTCACCACCAAGACGGGACAGGCTGGTAAGACGAGCATCAACTATAGTTTCAACGGTATGGTGCAGCAGCGTCCGCACTACAGCGACTTCAATCTCATGACCTCAAAGGAGCGTATCGATGTTAGCCGCGAGATCATGCAGCGTGGACTTTATTTTGAGAATATGCCTGAGCGCTATGGCTATGAAGGAGCGATGATGAACTATTGGGACAAGAAAATCTCCTTCTCTGAGTTCCAAAGTCAGGTTTCGCAGATGGAGGCTAACAACACGGACTGGTTTGGAGCACTCTACCAAACGGCTTTCTCACAATCGCATAGCGCAAGCCTTTCGGGTGGAAGCAGCACAACAAAGTACTACGCATCTGTAGGTTACGACAACGACCGCGCTGCTGAGCGTGGTGCAGGACTTGAGCGTTTCACTGCACGAATGAACCTGAACTCACACATCGGTAGCAAGGTGACACTCGACTTGCGCATGAGTGGTTCAATTCAGGATGCTCACTACAACCCCGGTTACTATTCAGCCTTCGACGAGGCATACTACACCAACCGCATCTTCCCTTGCTACAACGCTGACGGTTCGTTGGCCTACATCCAGAAGTACATCACAACGGATCAAACCACGCAACGTAACGTGTATGGTAAATACAATATCATCAACGAGTTCAACAATGGTGGTCAGAAAGTTAAGAATAAGAGTTTGAACCTCACGGCATCGCTCAATTGGGACATTGCCAAAGGACTGCGCTACACTACAACTGGCGGTATGACCACAACTACCAACCTCACAGAGGATTGGATTGGCGAACAATCTTTCTATTGTGCACAGTTGCGTGGCTACGACTATGGAGCCACCCCACCCCGCACCGATGCCTCGGCACAAAGTTATCTGCCCGATGGCGGGCTTTGGTCAAATTCCTCCATCAACCAGATGGCGTACCTGTGGCGTAACCAATTGAACTACAACTTCGACATCAAGAATACACATTTCTTCAACTTCGACTTGGGTCATGAGGTTTCGTCGGTCAAGTATCGTGGACAGAACAGCGGTACGATACCTGGTTACATGCCGTCGCAGGGAGAATCCTTCTCGCCCATTTGGGCTGGTTCGGCCGAAGATGCCAAGTCCTACTATTGGTATCTGCGCAATTGGTTCATGGGCTCGGGACGTAATCCGCAGGCCTTCCCCACCATCACCGATCAGAAGAACAACAAGTTGTCGTTCTTCCTCACGGCCACATATTCATTTCATGATTATTTCTCGCTGAACTTCAACGCACGCAACGATGGTTCAAATCGTTTCGGACAGTATGAGAGCGAGAAGTTCAATCCTGTATGGTCAATGTCAGGTCGCGTCAACCTACACGAACTGGGCTTCCTCAAAGACAAGACATGGGCTGAAATGCTGGCCATCCGAGGCAGCTACGGTTACCGAGGCAGCGTGCCCAATGCCACACCTTATTTAATATTGAACACGCCAAAGAAGAGCAGCGTCAGTGGCGAACTCTTTGCCGGCATCCATGACTACCCCAATTCTAACCTAAAATGGGAGAAGACGTCTACCTACAACATCGGTATCGATGCTGCCTTCCTCAAGAGCCGCATCAATGTCGGCATCGACATCTATCGCAGCCGCTCTACCGATTTGATTTCAAGCCGGGCCGTGTCGCTCGTCAATGGCACCTCGTCGCTCTACTACAACGACGGTGAAGCCACCAACACAGGTTTCGAGTTGACACTGAACACCTTGAACATCAAGACGAAAGACTTCCGTTGGCGCACATCATTCATATTTGCCTACAACAAGAACGTCATCAAGCGCGGTACTGAGGACGAAAATACTTACATCGACTATCTCACGGGTAGCGTCATCAAGGATGGCTCGAGCATCGATGGTTTCTACTCTTACCAGTTTGCTGGACTCGATGAACACGGTCTGCCTCGCTATAAGAACCTCGTGGGCAACCAGGGAGGCATGAGCCGCGACCAGTTCCTGTGCAACATCCTCACCTACTCAGGCACTCGCATTCCCCGCACCAACGGCAGTTTCTCGACGGAGTTCAGTTGGAAGGGCATCATGTTGCGCGCTCAGTTCACCTACAAGATTGGTTACAAGCAGCGTCTGCTTGCACTCTATCAGGATGGCAACCCTGCCCTCCCCCAACCTGAGGACAACATGAATTCTGCCTTCGTGAACCGTTGGCGTCAGCCAGGCGATGAGGCACATACCAACATTCCTGGTCTGAGCAACGTAGAGCTGAGTATGCCTGATGGCTATACCACCATCTCGCCCGACCAAGCCTATCAATACACCATGGTCGACCAGCAGTATGCCAAGTATGCTGGTCCTTCCACCTATACCGGTTGGTTCATGTTTGACTACTCCGATGCACGCGTTGTACGTGGTGACCACATCCGTCTGCGTTCGCTGACCTTGGGTTACGACTTGCCGCAGAAGTGGTTGCAGAAACTTCACGTAGCCAACTGTCGCGTGGACTTCCAGGCTCAGAACATCGCCGTATGGGCGTTCGACAAGAAACTCAAGGGTCAGGATCCTGACCAGGTGGCCAGCATCGGTATGCCGGTGCTTCCAACCTTCAACTTCGGCATTCAGATTGGATTCTAATACCGAATCATCGAAACATCCCCCTCACCCAATCACACATATGAACAACATGCAAACAACATATACACCCCTGAGGCATCGCCCTCGTAAGGCGTTGCTGTTCTGCTGCCTTTACGCCGGCATGCTAGCCTCAACGCTTGGGTTGCTGTCTTGCTCTGACTTCCTTAAGGAAGAGGACAAGGATCAGGTAATTCCTCGCACCATCGAGCAATACGAGGCCATGCTGCACCAGCATGGTATGCTGAACGTGTCGTGGTTCTACAAGTCGGACTTGATGACGGACGACATCAGCGAGAATGCAAACGCCACGACAACAGCCAAGAATCCCTATAAGAGCCTCTACACTTGGCGTCGCGACGTGGAGCGTGACGGTTCAGGCCAACGCACCACTTCCACCAACAACATGTGGGCAGAACTGTACAATGACATCCTAGTAGCCAACTACGTAATCGAACGTGCCGACGATGCCGAAGGCACACAGTCACAGCGCGACTATCTCATTGGCGAAGCCTATTTCATACGTGCTCGCGCCTACCTCGAATTGGCCAATATCTACGCACCCGTCTACGATGCTGCCACGGCAGGCAAGACGATAGGCGTACCTCTTCGTTTGGGCACTGGTGTGCAGAACGACTATGAGCGCGCAAGCCTTTCAACTATTTATGAGCAGATTCTCGGCGATCTGCAACAAGCTCTGCGTCAGTTTGATGCCTCTCGTGAGATTATGTCACTCTGGCATCCTAACAAAAAGGCGGCTCTGCTGCTCCTCGCGCGTACCTATTTATATATGTCTGATTGGCAGAACGTCGTCAACACCAGCAGCGAACTAATCAAATTGTGTCCGCAGGGCTTGTTCAACCTGAGCAAACAACCTAATACTCCTACCGTTACAAAGAGTAATCCTGAGATATTGCACAGCTATGGTGCATGCTCTGTGCTCATCGTTACTGACAACGAGGGTGTACAGCAGAACGATGTGCCCAATCTCTACAAGGATGCCAGCAGTTCGTTGGCCGTCTATGGCGTTTCTGATGATTTGCAGAAGGCTTACCATCCCGGCGATTGCCGTCCATACACCTATTTCCTCTCTACCTCAAGCGGTATTGACGTACCAGCCAAGTGGCACACGCAGTTCACGAAGTTGGGTGCCTACAGCTATCGCCTGAGCGAAGCATACCTCTCGCGTGCAGAGGCTTATGCAGCTCTTGGAGAAACCGACAAGGCATTGGCCGACGTGCGCAAGGTCATCGAGAATCGTGTAGAGGACATCAACAAGGTTGATTTCCCTCAACCATCCGATGCTGACTATGCCACTGCGCTGCGCAAGTTCATCATCGACGAGCGACGCCTTGAGTTCTGCTGCGAGAACCATCGCTGGTTTGACCTTCGCCGCACCACCTCATGGTATCCACAGACGCTCACCCACATCTACACGCTGAGCAGTTCGTCAACAAGCGGTTCTACGGGTATCACACAAGGCACAGAGACCTACAAACTCTCCCCCAACAGTCCCAACTACACCTTCGAATTGCCTGAAAGCGAGACACAAATCAATGGTGCCATCCAACCCTACGGTTTGAGACAGGAGATTGAAGGAATGAGAGAATGAAAAAATGAAGAAATGAAAGAATGGAAATGAACATAAAACATATTTTTAATCTTATCACAAAAAGAAGGAATATGAACTGTATCAAGAAGGCAATTCATTCTACTCCCCTCCTTATAAGGGAGGCGCTGGGGGTGGGTCTGCTCCTCTTGCTTTTCGCATCCTGCACCTCCGAGGACACCAAGCCCTCTTATGCCGACACCGATCGTCTGGAGAGTCTTGTTGACCGCAGCATACCTTCCGTAGCAGATTTCTGCGACAAATACGGTACGTACCTGCTCTACAACTTCGACCAGCAACTCGACTTCGCCTATCAGTTCCAAGAGGCAAGCAACTGGAATAAAGCCACCATCGAAAAGATGAATCGCAACGAGGCCATCGAGGCAGATAAATTCCTGATGGACGAGTTCTTCAGCAAGTATAACGATGACTTCAAGAAGAAATGCCTACCTCGCAAGATGATCACTGTCAAGCAGATCAAGGCACAGGCACTCGGCATTGCAGAACCCGACGAGCAAGGGCTGATCACGGCAGCAGCCAACATCAACAGCATGACCATCGCCTACGACAAGGCTCGCTACGAGGCGCTCTCAACCTCTCAGCAGACTGAATACCAGCAGCAGTTGCACTACATCCTATTGGCAAGTTACCTCATCAACGTACGTGCAGAATATCCTGTCGATGACGCCTACATCGCTTATTCGCAACAGTACTACGCATCGTTGATGGACCCCAACCGCACGCAGGCACGCCGTCTGCCCGATGAGTTCTTTCTCAATCGCGGTTTCTTCCGTCCCGATGATGACGAAAGCACGTATTTCGTCTCTGCCGAGGAGGATATGATAGCCTTCACCAAGCATCTCATCCTAATGGATGAGGAGATGCGCGACAGCCTGATGGAGTATCCCGTCATGGCTGAGAAGATGCATTATCTGGCCCAAGGTCTCAGCGACATGGGTGTTGACGTTCAGCAGATTAACCCTTGGACAGAGGATTTCCTCAAGATAGAGAACGCGAGCATCAAACCAACTGTCAGCATTGCTCCCATAGTCACCACTACGGGTGAGGCCACCATGCAGGTAACCATCGGACGCGGTGCACACGACTTCTCGCACGCCGAGGTGTGGGTCAACAATACACTCTACACCACTATCGACCTCAGCGACAAGGCCACAGCTGCCAAGTTCGTTAAGAGCGTGGAATTGCAAGGGCTTGTAGAGGGTTCCAATGCCATTGAGGTACGCGTCTTTGAGGTAGGCCGCACACGCCCATCACAAACAGCTTCCACCATTGCCAGCTACGTCAGTATGAAGAACATCGAAGGTTTCCGCATCATGAAGAGCACTGGTGAGAACTACCGCTTCTTCGAGTATGCCGACCACGACTACATCGAAGGCAAGGATGTGAAAGGCCTGACAACCGTGCGTTTCATCAAGGTGCCTACATTCAATGAGAAGACATTCGAGGAGGAAGGTGGCATCACACGTTTCTGGAAGATATACAAGAACGAAGGTCTAGTGACACGAATCGTCACCTATGACCAGCAGATCGACGAAGACTACCAGCCATACTACAATGTACTCTGTACTTATGAATTTACCTACAATGAATATGGCGAACTGACTGAAGCTAAGCGCAATGGAGAAACATTTGTCAGCGACGTAACATATCAGAATGGCAACATTATCCGATATAAGTATGAAGGCGCACCCACACCGTATGCCCCAGCTTATGCCACGGCAAACGGCATCACCGTACGTGTGGATTGTCTCGACGAGCAGATGAGCGGCCACCGCTTTGGCTTTACTGGTGAAGAGAATCCTAATCCGTTCTTCATCACTGGTTTGCCTGCCATCATTCCCGGTAACGAGGCAGAGATACCCCTTCAATTGCTCTACAGCCAGTACCTCTTCAACAGCCTCGAAGGCATTTGGAATGGTGGATGGAAACTGAGCGGACGCACCAACGACGCTGTGGTCAAGCTGGACGGCGTAACCTATACATACCGATTTGTATTGAAATAAAATCCCACAAAAAGAAGAATTATGAAAAGAACTATTGTTTTATTGCTCACAAGTATAGTTACTGTAGCATTATGGGCTGCCAAGGCACCTACCGACGAGCAACTCAAGACACTCTGTCGCGATGCCAGCTATGCCATGCAGACAGCCACAAGCAACGAGGCAAAACAAGCAGCATTCGACAACGCTGCCAACAAACTCGCCAAGCAGGCTGATCTCTCCAAAATCACGGCTGTGCAGGTCGAGATGGTGTTTGAAACCGGAGGTATTACGCTTCAGCCCTACCTGTCACGCTGGTTAGCCCCCACCCTCGAGAGCAAGGCATCACAGGCAGACTTTGCATTCTACGCGTGGAAGTACATGCCCCGTGAGGATATGTTTCATGCCACCGCCGACGAAGTAGCCAAACTGAAGCGTTTCCTCGACAACACTGACCTGCAGACTACCATCGGAGGCAATACCGAGATGGCACGTGACATCATCAATGCTCTCGGTAACCTCAAGGATGCCAATTGGGCTACTGAAGGTTTCGCACAAAGTGTGCTATCCTTCCTTGGAAAGTCGTTGCCCGATGCCAGCGTGCTGGAGTGCGTAAAGGTCTTCAATTCAGCCATCTATGCCGAGAGCCTCAGTCAGCAGACACGCGAGGACATTCGAAAGGCAGTACTCAAGCAGTACACCGACATGGCAGACAAGACTGAAACAGCACGCATCAAGAAGAGCTGCCAAACGCAGATAGAGTACCTCGAAGGTCCCTTTGCCAAAGGCACGCTGGTGGGTAGCAAGGCTCCCAACCTGCACTTCACACGCTACTTCATCAACGAGGGTGACAGTGTGGTGACACGCGCCATCACCGACCTCCATTCACTCTCACAAGGCGTGGAGGGCATTGCACATGCCGATGCCCATCCCGTCATCATGCTTGACTTCTGGGCCACAAAGTGTGTGCCCTGTCTGCAGTCTTTCCCCGAACTGGCTGAGATACAGCAGCACTTCGCCGGCGCTGGTAATGTCGTTATCCTTGGCATTACCTCACTGCAAGGCTATTTCATCGACAAGCCCAACAATCGCACCGTGCAGTGCCGTAACAATCCCGAGAAGGAACTTGGACTCTTCCCCGACTACATGAAAGCCATGGGCATGACATGGAACGTGGCTGTAACCGAGGAGGATGTGATGAATACCGACTACGGAGCACTGGCCATTCCCCACATCGTACTTATCGACAAGCAGGGCCGCGTCCGCTATAATGCCCTTACTGCCGAGAAGGAAGAGAAAATCAAACTCATCGAAGAATTACTTAACGAATAAATCTTATAATCAATATGAAACGTACAATCTTAACTACAGCTGCCATCGCATTGGCAACCATTGCCTCAGCACAGAAGGTAAAGCCCGTCACCATCAGTTTCGCAGCACAGGACAAGAGCGCACAGGACGTCGAGATCCAATTCCTTGAGACCGACACCGTCATCCCTCTGCAGATTGTCAGCGAGACATCTGAAGCCTCAAAGACACTCAAGGGAGAAGTCAAGCTCAACATCACAGAGCCCACCTTCGGCCGCATCACCTATCGATGGAAGCGCACTACCGTATATCTTGAACCCGGCAAGGACTTCCAGATCAACTACGATCTGACACCTGCAGCCCTTACCGCTGAGGTAAAGAGCAAGAAATCAAAGATTAACACCTACCTCAGCGAGGATCTTAAGGTTCCCGTAATGGGCGATTTCAACAAGGAACCCGAGGAAATCATGTCCGTCCTCGAGGAGTACGTTAACGAAAACTACAAACGCCTTGAGGCCCAGAAGCTCGACAAGACCTTCACCGAGAAGGAGAAAAAGCGCATCAACTACCGCATCTACAACTTCCTCGCCGACTACGCACAGCAGAAGCCTTGCGACGATCCCGTCTATGAGAAACTAGAGGAACTTGCCAGCGACAATGCCGAGTGGCTCATGCAGATTCCCGAGTACACCTACTTCATGTCCAGCGCCATCACTACCCTCGCCCTTCGTGACATGGACAGCGATGAGACACCTGCCGGTCAGACCAAGGCTGTGACCGCCGTATTGGAGTATGCACAAAGCCACATCACCAACAAGGACTTGCGTCAGCACATCATCGGTGCTAACGCCATCGCGCTCATCAAGAACAACGGTACCGACGGTGCTGAACGTATCAAGGAAATTGTAGAAGCCAACGTCACCGACCCAGAGATCCTCAACGTCTTCAACCAGACTTGGCAGGAAGGTGCATTGCTCGTCAAGGGTCGTCCCTCACCCGACTTCTCCTTCCCCGACATCAACGGCAAGACCGTCACCCTAGCAGACCTTCGCGGTAAGTATGTCTACATCGACGTATGGGCCACTTGGTGCGTACCCTGCCGTGGTGAGTTGCCTCATCTTCAGAAACTTGAAGAGACCTTTAAAGAAATGAACATAGCCTTCGTCAGCCTCTCCATCGATAAGGACAAGGCAAAGTGGGAAACCTTCGTTAAGGAGCAGAAGATGGGTGGTATCCAACTATGGGGCAGCGACGACAACGAATTCCTGCGTCAGTATCGCATCAATGCCATTCCTCGTTTCATCATGCTCGATCCCAATGGCCGCATTGTCAATCCCGACATGACACGTCCCTCTGATCCTGCCACCATCGAGGCACTTGGCATGGTTGCCATGCCCCTCGGCGAGTAACAAGAGTAACAGATTACTCTCTTGCATTACTAAATCATCAGGTTCTCTTCCGGCAGGCAATTATCAATACTTACGGGTACGGACTCGTAAGTGGCAAGACCGTCACGAGTGAAGAGGAGGCGGATGGTGAGGGCCTCGCGACAGAGGGGTTGTTGCTGGTCGAAAA
Source organism: Bacteroidaceae bacterium (assembly GCA_045629085.1). GTDB lineage: Bacteria > Bacteroidota > Bacteroidia > Bacteroidales > Bacteroidaceae > Physcousia. Next base: position 46,215 of record JAZQQO010000051.1, read on the forward strand.
TGTAATTGCCTAGACTGTAGAAGACGGGAGTGCGACCGATGAGTTGCATGGGTTGCACGACATGAGGATGCTGGCCGATGATGGCTTCGCAACCTGCCGCCGCAAGACGTGAGGCATCGATGCGCTGACGCATGGTGGGCGTTGTGCGGAACTCCGTGCCCCAATGCAGGAAGGCCACGATGTGCTGCTTGGGATGTTGCTGGTGATAGGTGCGGATGACGGACGAGAGACTGTCAACCGAGAGGTTGGCGATGTTGGGCTGTCCGTCCTCCACACTTCCCACCCAGTTCTCCACCGGGAAAGTGATGTCGTTGAAGATGGCGACCTCCACTTCACCCTTACTTATAATAATAGGTTGGATGCGCGTCGCAGCATCCATGCCATAGCCTAGAGGCTTGATACCCACACGATTGAGGTGATAGGCAGTATGCTGCAGCCCCGTCTGCCCACGATCCACGCTGTGGTTGTTGGCCAGTGCTGCGTGGGTGATGCCCATTCGCTGCATGAGGTCGGCGCAGAGCGTGTCGGCACGGAAAACAATCTGTTTGCTTACTGCCGACTGGTGGGTGGTGATGGGGCACTCCAGATTGACAACGAGTGCGTCCTCGCCATGCTGTCGTAGCGACAGTGTGTCGGGCCACTGCGCCATGGCCTCTCTCACACCGCGGTCGAAGAGCACATCGCCCGCAAAAAGAATGCTGAGCGTATCGCAGCCTTTGCCCTCAAAGACTCCCTCCCTGCCTTCAAAGACCCTCCTCCCATCCTCTCTGAAGGGACTTTTGCCGACGGGCAAAATGAAGGGCAGCAATACTGCTTGGGAGAGGATAGGGAAGAAGGAAAAGAGGAGGGTGAGGAGACATCTCAGTCTTATCCCTTCTTTTGAGGAGTTATGTCTTGCCACTACTTTTCACTTCGAGCTCTGCTCGATTAACATCCTGTACTATAGAACTCGCGCTCGTTGATCTTGGCAGGCTTCTTGATGTAGTAGGGGAGCAGCCAGTCGGGCAGAGACGGTGCCTTGCCTTCTTCAATCATCTTCTGCCACTCCTCGTCGGTGAGGCGGGGCTGGTCGAGAGGCAATACGAACTCATGATAACCGTAGGTGGCGCCACGGGTCAGGTAGACCTTGCCGTTGATGCGAACCAACACGTACATGGCGTTGGCGTTGCCCAGAGCAGCGTATTTGATACCGTTTTTCTGGCAACCGGTAATACCGCGTGTGAAGATATCTGCCACTTGTGCTATCTGACGATCCGCACCGGTGAGGTTGCTCCACGAGTCGAGTGTCAGGTCGGGGTCGATGAATCCCAGTGTGAGCCACTCGATGGAACTTCCAATCTTCGACAGACTCTGACGCTCCTCGGTGTTGGGAACCTGTCCGTTCACCTCCTTTTGTGCTACACGCTGGCACAGTTGCGCACTGTTGAGGAAATTCTCCGTCTTCCCCATCATCTCGTCGTCCAGATAACCCAGTTTCTTCATCCAGTCGCGCGAGTCGGTGATGATGCTCACCAGTTCGTCCCAGAAGAGCGTGTTGGGTTCGACGAACGCCATGGGGATGGGTAGAGGCAGGTCGGCGCCATCGCCACATTCTGCCATCATGGGTTGCTCGGCATAGAGGATGGCGTCGTGCTTGAGGGTGGCCCATGAAGCCAGCGTGGTGTTCATGTCTTTCACCTGCCATGCGTCGGTGTTGTAGAAGGCGTACTGAGTATCTTTATGCTTCGAAGCCAGATCGACTAGAATCTTCAGACGGCGATCGTAGATGGTGCGGACGCCGTCACCCCAGTTGCCGTACTTCTGCTTCATCTCGGCCGATGTCTTGCCGAAATCCTTCCATGCCTTGTCGTCGTGGAAGAAGTTCACCTGCAGGTCGGCAGCCTTCTTGCTGCCAAAGGCTGCAAAGACATCGATGCCACGCGGATAGGCACGCTCGGCATTGGGAGTCGAGTCGGCCATCTTGCTCAGCACGTCGTTGTCGACCATGAAACGCTGTGGCATCATGTTCACATTATATCCGGTGAATCCCTCCTTTGCCGTGCTCAGTTGGTTGGCGGCATCGTTCATTCGGTCCATCTCGGCTTTCACCATGGCATATTTGTTGCTGTTCAGCACGTCGGAAGGGTTGGTCATCTTCTGCTTTCGCATGTAGGATGCCACCTTGAGGATGGACACATTGTCGGACGTTCCCATCATCTGCTCTATCATGTTGTCCATGCCCTCGAAGTCTTCGCGCTGCTTCTGAGTGAGGTTGTTATAGACAACGGCCAGCATCATGGCGCGCTTCATGGCCACCTCATCCTTGCTGCTGAAGCTGGCTGTCTGCATCCACATCATGCTGTGAAAGAAGCGCTTCGCCTCTTCGTTGCGGGTGTAGTGACCGCGTGGACGGAACAGGCTGTAGTTGAAACTGAAGAGTTCGCAGCGCATGAACGCAGAGGGACCGTTCGCATAAGCGCGGCAAGCCTTTGTCTCCTGGTCGTAGTATTGCTGCATGGCACTTGGCACGCCCGACACGCTCTTGTCGGTGATGAGGTTCGAGCCGATGGCAGCGTACGTCTGCACCCACTCCAGCAACTCCTTAGCCTCGCCTTTCTGCTTGCCAGCCAGCGTTTTTGCTGTCTTCTGAAGGTTGGCGAACGACTGCTGCAGCACGGGCGACAGGAATTTCTGCTCGATATACTTCTGCAAATAAGCCAGATACATATGAGCCACCTGAAGATACGTATCGCTCGTCACGAAGTTAGGCATCTGCGTGTATTCATTCTCCTCGTATATGTTGAAGAGTTGCTCGCACTCGGTGCTCTGGAAAGCGATATTGTGGTTGTTGAGCAGATTCAGGAACTCGGTCGAAGGCGACTCCATCTGGTTCATGTTGATACACAGCGAGGCAGGTTCCACCTTCTTGCCCTTGCGAGCCGACTGCTCCAGCTCTGCCATGCGCTTCTCTATCTTCTGCACGAAAGTCTTTTCGGCAGCGTTCAGCGTCACTTTTTCGTAGTCGAAGCCATCGTAGGTGTCGTGGGCAGCATAATACTTCTCGGCACGTTTCGTGCAGGTCTCGACGTACCAGTCACACTTGTTGAGCAAGGTAGCATTCACCTCAGCATCCTCGAACCAACAGCCGTGACTGCCGTATACGAGCGCCTTGAGGTAGAAGAGTTCGATGTAGCTCAACTTCGAGATGTTCTGTGACGTGTTGACCGTCTTTGACCAACGTTTCTGTTTCAGGCTAAACGTCTGTGCCTGAACACTTCCTGCCATCAGCATGATTGCCAGCAGGACGGAGAATAGTTTTGTTTTCATAGATGTATGGGGTTAATAGTAAATATGTATGAATAATGCACTCTTAACTTTTAACTTTTAACTCTTTTACGGGATGTTCTTCACCCCGAACCCCTTCTGCCGATACCACAGTTCGACGTTTTCGCCCTGTTCGGTCTGTTGCCAGGTGTGTATGACCCATGCCTTGTGGGGATGTGCATCAGATGGCGGTTCGAGTTGGAAGTTGATGAGGTTATAGGTGAGGCGGGAGGAGAGCCACAGCGGGCGTATCACATCCTCGTCATAGAGTTTCAGCAACCACAGGCGGCGACTCGTATAGCGCGCATACCGGCTGGCACGCTCCACGCCCAAGGCAATCTCGGGAATGCTATCGGCCGTGAGGTCGGCACACTGGAATTGAAATACAGGACAGTCGATGGGCCACTCCGAGGAGAGTGAATCGCCCTGCCAGTACTGCAGCACCGATGTGCTGTCGCTCGTGCTCTGCAGCCGTATGCATGCCTCGCGCCCATCAGTACGCTGATAGCGGTACTCGCGCTCGAAGGTCGCTATTTGCATGCTCTGTGCATCTGGCAACTTGCCCTCTGCCCTGATGTGTCCGCGTTTCTGTGCGCCGAGCGATAGCACGCCGAGAAGGGAAAGTGATAGAAGGAGATGCTTCATTATAGTTTAGAGCTTAGTGTTTAGCCCTTTACGGGCAAGTAAATATTTTAAATTATTATTTTATCATCACTTTCTTTCCGTCCTTCACGTACACGCCCTTGGCGGGAGTCGTCACCTTGCGGCCCGAGAGGTCGTAGTACTGTCCGCCAGCCAGGTTGATGACTTCGCCGCCGGGGAAGAGTGGGATGTCGATGATGCCATCCTCCTCGTCGTGCATCACCAGTCGCACGTTGCCCAGCAGACACTCGTTGTATCCGCTCGTCACCGATGGTATGCTCCACGTCAGTATGCAGTTGCCACCCGTCTCCACCGTGAAGTCGATAGACTTGTCGGTGCTTTGTGTGATGCGCGATGCCGAACCGTTCGCCGATATGCTGTATTCGGGCTTGGCGCTCAGTTTGCCCACACTCTTCGAACCGACCTTGACGGTGGCGGTGATAGAGGGTTTCGTCTTCCAACCTACAAGCGAATAATATAATGTGTACTTTCCGGGTTCCAGCACCAGTCGGTTCTTCGTGTCATTGCCATAGTTGACATTGCCCGCGCTGCTGCCAGTGCGGAAGTAGAAGGCATAGGGCATCAATCCCTCGGGCGAGAAACTCATGATGCGTGGACCGCTGTCGTAGTTTCCTGCACTGCGAGTGCCGCTCTCGAAGACAGCTCTCCAACCGGCAGGCACGCATCCGCCGCCGCTAAAGTCGAACTGATCCGAGAAGATGCTCTCCTTCTCCTCTTCCACGTCGGGCTGGTCCTCACGCGTGCTGCTCTTTACGAAGATATAGGTATTGACGCTCCAGGGTTCTGCCGAAAGCACGGGCTGGTAGGTCTCCTCCAGTGTCACGGCCGTCTTCTTGGCGTTCTTCGATGTGCTCTCGGTGGTCACGACCTGTGCACCGCCCCGTGTGTTGAAAGGCAGGTTGAAGGTGGTTGATACCGTATTGTCGGAAGGGTTGAGCAGCATCACCACGACGCTGTCGCCCGTCTGACTGAGGTATGCCGACGAAGTCAGTTTGCTCGAGGCATCGTTCAGGACGTGGCGCACACGCGTGGTGCCCGATACGTATTTGGCAAAGTGCGACAGAATCCATCCGCGCTTGGTGATGGCGTTGTTGGTGGTGCCATAGTTGCCGTCGCCATACACGCCGTAGTAACGCTTCAGCGAGTAGTGAACCCACGCGCTCATGTTGGCCAGCATGGCATCGTTGACGCTGCGCGCAAAGAGGAATCCATCGTCCTTCCAGTTGATGTTGATCTTGTTGTTCTCCTGACGCTCGTTGATGAGGTACTCTGTCATCCACACCTCCTTGCCCTTCTGTGCGGCAAGGGGATACGACGAGCCGTTCCATCCGTAGAAGTGTCCGCCCAGGATGTCGAGTCTCTCGCAGGCAGCGGGATCGTTCAGTATGGGTTCGTGCATGCTCTTGGTGAAGTGGATGGCCTCGGGCGCAATGATCTTACACTCTATCTTGCTGCCCTGTTCCTTCAGGAACTTCGCCATCTGCTGTCCCGTCCAGATGCAACTCTCGTACGTGGCGGTCCAGTCGGGCTCGTTCTGTATGGACACGGCATCGATGGTCACGCCCTGCTGTTTCATGTATTTGTAGTAGTCGTTCAGATAGGTGGCCCAGTCGGCGTAGCGCGACTCCAGCAGACTGCCGCCGTTGGCAGCATCGTTGTTCGATTTCCACTCCTTGGGCGGTGTCCAGGGCGAAGCGAAGACAAACGCACCATACTTCTTCGCCCTCTTCGCATTGGCCACGCCGGCGCCCCAAACACCCTTGTTCGACGATATGTATAGGCGTACGATGTTCAGTCCGAGTTGTGTCGAACCCTTGCCGAACAGCTTGTCCATGTCGCTGTCGTTCAACCAATACTGCCATGTGGGGCTGGGCGAGAAACCACCAAATCCCGTCACATGCTGGTACTTCACCCTGCTGTCGATGCTGATGGTGGCCTTCTTCTCCTGAGCTGCCACTTGCAGTCCCAGTGCCATCGCTAGCAATAAAAATATCGTTTTCATAATTGTTAAGTAATGGTAAAAAAATAACTTCCTAGAGTTCTTAGCTTGGTGTTTCCTTTCGGAACTTATTATTTCACCATTACTAAGTTAGCATTCCTCGGCACAAAGTTAGCAAAAAACTCTCAATAATCCATTGCTTTTCACCGAGAAAGTTGCGCGTATGTAGTCTTTTATGGTGATAACTGTCACAATTTGGGGCAATACGGGACCATGCAAGGATAACAGCCTGCCATTTTGATAAATTTGCTTTTGCAGTTTTCCTTCCTGCACACTATTCAAATATAGTTCATAAGAACGAGTACTGCATCGATCTGTAAGCCCCCCATCCCCCTTAAGGGGGAGAGTAGCACGCAGCGTCTTTCTCGGAGAGACGCTGCGTGTTTTTTGGAAAGACGCAGCGTCTCCCGGAAAAAGACGCAGCGTGTTGATGGATAGAAGAAAAGGAGTGGCTCTGATTTGGCAGAAATTCTACTCCGGGAGCATAACATCCCGAGTTAATGAATGTTAACGAGTGAACCGTAGCATATAGCCACGGTTCACTCCATTTTTTTGCCTATTGCACAAGTCGTGGTATGTCCTTACCTTTGCAGCGTTCAACATCGAACACGGACGTCCAACGAAATTCACTAAAACAAAGAACGCTATGCAGAAATTGAAAAAGACATGGGGGAAGAAGCCCGACCCCCGACTCGCCAAAGGTGAGGGACCAGCCCCTCTCTGTCGGATAAGCCGACATCTCCCCCGAGAGGGGAGAGTTTAGAATGGGGACGGCTGGATGTGAATCGATGGGGTCAAACCCCATCGATTCAATATCAACGAATAAATAACGAAACAAGGACAATGGGACGAATGTATGTAGCAGACGCTATGATGCCTGCAGTGAGACTGCTGACGCAGGG
>JAZQQO010000052.1:0-151172 GCA_045629085.1 Bacteroidaceae bacterium
AACACAATGGGAAAGATTAATTTCTGTAAAGTGATTCGCAAGAATCTGCAGGATCCTACTGAGCCTGCCAAGACCTACGCCGTGAGCCAGAGCCGCGGCAACATGAGTATCGATGGCCACGCCAAGCACATGAACGCACACAACACGCCCTTCAGCCGAGGCACCATCAAGGCTATCCTGACCGATGCCGTGGACTGCACCCGCGAGCTCATCTGCGACGGCTGGATCGTGAACCTCGGCGAGCTCGGCACCTTCAACGTCAGCCTGCGCAGCAATGGCGTATGCGAGAGCGTGAAGGATGAGGACACCGGCAAGAAGCCTGTCTTCACCGCAGCCAACATCAGTGGCGTGGAGCTGCGCTTCGAGGCTGGCAGCGCTTTCATGCAGATGATCGACGACTGCGAGTTCCAGGAGGTGGAGGCCAGCACCAAGACGCAGGAGCATCTCAACGCCAAGAAGGAGGCACTCGCCGACGGCACGTGGAAGCCTAATGGCGAGAGTGGCAGCGGTGGAAGTAACGAGCATGAATAAGCCTCTCCCCCAACCCCTCCCCCAAAGGGGAGGGGAGCTGGATGGGGACAAAGCACAGTGAATAGCCTCTCCCCCCGCCCTCCCCGTTACGGGGAGGGAGCTGGATGGGGACAAGGGATGGAGGCAAAAAAGAGATTAACACGAAAATTCTAAAAATTCAGAAAATTTATCATCAAGATTTATCACCCTTATTTATCACCGATCCGAGGAGCCAACGGCGACGATCTCATAAAACATCGTTCTTCCATCTTCGGCAGATTTAACATAAATCTTTGATAAATTTACCGTAAATAGCATGACGGCATTTAGGACGATCGTCGCTGGGCTCCTCGAATCAATGATAAATCAAGGAGATAAAGATTCCATCACTCTAAATTCCCGATGAACAAAATTATCTCCATTTTCTTAATTTTCGTTCCAATTCATTACCATTAACCCTCAAAACAGCACTACTATGACACCTGAAAACAAGAAGCAGCTTTTCAGTTTCCTCTGGAAGCTCATCACCGCCCTCGTCACCGCCATTGGCACGGCAATGGGCGTCAGTTGCGCAGCCAACGCGCTTGCATGAACCGATTCTGACTTTTACCACTCAGTTTCTTAATGCTTTACGCATTGTTTCATATTTTATGTTTCATATTTTATGTTTTTTGTGCATAAATCCTTGTTCATAACCGATAAAATAACTACCTTTGTACTATCGTTTCATTTTTTATGTTTCTTCTTTTTGCAACATGAAAAAGATCATACTTATCACTGGAGGACAACGGTCAGGCAAGAGCACTGAGGCCGAGCAATTGGCTCTCTCCCTCTCGCCAAACCCTGTATACATGGCTACGGCGCATATCTGGGACGAGGAGTTTCGTGAGCGGGTGCGCCGCCATCAAGAGCGTCGCGGACCGCAGTGGACGAACATCGAAGAGGAGCGTGAGCTGAGCCGCCACGACGTGACGGGGCGTGTGGTACTCATCGACTGCTGCACGTTGTGGGCTACGAACTATTTCTATAGCCCCACCCTCGCCTACCCCGAAGGGAAAGAGCTGCCTGATGTGGATGCTACGTTGAAGGCCTTACAGGCTGAGTTCGACCGCTTTACGTCGCAGGATGCCACGTTCATCTTCGTGACCAACGAGATTGGGTTGGGCGGAGTCAGTGCGAACGAGGTTCAGCGCCGCTTTACCGACCTGCTGGGGTGGCTCAACCAGTACATTGCCTCCAAAGCCGATGAGGTGTATCTGATGGTGTCGGGAATAAAAGTGAAGATAAAATAGCTATGAATACTGATTTGAAATACGCATTACAGCAAAAGATAGATAACCTCAACAAGCCAAAGGGCTCGCTGGGACGTTTGGAATCGTTGGCCATGCAGATTGGCCTCATACAGCAGACGCTGTCGCCGCAGCTCGTGCATCCCTGCCACATACTCTTTGGCGGCGACCACGGCATAGAGCGCGAGGGCGTGTCGTTCTCACCCCGCGAGGTGACGTGGCAGCAGATGATCAACTACGGACGTGGTGGTGGTGGCGTGAATATGTTCTGTCGCCAGCATGGCTTTAAGTTGCTTGTGGTTGACGTGGGTGTGGATTACGATTTCGACCCCGTGAAGCATAACCATATCATCGATCGCAAGATAGCCTACGGCACGCGCAACTTCCTTCACGAACCGGCTATGACCGAGGAACAGTGGGAGCGTGCTCTCTCCATCGGTGCAGAGATGGTGGATCGGTGCCACGACGAGGGCTGCAACATCATCAGTTTTGGCGAGATGGGCATTGCCAACACCTCGCCCTCGAGCATCCTCATGCACCTCTTCCTCGGCATCCCTCTGGAGAAGTGTGTAGGGGCTGGCAGCGGCCTCGACAGCGAGGGGGTGAGACATAAGTTGGAAGTATTGGCAACGGCTGTGCAAAATGCTCCGCAAGGCTTGTCTTCATGCGAGAAGATGAGATACTTCTGCGGATTCGAGATGGCAGCAGCCATCGGTGGTATGCTGCGTGCAGCAGAACACAGGATGATTATCCTGGTCGACGGCTTCATCATGACAGCATGTATGCTGGGAGCCAGAAGCCAGAAGCCTGAGGTGATGGACTTTGCCGTCTTTGGCCATTGTGGCGATGAGGGCGGTCACAAACTGATGCTTGACGCTATGGGTGCAGAACCTCTGTTGCACCTTGGCCTTCGTCTGGGTGAGGGCACGGGTGCCATCTGTGCCTATCCCATCGTGCAGTCGGCTGTCAACATGATCAACGAGATGGATAACTTCCAACACGCCGAGATCACGAAATACTTTTGAATAATTATGAAGCGTGTTCTTGCCACCTTGATCTTCTTCACTCGTCTGCCCTTGTGGCGCATCTGCGAGATTGAAAAAAAGTACTACGAGCGAGTCGTACCCCTCTGGCCGATGGTGGGATGGGTGACGGGTGCCTTGATGATGGGTGTCTATAGCCTCGCTTCGATGGTCTTTCCTGTGGGTATCAGCGTGGTGCTTGCTCTCGTGTCGCGACTGCTGCTGACGGGTGCTCTGCATGAGGATGGATTTGCTGACTTCTGCGATGGATTCGGTGGAGGGACGTCGCGTCAGCGAGTACTCGAAATCATGAAGGACTCGCACATCGGCACCTATGGCGTCCTGGGGCTCATCCTCTACTACCTGCTGCTGTGGCAACTGCTTACCGCTCTTCTTTCCTCTGGCCTCACACCTTGGGTGATGGTCTGTGTCGATGCCTTCTGCAAGTATCTGGCCTCCACCATTGTCCATTTCCTTCCCTACGCCCGTAAAGAAGAGGAGGCAAAGAATCGTCTCATCTATGCCTCCACTCCTTGGTCGGATCGTCTGCTCAGCCTTCTGCTTGGAGTTCTTCCCACCCTCCTTGTTTGTGTTTTCGCAATAGGCTTTGACAGCATTAGCCTGTTTGCCCAACAATCTCCTCTTCAATTGGTGCTTGGCATCGTGCTACCCATCTTATTGCCTGCCGTTCTTTGCCTGCAACTCTTCCTTTTGATGCGTCGCCGCATCAGTGGTTATACGGGTGACTGCTGTGGTGCCACTTTCATTTTGGCGGAGTTGTGTTGTTATTTGGCCATCATGATATTTCTATCAATCTCATTTTCGTAATTTCACCTTGGAGCACGCTCGTAGATGCTCTCGAGGGTGTAGGTAGAGTCGTTGTTCTCCCAGGCATCTACCATGATGTGGCAGATCTCCTCACCATCGAGGATAAACTTGCCAGTGGTGTGGTCGATAAGGCCAAAGACATCGTCATCGGTGTCGGCATTGTCGCGGTTGTGCTCGTAGCCGTTATCCCAATAGAAAGCTACGATCTGGCGGTCGCGCATGGCCTTGCAGACATACTCGAGGTAGTATTTGCGGAATGCCTCGGCACGCTCGTTGCTGCGGTGCACGCAGGCAAACTCACCGAAGTAGACGGGGATGCCTTTCTCGATGTAGGTCTTATAGAGGTTGTCGAGCATGGCGACATATTCCTTCTCGCCTTCCTGATACATAATCTGACCCTCCTCGTTGGTGGCGGTGCTGGTGTGGCCCCACTCGCCGTACTTGCCTGAGCCAGCATAGTCCCAGGGGTCGTAAGAGTGAACGGCTACCATCAAGCGGCCTTCAACCTTGTCGGTGGGGAGCTTGAGGGTGCGGGTGGTGAGCCAGGGCTGGGTGACGTAGCCGGGGATGCCGACATAGCGCGTCTCGTTGTTACCACCCGTAGCGCGAATGGCATCAAGAGCGGTCTGGTTCCACTCGTTGAGCACGCGATACTGCTCCTCGGGATTCTCCATGACAGATTCATTTCCCCAGTTGCCATCATGAATCTCGTTCATCGTCTCGAAGATGAGCCAGTCGCCCTCATCCTTGAAGCGGTTGGCAATCTGCGTCCAGAGGGCTGCAAGCTGCACCTTGATGGCGCTGTTCAGACTGTCGTTCTTGGCAGCCTCTTGCACCTTGAGCCAGGTGTAGGTGTCGGCATGACCGCCATCGGCATGGCCGTCGTGGTGGATGTTGACGATAACCTTAAGACCTGCGTTGTGGGCATAGCCGATGACCTCGGCCACGCGATCCATGCGCTGCTGCGAGATGGTGTAGTCGGGAGCCTCACCAAAATGGCCGAGCCATGTGACGGGGATGCGCACGCTCTTGAAGCCAGCCTTGGCTACGGCATCGAAGGCTTGCTGCGTGGCTTCGCCGTTCTTCCACGCGGTCTCTACTGCTACGCCATCAGGTCCCCAAGCATCAAGATTGTTACCGAGGTTCCAGCCCATGCCTAGCGTCTGAGCAAACTCAATGGGAGTGAGTTCTTCTGTTGCTGCCTGCTGCTTCTTTTCACCACATGAGGTGAAGGACAAAGCGAGAAAAAGGGCAGAGATAAAGGATGTTAGTTTCATGACGTTATTATTTCTTTAAGGGGAACTTATATGCCAGGAAGCCCATGACGAGGGCTATGAAGGCGGGGAAGAGCGAGAAGAGCGCCCAGATCATCGTGCGGACGGAGTCGGTCACGGAAGCTGGGTCGATGCTCTCGTTACCCATCTCGTCGGTAAGCATCGTAACACCGCTCCAGCCAAGGAAGAGGGTGATGAGTGCACCACTGACAGCACCACCAAGCTTCTGAGCCATGGTGCCTGAGGAGAAGATAAGACCTGTAGAAGATGTACCATTCTTCTCGGTAGCATAGTCGGCCACGTCGGCGTACAGCGACCAAAGCAGGGGCGAGTAGAGACCAACGCCCACGGAGGTGAGCACCACGAGGGCTACCATCACCCAGATGGAATCGGGCGTCATGGGCACAAAGAAGAAGGCTACGCTGGTGACGAGGCAGATGACGGCCGACCAGACAAAGGCCATGCGCTTGCTGCCCACTTTCTTGGTGAACCAGGGAGAAACGCCGCCAAAGATCATGCAAACGGCTTCACCGATACCCATCAAGGTGCTGAAACTGATGATGAAACTGCCCATCGTAATGTCACCGCCCAAGCAGTAGAGGAACATATAGGCGGCCACGGCATAACGGAAGCCGTTGAAGAAGTTGGTGCAAAGGCCGATAGAAGTGAGGTAGACCCAAGGCTTGTTCTTGATAAGGTCGACGAACTGCTTGAACGAGAACTTCTCGCCACGAACGGGTTGGATGCGCTCCTTAGTGAGCAGACCACTGACGAAGGTCATCAAGGCTGCCAGGATACCGAAGACGGCTCCTGCCACGGCATACTGATGCGCCTCGGTGCCTCCCACCCACTTCTGCAGATAGGGGAAGGAGAACATCGTGATGAAACCCATGGCGTAGGCTCCCACCATGCGATAGGATGAGAACTGATTGCGCTCATTGGCATCATCGGTCATCACGCCCAAGAGCGAGCCGTAGGGCACGTTGACGGCGGTGTAGACAGCCATCATGAGGAGGTAGAGGCTATAGGCATAGACGCGCTTGCCAACGGGACCGAAGTCGGGCGTGAAGAGCAAAAGGGCGAAGATCAAGCCGAAGGGGATGGCTCCGAAGATGAGCCAGGGGCGATAAGTGCCCCAGCGCGAACGTGTGCGGTCGGCCAACGAGCCCATGAGGGGGTCGGTGACAACGTCGAAGAGGCGGGCGATGAGCATCAGGACTGCAGTATCGCCCAGCGAGAGTCCGAAGACATTGGTGAAGAAGAAAGGAAAGGCGATACACATGATCTTCCACGTGATGCCTCCTGCGGCTGCGTCACCAAGCGCATAGCCGATTTTTTCTTTTAAGCTTGCCATTGGGGGTTGAGGTTTTGAGGTTTTAGGTTTTAGGTTTTAGGTTGTGTGGGGGGGGGGAACTGTTAATTGTTATTTGTTTATTGTTTATTGTCACTTCGCCTTGTCATTGATGCTCTGCTGGGTGTAGGCAGGGTCGGTGCTGGTGCCGGCCTTGATCATCATCTCCATAAGAGCCCTCTCGTAGAAGGCACCATCATTGTGGTTGATGAAGTGGAACACCTCGCCAGAAGTTGCGTTGTTATCCCAAAGCATCATGGGAATGTGATTAAGGTAAGCGCAACGGGTGAAGTACTCTAGATAGTACTCACGATACTTCTCATTGACCGACGACATTCGCTTCACACAACCAAACTCGCCCATATAGCAGGGTATGCCATTGGCAACGTATTTGTCATGAAGGTTCTTAAAGAGTTTCTGAATAGCCTGCTCGTCGTCGTCGTTGCCCTTGTACTTATGGCCCCACTTATCAATGGCATCCTTGAGGTCGGAGGTGTTGAAGGTGGTGAACTTGAAGGGATCGTAGCTGTGTACGGCAATCATGATATGCTTGTCATTGTTAGGAATGGTTACATAGCCAACTGTGAAAGAAGGACTTGCACAGAAACCGGGAATACCGATCCAGCGAGTGGCATTGTTGCCGCCCGTAGCACGGATGGCATCCACGCAGACCTTGTTCCACTCGTTCATCATCGTGTAGACTGGCTTGTAATTGTAGCCAGTTTTCCAACCCCACGAGCTGTCATGCACCTCGTTCATCGTCTCGAAAACAAGATGATTACCACAATTGATGAAGCGATTAGCTATCTGTGTCCAAGTCTTAGTGAGACGATCCTCTATCTGTGTATTGAGCGTCTTGTTGGTCACAGCACTAATGATATCCTGCCAATACTCATCGTGGTGGGTGTTGAGCAGGACATAAAGACCTGCGTTGAGTGCCCACTGCACGTTTTGCTCCACCTCAGCCATATAGTTCTCGCTGATGGTGTAATTGCCATCGTTGGTTTGGTACAAACCCCATGTCACAGGGATGCGCACCGTCTTCACACCCATCTTAGCCAGATTGATGTAGAGCTGCTCGGTAGGCTTGGCACCATCCCAATAGCCCCACTTGGGCTTCTGGAAGTCAATGGGCTTACCGTTGGCATCCTCGTTGGCACCAGTGTCGAAATGGTTGCCAAGATTCCAGCCAAAGCCGAGGGCACGTGCCATTCGGATGGCAGCATTGGGCTCGTCGTCCTCATCGGGATCGGGTTCGCTGGCAGCCTTCGTCTTGAACTTAAGGGTATAAGCGGCGGCTGTAGATTTGGCATCGACCTTGGCCACAACAGCACCAGCAGGAACACTCAAAGTATACTGTGTGCCAACCTCTAGAGTTAGAGGAATCTCAACATCTTTTGTAGAGCTGATGCCAAGACGAGCATCTACCTTTCGACCATTGAGCGTAATGTTGGCCGACGGGTTTATGGCAACAGCCACATTATAACTGAGGGTGACAGATCGGGTGAACTGTGCATCGATCTCAGCATCCTGGTCTATGGATGCCGAAAGCAGTTTGAGATCAATCTTTGGCACATAGGAAGTGTCTTCGTCGCCGCATGACCACATAGCCAAAAGCGACAAAGTCAACACAAAAACAGAAAATATCTTCTTCATTTGTTTGTTATTTTTACGTTTATTCGATGGTACGGATTATAACACAACCTCTACGACATGTTTGCCAGGAGCATGCTTTACCACATTACCTTCAATCTTAACACCATCGACGACAATGGAGCTCACGCCAGCCTGCTTGCCATCGGGATTCTTCACGGTGATGCTGTACTCTGCACCGCGAAGCACACGCTTGACGCAGTACTCCTTCATGTCGCTGGGCAGACAGGGATCGATGAGCAAACCGTCGTAAGTGGGCTTGATGCCGAGCAGATACTGGCTCACCGTCATCCACATCCAGGCTGCCGTACCGGTCAGCCATGAGTTCTTGCCCTCGCCCGGCTTGGCGGCATCCTTACCAGCCACCATCTGACAGTTGACATAGGGCTCTACCTTGTGAAGAGCCTGATCCTTGATGTACATGGGACTGATCTTGCGGAACAGTTCCCAAGCATCGTTGCCACGGCGTGCCACGGTCTCACCGATGATGACCCAAGGATTGTTGTGGCAGAAGATGCCGGCATTCTCCTTGTAGCCTGCAGGGTAAGATGAAATCTCGCCCATCTCGACGTGGTAGGTGGTGTAGGCTGGATTGTTCAGCACCATGCCATGCTCGCAGTCCAGATATTTCTTGCAAGAGTCGATGGCCTTGTCCACCATGCCTTCCTCCTGGCCGATGCCAGCCATCGCACACCAACCCTGACTCTCGATGAAGATCTTTCCTTCTTCGCATTCATTTGAGCCTATCTTGTTGCCATAGAAGTCGTAGGCACGCAGGTACCACTCTCCATCCCAGCCATGCTTCTTCACGGCTTCAATCATGGAATCGACGCACTTCTGAGCGCGGTCGGCTTCCGCCTTGAAGTCGACTTGTGAATTATGAATTGTGAATTGTGAATTGCTGAGCTGACGGCACAGTTCGACGTAGTCCTTGCCAGTTACGACAAACAAGCCTGCAATCATCAATGACTCTGCCTTAGAGCCTCCGGTCTTGTTCTCGGTGGTCTGGAACGACTCGTTGGGATCCCAAGAGAAACAGTTGAGGTTGAGGCAGTCGTTCCAGTCGGCACGACCGATGAGCGGCAACATGTGAGGGCCCAAGTTCTCTACCACATGGTTGAAAGAAATCTGCAGATGCTCGAAGAGTGAAACCTCAGAACCGGGCACATTGTCGAAGGGAACGGGTTCGTCAAGGATTGAGAAGTCGCCCGTCTCCTTGATGTAAGCCACCGTACCGAAGATGAGCCAGCAGGGATCGTCGTTGAAACCGCCGCCGATGTCGTTGTTGCCATGCTTCGTGAGGGGCTGGTACTGATGGTAGCAACCGCCGTCGGGGAACTGTGTGGAAGCGATGTCGATAATGCGCTCGCGAGCTCGGCTGGGGATTTGATGCACAAAGCCGACGAGGTCCTGATTGCTGTCGCGGAAACCCATACCACGCCCGATGCCACTCTCGAAGAAACTGGCTGAACGTGAGAAGTTGAAGGTGATCATACACTGGTACTGACTCCAGATGTTCACCATGCGGTTCAGGCGCTCGTCGTCGCTCTTCACGGTGTATATCTCGAGCAACTTGTCCCACATCTCATGCAATTCATCGAAGGCCTTGTCGACGGCCTCGACGGTGGCAAAGCGGTGGATGGTCTCGAGTGCCTTCTTCTTGTTGACGAACGTCACGTCGCTTGCCTGCGAGGAGATGAGTGTGCCATTCTTCTTGCGCTCGATGTCCTCCTTGCAGAATTTCTCGTCCTGCTCATTCTCGACATATCCCAGGAGGAAGATGTAATCCTTCGATTCGCCTGGCTGTAGTTCCACCTCGAGGTAGTGGGAAGCCACGGGGCTCCAGCCATGAGCCAAACTGTTGGAAGCCTTGCCTGCCATGACACACTGCGGATCGGCAAATTCATTGTAGAGGCCAATGAACGACTCACGATCGGTGTCGTAGCCCTTCACCGTGCCGGCAGGTGCCACCACGCTGTAGTAGGCATAGTGGTTGCGACGCTCCTTGTATTCCGTCTTATGGTAGATGGTCAGGCATTCTGCTTCATTCCCACAAGTCTCGCCCCCTTGGGGGAGTTGGAGGGGGCCGTCAATCTCCACCTCGCCTGTCGACCAGTTACGCTGGAAATTCTCCATGTCGGTAGCCGCATTCCAGAGGCACCACTCGGCAAAGGAGAAGAGTTTTATTCGCTTTACCTCGTCCGTCGTGTTACGCAGGGTGACGCGCTGCACCTCTGCCCATGTCTTCAAGGGAACGAAGAAGAGTACGGATGCCTCGATGCCGTTCTTGCAACCCGTAATGCGGGTGTAGTTCATACCATGACGACACTCGTAGGAGTCGAGGGGAGTCTTGCAAGGCTTCCATCCGGGATTCCACACCGTACCATTGTCGTTGATGTAAAAATAGCGGCCGCCATTGTCCATAGGTACGCCGTTGTAGCGATAACGCGTGATGCGACGGAACTTGGCATCCTTGTAGAAGTCGTAGCCACCAGCCGTGTTGCTGATAAGTCCGAAGAAATCCTCATTACCCAGATAGTTGATCCAGGGAAATGGTGTTGCAGGATCAGTAATCACATACTCGCGCTTGGAGTCATCGTAATATCCGTATTCTTTAGCCATATATTTATTAATTGAATAGATGTGTTTTAACCAGGCATATTTCTAGTTACAGGTTTTATCACAACAAAATTAATGTTTTTTTTTAAGATGACCTTATAACCAAACAAAAAACAAACGAATCATGATGTAATTGTTGTGTTTTGCCGAGCATACAAGCAAAAAGGCGACTCAGCAATTGCCGAGTCGCCCAATTATAACGATTTCGATTCTATTACTTCTTGATGTAGTAAAGCTTCTTGAGTGTGTAAGCATCACCCGTGAAGAGCAAGTGCTGAGCATCGAGCGCATCACAGAAATCAGGCCAATCCTTGGCGGTAACAGCAATTACCTTCAAGCCTGTAACAAGGTCATCATCTGCTTCTTCGATACAGTTGTGTTCCTTGCCTCCAAAGTCAGATGACCACCAACCTGTAGTGATACGAACGTTAGCGCCATCGGCAGGTTCAACAAGTGCATAGAATGTGTCGTCCTTAATGACTGACCAAGTATCCTCGTCGAAGGTAGCGATACACTCGTTGTTGCCATCATGTCCATCAAGGCCGAAGCGGAATGTACCACCCCAAGCGGGAATAGGATCGTCAGTCAGGTTCTCCCAGAAGACAACCTGCTCGGGAGCGCTTTCGCCACCATCTTCTACCCAGACTTCCTCCTCCTGATAGATCTCGAGAAGCGTGTAGTCAGAACCGGTGAAGAGCAGATGCTGAACATCGAGGCTGTTCCAGAAGTCCTCGTACATAGAGAGGTTCAACTCGATGAACATGACACCGTTCTCGTCAACCTCAGCCTCCTCGATACAGTTATGCTCCTTGCCTCCGTAGTCGGCCGACCACCAACCGGTGGTGATACGTACGTTGCCATTTGCACCATCGGGCACCTCAATAGCGATGCGGATGGGCTGGGTCTTGATGATTTCCCACTCTTCCATGGGGAAGGCATAGATTTCCTCACCCGTGCTGTTATCAGCGCTTGAGAAGCGGAATGTACCACCCCAAGCGGGAATAGCCTCGCCAGTCTCGTTCTTCCAGAATGAGGTGCGAACCTTCTCGTAGTGGCCACTTTCTTCTTCTACCCATTCACGTTCCAAAACGTAGATACCGACAAGGGTGTAAGCATCACCGGTGAAGAGCAGATGCTGCTCGTCAAGCTTCTCAAGGAAGTCAGGATAGTCGGCAGGTGTAATGGCAATAACCTTATTGCCTGCAGTCTCAATATCGTCTTCTGCTTCTTCAATACAATTGTGCTCCTTGCCTCCAAAATCAGATGCCCACCAACCGGTAGTAATACGTACGTTAGCACCATCTGCAGGAGTGATCAAAGCATAGAAGGTACCTTCCTTCATGAGGCTCCAATCGCCTGAAGGAATCTCGGCAACACACTCGCTATTGAAGTCATGACCTTCCTCGCAGAAGCGGAACTTGCCACCCCAAGCGGGAATAGCCTCGCCGGTCTCGTTCTCCCAGATGAAGCGACGGGTTTCCTCCCAATGGCCACCACCCCTGTTAGCCTCGAATACGTACTTGGGAGACTCAACAACAGTGCCATCGTGGAGATAAATCTTAACAGAATACTTGTCTTCAAGCACCTTTGCAGGAACAGTAACTACGATTCGACCATTAGCCACACGCAAGAAGTCCTTTGCCTCAACGAAGATAGGATTGCCGTCCTCGTCCTTGAACTCGACACGAGTAACAAACTGCATGCCCTTACCATAGACGGTCAGCGTCTCCTTACCCTTAAGAACGACATCCTCCTCAGGCTTCTCAGGATCAGGAGTGGGATAGTAACCTGTAATCTCGGTCTTACCGATAGAGAGGGGCAGACGTGAAACTGCGGTCTCACCAGCTTCGTTGCGGACAGCGATAACACCGCCCTCCTTCAGGTCAGCAGGAGCCTTCACACGAATCATCTCGCCAGTAACGATCTCGAAGTTGGGAGCCTCCACAACGATGTCGCCAGGGAATACAATCTCGGTAACATCAGCGAAGCCAGAGCCATTGATAGTCATGGAACTACCAGGCACTACTACTGTAGGCGCGAACACCTTGATGTTCAGGCCCAAGTTGCCATCGTCATTGGCATCGTTGTCAGTACATGAAACGAACATGGCTGACAGCGCGATGAACAGCGTGGCAATATTGAGATAACTAAATATTTTTTTCATAAAATTCTATTCATTATTATATTACCAACCAGTATTCTGAGTGAGATTGCCATTGATCTGAATCTCTGACTGAGGGATGGGGAAGAGGTTGTACTTGTCGTCCCAATTGCGAGTCACGGTTTTACGAGTAAGCGTATTACCGCCATCGGTGAGGGTTGCAACAGTGATGTTCTTGAAGTACTCAGCGCCCTTCTTCCAGCGACGAACATCCCAGAAACGATGGTTCTCGAAAGCGAGCTCAACGAGACGCTCACGCTCATAGCGCTTCACCCACTCATCACCATCCTCTTTGAAGAGAGGCATCATGATATCCTTACGGTTGCGGAGCACATTGATAGCATCGTTAGCAGACATACCATTTTTCTTATCAACATCATCCTGGCTATAGTACTTCTCATTAGCCTTATCGCCATTTGCATGGAATGCAGCCTCAGCGAAGTCGAGATAGAACTCAGCCAAACGCATCACAATCCAAGTGTGCTGACGGTTTACCTGATTGTCGGTCGTGGTTACACAAGAGCCATCAACCAGCTTGCGCAGATAGTAACCAGTAGGAGTTGCACCATACTTGGGAGCTGCATTGAAACCACCGACGAAAGTCTCGATGACCTTCTTCTGAGTACCATTGCTGGGCCACTCATCACCATTCTTCACGATAGTAGCCTCGAAACGAGGATCAAGGTCTTTGTAGGTTTCCTCAGTAATTGCAAAAGACTCACCGGGATTTTTTTCGCCAAAAGTCTCGCCAGACTTATACTCGTACTGGTCAACCAGGCTCTGAGTAGGACAGTTGCCAGAAGAAGCATTCTCTACACCGATGGGGAAGTTTGCCTTCTCGAAGTCATTGCTTGCCACACGGCCCAAACCGAAGATCAACTCCTTGTTATAGAATGCATCATTACCCCAAAGATCAGCGTACTTACTCAGTGAAATGCCCCAATCCTTAGCATGGTCGATGACATACTTTGAAGCCTCTGCTGCAGCTTCCCACTTAGTCTTATCGTTCGTGGGATTGTGCAAGGGCGAAGCAGCATAGAGCAAGGTGCGAGCCTTCAGTGCGTAGGCAGCAGGACGGGTAGCACGACCGATTTCTGCGTATGGCTCATCAGAATAGCTGACGGGGAGATACATTGCGATATCGTCCAGCTCGTCAACGATAAACTTCACCACCTTGTCAGCGGGAGTACGCTCCATGTGGTTAGCCTGACCATTGGTGAGGGTCGTAGTCACGAGAGGCACATCGCCATAGGTCTTGAACAACTCGAAGTAGAAGTAAGCACGGAGGAAGCGCAACTCGTGGGGGAAGTTCTCCAACTGCGTCTTCCAAGTATCGTACATACTGTTGTGCTGCCACTCCGTGAGGTCAATCTTGTCGATACCCTCCAAAAGAGTATGGATCTCGGCCAAAGCCGTATAAGACTTTGTCCAGGTACTTGACATAGGATTAGCTGTACTCCAGCCACCATTATAATAGTTGTTTACTGCACCGATCTCGAGAGCATACTGTGCCTCGTCAGTAGCACTTGCCAGGAAGCTGGTACTGTTGTCGGCCAACTCATTATTGTACATCTGTGCGTAAACATCCCAAACCATATTCTTCACACCATCGTTGAAGAATTCGTATGTCCAGTCCTCGTCACGCAGTGACACCTCGTTATACTCCATATCTACGCAAGAGCTAAGTGCGAAGGCTGCAGGAAGGGCGTACAGAAATATTTTTTTGAATTTCATAATTGTTCGTATTTAGAATGTTACATTGAGACCAACATTAACGCTCTTCATTACAGGATAACCAGTGTTCAGATTCTCAGCATCCATAGTCTTGATGTTGCTCCATGAAAGGAGGTTCTGACCCTGAACGAAAATCTTAACATCGTTGATCTTGATACGAGAGAGAAGAGACTTAGGAAGCTTGTAGTAAAGCTCTACGTCACGCATCTTGAACCACTTTGCATTGCGATACCAGATGGTTGAAGCCTGCTCGTTGTTAGCCACTGACTCGGTTGAGAGACGGGGATAGAGAGCTGCTGCACCGGCATTGTCCCAGCAATTGTTGAAGTACTCGCTTGAGAGGTTGCGGTTGTCGGAGAGCGCGCCCCAAACACCGTCTACATAGCGAATGTTCTTCAACTGGTTGCCAGCACCCTGGAAGGTAGCGTTAAGACCAACTCCCTTGTACTCAATACCGAGGTTGATAGCATAGTTCATCATGGGGAAAGAGGTACCGTAGTCAAGAGCAACAAAGTCGTTCTGGTTGATTACACCATCCTCATTGATATCCTTGTACTTGATGTCGCCGACCTTCACCTGGCCAAACTCCTGACGAGGACTGTTGTCGATGTCTGCCTGGCTCTCGAAGAAGCCAAGAGCTACGAGACCGCGAGCTGCATCAGCAGGCTCACCGATGACAGAGAGGTTCTTGTAAGCAGGATTCTCGATCCACTCATCTACCCTATTCTTAGCGTATGTAAACATCACACCACCATAGAGGTTCAGACCATTCTTGAAGGTCTTAGCGTAACGCAGGCCAGCCTCAACACCATAGCTTGAAACCTGACCCTTGTCGTCGTAAGCTGACTGGATACCCACAACAGCAGAGTTCATCTGGTTAGCAGGAACGAGGATGTTGGCACGCTTCTGATAGAAAGCGTCAACAGTGACGTCGAGTTGGTTGAACAGACGGAAGTCGGTACCAAGGTTTGCCTTGTAGGCAGTCTCCTGACGGAAGTCGGTTGTGGGGAACGCCTGAAGGAATGCACCCCAAGAGTTCTGGAAGCTTGTACCGTATACAAACTGACCGTGTGACAGGTTCCAGGGAGCCAGCCAGAGACCAGCCTCAGGAGTGTAGTCGGTGTGCTGCATACCACCTGATGCGCGAACCTTACCATAGTTCAGGACAGCGTTATCATCGGCGTTGTTGGCATAGATATAACCCAAACCGAGTGTGGGAGAGAACGCCCACTTAGCAGGGTATGAACGGTTAGAACCATTAGCAGCCAGCACGAGGTCAGCCATGAACTTATTGGCGTGATCATAGTGAGTTGAGAGCTGCCAGTTGCTGCGATACCAAGAGTGGTGCTGACCATCAAGCAGCTCACCCTTGATGTTGTAGTTGGCATTCAGGGCGAGGTTATCACCATTAGCAAACTGAGTGTCATACTTGAAACCAGCGTTCAAAGAACCTCTGCGCCACTGAGTCTCAACCCAATGGTTGAATTTCAGCTTATCCTCAACAGTACCCATCACGGTCTGCTGCATGTCGCCAGTAGCATCAAAGTAGTTCCATCCATACTGGTAGCCCTTAACATTCTGCTCGTAGGTGTTTGAACTGTTGTCGTAAGATGCACCCACGTAGAACTTCAAGCCCTTAACCAGCATGCTGAGATCCTGGTCGAGTACCATGTTGGCCCAGATCTGACGCTGATGAGTCTTCTGGAAACCAGTACCCTGCATCTTGGCCAGAATGTTGTAGTCGCCGTAAGTCTGGCTACCACCCCATACGCCCTGAGCCGTCTGAACGGGGAATGCCAAAGCGGGCACCTTGTAGAGATGCCACCAAGCATCGTTTGAGTTAACGTTGTTCATACCGTTAGTCTCCATAAACATAGCCAGCATAGAGGCGCTAACCTTCGTTGTCTCAGAGATCTTGAAGTCAACGTTAGCACGGATATTAGCCTTAGAATACTTCAGCTGCGAGGTGTACTTGTCCTGCTCAGCCTTGTTGTAAAGACCGCGTGCATCGGTATAGTTCAGCTGTGTGTAATACTGAACCTTGTCCGAACCGCCATACATTGACACGAAAGCCTGGCTCTCGTGAGCAGTGTTGCGGAATGCCTGCTCCTTCCAGTTTACGTTAGGATAAATGTACGGATTGCTGCCGTCCTGGAACTTGGCCAACTCATCTGCGTTATAGGCAGGAGCCAAACCATCATTCTGACGAGCCATGTTCAGGGCACGTGCATAGTCGTACGCACCGACCATATCAGCCATCTGAGGATCGAACTGGAACTTGTGTGAGTAGCCAGCCTTCACGTGGTTGCCACTGTTGGCTTGACCATGCTTAGTTTTGACATAGAGCACACCATTGATGCCTTCGTGGCCGAAGAGTGCAACGGCAGCAGCATCCTTCAGTACGGTCACACTCTCAACTTCCTCCACCATGATGCGGTCGATAGGACGCTCCACACCGTCGACGAGGATAAGGATATCGTTGGCATCGCCGAACTGGTCTGTTCTGCCAGAGCGGGTCTGGATGCCGCGGATGTTAAACGAAGCGCCGCGGCCTTCCTCTCCCTTGAAACCTGTGTTCTGGACAGCGGTGAGACCGAGCAGCTTGCCATAGAGTGCATCAGCCAGACTGATGGCCGATGTACGCTGCAACTCCTCTGCCGTGATGGTGGTAGCTGCTGCTGTAGTGAGTAGCTCAGAGATCTCCACTTCATAGCCGAGAGTCACCTTCTGGGTCTGCTTGTCAGCAAGCTTCACCTGCGCATTGGCTGCCAAGGGAGCTGCGCAGAGACCCAACAGGGTATATCTAAATATTTTATTGATATTCATGGTTACCTTATTTATTAATTATTACCAACCGGGGTTCTGTGTCAGGCCATAGCCCTTCTGAATCTCGTTACGAGATACGGGATCGAGATACCACTTGTTTGTCCAGAAGCCTGGCTCCCACCACTTACGTGCACCATCAGTGATGACAGGACGCTCGTACTCGAACTTGGGCCAGGGAGTGCCACTGACGTAAGCAGCCTCAACACGATTGCCTGAAGCATCAAGGGCATAGGTGTGCAGTTCATGCAAGGGCTTGCAGAAGAGGTCCTCACGCTTGCGGCGAATCATGTCGTAAACACGGTCGCCACACTCAGCACCAATCTCACAGTTACGCTCGCGGAGAATCTCCTCGATGAGGTTTGCCTTGTTTGTACGAAGGTTGAGTGAGGGGTTCATTTTATCAATCTCACCCAGACCTACGCGTGAACGTACGACGTGCAAATCAGCAAGTGCCTTGTCAAGATGATTCATCTCGGCATTAGCCTCAGCACTGATCAGGTACATCTCAGCCAGACGGATGTAAGCCACACCGACGGCCTTGTCGTCCATCTTGCTTGCATCATAGTCAAGCATCCACTTGAACTTGTTCAAACCTGATCGGTGGTCTTCGTCGAAACCATTGAACGCAGTGTGGCTCTGCAGGATACCACCCTGCCAAGTGTCGATGTACTGCTGTCCCTGGAAGTCACCTACCGTACCAGCATCGAAGTTCTGACGGGGAACTGCAACGGTCTCATAGAGACGGGGGTCACGGTTCACGAAGATATCGACACCATTGGGATTCTTACCAGGACCATAGATATCCATGTCGGCGTAGGGATAGTTTCTACCATCAGCCATACCGAAGCACTCTACGAGCTCACAGGTAGGTACTGCACCACCCTGACGGTAGCCGTCAAGAGCGAAGCCTTCCCAGCCCCAACCCCAGGCGCCACCTGACAAAGTTGTCGTGGGATGAGCATCAAAGAGTTTCTCGTGGTTCGTTTCGGTGTTACGATAACGGTAGGCATTACGGTAAGCCATACGGTAGCCAGCCTCAGTCTCCTCAGTAGCTCGTACGAGCTGGTAGTAACCGGGAGCAAGCTTGTTGGTGTCGTTGTCGAGGAAGAAGTCATCACAAGCTTTCAGACAACGCTCCCACAGCTGGTGGTCCTCATGACCAAACCACACATGCTGGATATTGGTAAACTCAGTAACCTTCGACTGGTCATACGTCATGTAAGGCTCATTGTTGTTGAAGAGGGGAGATGCAGCATGCATCCAAAGCTTGGCACGAAGGGCACGTGCAGAGGCACGGGTCAGACGACCAGACCACAAAGAGAGGTCCTCGTTGGGAATAGCCCAGATGAAGCCAGGCTCATCAATGGCCTTCTGGATAAGACCGTCGATGAATTCTACAGTCTCCCAAGCGGTTGAACGACCGCTGGTGAAGTCTTCGCCCATACCATAGGCATGGTCAACGAGGCAGAGGCCACCGAAGTTACGGAAGGCGTCGAAGTAACGGCTTGCCATGATGGTGTAAGCCTCACCCTTGAGGCGGCTCTTCTCAGCACTCGTCATCTCGCTCTCGGGCACACGGTCAATATTCTCGATCAGCTGCCAACACTTACGAATCGTTTCGTAAACTGACACACGGCCGTCAGAACTGTATGAAGGACTCTTGGTAGAGTATGAGAACTTACCGTAGAAGTTACCATTGTCAGTATCCTGACAGTCCTCGTTGAGCAGACCAGGATAGTAGCTCTGCTTGGGTGCACCCCAGTTGCAATAACACTGATATGAGTCAGAGAGGGCATCGATAGGCGAACCGTTCATCATGTTTCCCGAGGTATAGGTACAGTAAATCTGACCATAAGCACCCCAAAGGAAGTTACGTACATATTCGGCTTTCGAGAAGATGGTGTCGATATTCACATCCACACCGGGAGCTTTCTCAAGGAATGCGTCACCCACCTTGAAGTCATCCACACACGAGGTGGTGACAGCGGTGCCCATCATCAAAGCCACGATATATTTTATATTTTTCATAATTTCCTATTATTATAAATAATGTATTAGAAATTAACCTTCACACCGAAGTTGAACACACGCAGGTTAGGATAGCGGACACCAGCCTCCGTCGTACCACCATTTGCCTCGGGGTCGTTACCCTTGAAGGGAGTGAAGGTAAGGAGGTTCTGACCTGACACGTAGAAACGTACAGAGTTGAACAGAGGAATCCACTTGGGCTTGGTGAAGGTGTAGCCGATCTCGACGTTCTTCAGACGGACGTAGCGTGTGTCAACGAGCCATGCACGTGAGTTACGGTTGTTGTGAACGCGGTTCTCGAATGAGATACGGGGCAGGAGGGCATCAGGATTGTCCTCGGTCCATGAGTTGTCGCAAACCCACTGGGTAAGGGCGCTGGTGTTGGTTGAACCGAACTGGTCGCGGTAGTAGGTGTTGAGCATACGATTTACGTTGTCAGCACCAACCCACAACATAGAGAAGTCAAGACCCTTCCACTGGAAGCCAGCGTTGATAGAGTAGTTGATCTCAGGGATGTCGGTATAGCCGTAAGCCTGCTGGTCGTTAGCATCGATAGTACCATCACCGTTAAGGTCATGGTATACTGCATCACCATACTTCAGAGTTACACCCTGATCAGGCATCTCCTGGCCGTATACCTGCTTGTAGTGTGCCTCGGTATTCTCGTTGTAGAGTTCGAAGAGGTCATAAACGAAATAGGTACCCACGGGCAGACCCGTGCGTGCGAGGTATGCGTACTGGGGAGTGATCTCGAGCATGTCGATGATCTTGTTGCGAGCAAATGAGAAGCTGGGAGAGATGTGGTAACGGAAGTCACCCACCTTGTCGCGCCATGCCAGCGAAACCTCAAAACCGTGATTCTTCACGCGGCCCTTGTTGACGTAGCCTGAAGGCAAACTGGTAACTGCGGGCAGCAGAGCGCGGTTGCTAACGAGGATGTCCTTACGGTCTTCCCAGAAGAAGTCGAGGTTAAGCGAGAGTTTGTCCTGAATGAAGGCAGCGTCAAGACCAGCATTGATCTTCTGAGCAGTCTCCCATGTCACGTCGGGGTTACCGGCTGTGAGCTCCTTGGCCATCTGCAGCCAGGTAGTGGGATTGACACCGAAGTTTGTACCACGGTTCTGGGGGTCAAAAGTCATGCTACCTGAGTTGAATGCCCAAGCACCGGGCAGGTACATGAAGCGGGCACCATTGGTATTGTCGTTACCGACCTTACCCCAAGAAGCACGCAGCTTCAAGTAGCCGACAGCCTTCTCCAGAGGCTTCCACCACTTCTCGGCAGAGGGAATCCAACCTGCAGAGAATGAGGGGAACGTACCGTAACGCTTACCCTTGGCAAAGTTCTCCGATCCGTTGTAACCGATGTTGAAGTCAATCATGTACTTGCTTGCATAGTCGTAGGTTGCACGACCAACGAGGCCTACATAGCCCTTGGGGATAGAAGAGTAGAGACCGTCAGAATCCCAAGGATAGTATGTCTTGCTCTGGTTGTAGAGCAACAGGGCGCCTACGTTGTGCTTGCCGAACTTGCGAGCGTAGTTGAAGCTGGCCTCAGCATACCAGTTACGATTGCCGTAGCGGCCGTTCGTCTCATTATACTCAGCAGGCCATGCAGTACCCTCCTTGCGCAGCACCTCGTTGCCATTGGCATCAAGCGTAGCCACATAGGTGGTACCCGTACCATAGCCTGAGCGCATGCTCTTGGGCGATACGTACTCAGAGTTGTAAGAAGCCTTCACCTTGAAGTCCAGACCCTTGGTCAGGAAACTCATGTCGAGCTTGTACTGGAGGTCGAAGTTCAACACGTTCTTGCTCGTGGTAGCATAACCCAACTTGTAGTAGTTGGTCAGAGGAGCACGGTCGTAGGCACCTACGAGACCGGGATCGCTGACGATCAGGCGACCCTCCTCATCGATACCGTAGCTGGCATAGGGAGTTGCACCCTGCATGTAACGGAAGATGAAGTCCTCACCCTGACCGGGAGTCGTACGGTTCTCTACACGACCACCCATGGTGACTGACAGCGTGCTGTATCTTGACACGTCGATATCCAAGTTAGCACGGTAGTTGTAGCGGTTGAACTTGAACGTCTCGTTGGGATTGTCAGAGAAGGTCTTGAACAGAGAACTCTGGTTCAGGAAACCTGCAGACACGAAGTAGCGCATACGATTGGTACCACCGCTCACGTTCACGTTGACCTGCTCCTGCCAAGCAGCTTTCTTCATCGTCTCGTCCACCCAGTTCACGTTGGGATAGGTGCGAGGCATATCGTTGTCTCTGAAATGCTGCACAGCCTGCTGGTCAAACTTCAGGCCGCTGTACTTCGAGTAGTCGTCGATGTAGGAAGTGCCGGGCCAGAGGCTTGCATTTTTGGTGTCGGTAATCTGGTCGGTGATGGTGGCATAGTTGTACATGCGGGCGTAGTTGTAGGAGTCGGCAAAGTCGATGTAGTCCGAGATGGACTGTACGGCTGCCGAAGCCGTTACGCTGACCTGTGCCTTACCTTCCTGACCACGCTTTGTGGTAACGAGGATGACACCGTTAGCACCACGCACACCGAATACGGCAGTGGCAGATGCATCCTTCAGGATGGTGATGTTCTCCACCTCATTGGGGTCGATCTGGGTGAAGGGACGCTCCACACCATCCACCATGCAGAGGGGCTCTGCGCTGTTCAGCGAACCGATACCGCGGACACGGATCTTGGGTTCGTCAGCACCGGGCATACCCGATTCCTGCACAACCTGGATACCGGGCAACTGACCCTGCAGCGCGTTACCGAGGTTGGCCACGGGAGCCTTGAGCAGTTCCTCAGAACTAACGCTTGACACGGCACCCGTCAGTGTCAACTTCTTCTGAGTACCGTAACCGATGACAACGGTCTCGTCCAGAGTCTTTGAGTCAGACTCCAACTTGACTGTCACGTTCGTACGGCCATTCAATGCGACTTCCTGAGTCTTGAAGCCGACATAAGACACAACAAGAGTGGCCCTCGATGACTTGACGCTAAGCTTGAACTTACCGTTGTTGTCGGTGATAGTACCATTCTGATTGACGCCTTTCTCACGTATGGTAGCACCTATGGCTTCCAGTCCCTCATCGTCGAACACCGTACCGTTCACGGTAACCTGTGCGTTGACTTGGGCCACGAAGAACATAAGCAGCGATACCAACGCGAGCTTCAGTTTAAATGATTTTTCCATCATACTTAATGGCTTTTAAGGATTAATAATTAGTTATGAATTTAAAAATTTCTTTCGTATTTCTCAATTTAAGGTTGTTTTCTCATGGGCATTCGTCATTTTCTTTTTCTAGTTAGTCCGTTCAGTTTAATTCAGTTTTCTCATATACTTAAGGTGTAAAATTTTCCAAAATTAACTAAATTTTTGATAAATGGGAAAAGAAAGAGGCAAAAATTATACAAAAAAAGATAAAAAAGGCAAAAAAACATGTGCACTTGCTAAATCACCCACAAAAAACGTACCTTTGCACCATGGAAATCATTATAGCGTTACTCATCGGATGGCTGCTCGACCTATGGTTGGGCGACCCTGAACGCCTGCCCCACCCCGTCGTCGCCATGGGGCGGTGGATTAGTTTCTGGGAGCATCGCCTCAACAAGGGCAAGCACCGTAAGGCGAAAGGTGCCGTCATGGCCGTGACGAGCATCGCCCTGACCTTCGCGCTGACATGGGGGCTCCTGTGGGGAATTGAGCAACTGAACCGCTGGGGTCAGACCCCATCGGTTCACAACTTGGGCGCAATAGGCATGATCGTCCAAAACGCCTTCAGCGAGGACTCACTAACCGAAGAAGCTCCCTCCCTATTGGGGAGGGCGGGGGGTGGGGCTGCTATCGCCATCCTCGTCTTCTTCTGCCTGGCAGGCAAGACGCTGCGACGTGAGGTACGCTGGGTGTTCGAGGCCGTGGATCGCAGTCTCGACGAAGGGCGCCGACAGGTGGCACGCATCGTAGGCCGCGACACGCAGCAACTCTCTGCACAAGAGGTGCGCACGGCAGCACTCGAGACGTTGGCCGAAAACCTCAGCGACGGTGTCATTGCCCCTCTCTTCTGGTTCATGCTGCTCGGAGTTCCCGGCATGATGATGTACAAGATGATCAATACGCTCGACTCGATGATAGGGTATCACTCCGAGCGATACATAGACTTTGGCTGCTGGGCTGCACGCATCGACGATGTGGCCAACTTCCTACCCGCCAGAATCACTGCATTGCTGATGCTGCTCGTATCAACCATAGAACCTCTCCGCCGTAGAGGGTCTGCCCTGTCCTTCCTGTTTAAATACGGTCCCCAGCACGCATCGCCCAACAGCGGGTGGCCGGAGGCTGCACTGGCCTACATCCTGAACTGCCGTTTCGGCGGTCCGCATGACTACTTTGGAGAGTCTTTCTACAAACCTTATATCGGCACGAATCCCAAGCCCCTCACCACCGAGGACATGCGCATCAGTCTTCGCGTATGCTTTCGAACCGAATGCCTGGCAGTGCTCCTCGTCGCGCTGACGCTGACAGTAATGTGCTTGCTTTAACCCAACCTACACGGAAATGCTATGAAAAAGGCACATACATCATTCCCATAGTTCAATTTCGGCAACACGCTGCGTCTTTTTCCGGAAGACGCTGCGTCTCTCCAAAAATCACGCAGCGTCTCTCCGAGAAAGACGCTGCGTGCTTTTCTCCCTGCAGTCGATACTACTTTACCACCATCTTGCTGGTGCGCAGGGTGCCATTATCGAGCAACTGCTGACGGATGACCACACCACGCTGTGGCTGGCTGAGCTGCTTGCCATCGAGGCTGTAGTAGCGTGTGGCGCGGACGGTGGCCTCACCGCTGAGGTCGATGCCCTTAATGGCAGTCAGCGTGTTCTGACTCAAGGTGAAGACGTACTGGGGCTTGGCGTTGGTGTTGATCTTGTCGTAGGGACTCTTCCAGGTAAATCCGTCTGTCCAATACAGGCCGTCGCTGAGGCGCTGGATGGCGAAGACGTCATCGTCCTTCTCGCGCGTCCAGAAGCGGAAACTATGGTTCTCGGGGTTCTCGTTCTCACCCTCAACGACATAGGCATCGCTGGTGAGGTAGCCCAGGGCATTGGTTATCTGCGTGCCCTCCACGCCTTCGAGTTGTGAGAAGATGAAGGTCCAGTCGTACTCCTCGATGGATACTCCGTTCTTCTCTGCATCTGCGCCCACCGAACCGCTGGGATAGGTGGGCAGCATAGCGCCTTCCTCACCTGAATCCACATCATCCACCCAAACAATATCGTTGGTCAGGAAACCAGCGTAGTGATGATCGCCGGCAGAGTTCTTCTGGGTGAGATAGCGGTTGGTGCCTGCCAACTGGATGCTGAACGTGCCGTTGATGAACTTCTCGAAGGGCTTGCGTGCTTCGGCCATTTCGGATGTCTTACCATTGATCTTGATGGCCAGGTCGTTGAGCAGAATCTGATCGTAGGTGGGGTCGCCCTGTTCGGCTCCGCTGATGGCCGTGGCAGCCTCATCGAGCAGCGCCTTCAGTTCGTCGTATACGGCAGCATCGTACTGGCCCTCTTGGGTACCAATGTTTTCGATGCCGATGAAATCAATCTGGTTGTTGGCTGCTACGACTGCCTCTTTCAGTGCGGTAGCGTCACCAGCCACGTAGGGGTTGTAGAAGGTCTCGCCGCTACGGACGGCATCATCGATGGTGTAGGGAGTCTCGTTGTTGATGTGTGAGAGTACGTAGTAGGCATTAATCTGCGTACCAGCACTGCTGTTGCGGTTGGCAGTCCAGCAGTCCACCTCGGTGATGATGCGGTCGCCCTGCTTCAGGTAGACGTACATACTGCCCTTGATGGGCTTCTTGCCACCCATGCCGTCGTTCTTCACGCTGCCGTACTCCTGGCTGTAGATGTCGTTGGTCTTGTCCACGCTCTGTGCGTCGGCAGCAAGGTAGTAGTTGCGGACGTAAAGAGGATTCTCGACCGTAGCGTTGGGATTGGGACGATAGATGTCGTATACCACACGATAGACACCGTCGGCAGGAGCCGTAAACATGATGGCGGGAGCCTGTGTTACAGTGGGGTGAAGGGCGCCACCGTCGGTGAGGTAGAGCCAGTCGCCACTACCCTTGTACCACGCCACGGCACCGCTCTTGTTGCTGGCGTTGTGGTTGGCAAAGCGTATGTACTGACCGCTGTTCAGGTCGTGATAATAGTAGCCCCAGGGCGTATCGTCGTTGTTCTCCATGAGTTCGCTGTCATAGGCCACTTTCTCAACAGGATTTCCGCTCTCGTCCGTTTCCTGCACCGTCTTGAAGAGGATGTAGTTACCCTCGCTCTCAAGGATGAACTTCACCTGTGCTGCCTGCAACTTCTGCCATGCCTGCTCCATCTTCTCGTAATATTCATTGACGGTCAGGGCGTTGACCAATTCATTCTCCAAATCGGCATAGAGACTGTTCAAGAACTGGTTGAAGGCATCGAGCGCCTCTTGGGGGTACTGGCCGTACTCCTCACCAACCACGAACGTGTTGAACTGATCCTGCAACTCATCGATGCGTGCATAGAGGGCGCCCTCGTCAAACTCCACGTAGGGGCTCAGGAAGTTGTCTGCCGCTTCGGCCTCCTCCTGCGTGATGGTGGTCACATCGAGCTGTGGCAGGAAGGTGCGTGCCTGAAAATCGCGGGCCCAGTTGCTGGAGCGACCGCTGCTGGCGGTACTCTCCTCGAAGGTGATCACATCACCCTCTTTGGCTTCGAATGTGAAAGTGAACTCGGTGGGCTGCTGGGCGATGTAGCGGCGTGTGCCACCATCAGCCAAGCGGAAATGGCCGTCGCCCTCGGGCCACTCGCCACACTCACTGGTGTAGTTGAAACTCAACGTGGACAGGATACGCTTGTCGAGGTCTGCCTTCTGACGGAAGACGGGAACGAGGTCAAGCGTACCGAAACCACTGTTGATGTCCTGGCGTACTACTTTGCCCGTCACCTTATAGTAACCATCGGCCGGAGCGGTGAAACTGATGGCTGCCGTCTGTTCATCGTTGCCATTAAGTTCCAAGCCATAGCCGGGACGCTCATCATAGCACACGTAGGTGAACTTGTTCTTGCTGTCAGTACGGGGAGTTTCATCGAAATAGAGGTCGTACCAAGCCGTACGACGATTACTGGCCCATGTCGTCTCTCCTGCCGCAGTAACGCCTTCAATCTCAGTGATGATGTTGCCACCCACATACTCTACTTGGTGGATGTCGACATAGTTGGCCGTACTCTGCTCGTCGCAGTTTTGGAACTTGCTGTAGCCGCTACCGTAGGTGTACTTCTCGAAGGAGAAGACCTCGGTGCCACCAGCCTTGAACTCATCGAGTGTCATGTCGCCGAGGCGATAGGTCTGTGCCGAAGCAGCACAGGCTGCACTCAATGCAATTGCTAAAGTAAATAGTCTCTTCATATTTTTGTATTTAGGTTTTTAGGTTATGAGGTTTTAGGTTTTAGGTTTTGAGGTTGTGAGGTTATGAGGTTATGAAGCAACCTGCCTTCCCCTATATACGCCCTCCCCTTCGGGGGAGGGTTGGGGAGAGGGGCTGATCATCCTCCTCACCCCATCCCGCACCTGCTGCCGGCTTTGGTAGAGCGTGGCATCTACCGTGCGACGCGACAACTGCAACTGCTTGGCAATATCGTCGGCTGTGAGACCCTCGTAGCGGTTGAGCTGGTAGACCAGACGGCGACGCTCCGTGAGCCGCTCCACCTGTTGCCTCTCGGCCTCGGCAATGCTGTGGCACATTATAGTATGTAGGGTGCTATTGTCAACGCAATCCATTGCCCAACCCATCTGGCTGCGGCAATAGGCGGCGTGCTGCTGGCGACGGCGCAAGATGTCGATGGCCAGGCGATGGGTGGTGGTGAACAACAGCGAACGAAGCGTGGCAGAGAGGATGGGGTCGGTGCTCTGCAACAGGCGCAGGAAGGCATCCTGCACAATGTCCTGTGCCGTGGCCTCATCGAGTTGATGTGCCTGTGCATAGCGTACCAATTCTGAACGATGGAGTCGATATGCGTCTTCTATGCGTTGCCTGTTCACCATAGTGCTTTTGGGTGTGAATGCTTTTCGATGGTGCAAAATTAGGCATTATGCCGCAATATGCAAAATTTTCGGCACACATACAATAGCACGAGAATTCCAATGAACAAAATCGTAGTTCATTGCACTGAGAGTCAGCAAAATGAACTATAATATTAGTTTGTTCGTAAAATTTTGGCGAACTTGCTTTTATATACAAAAATTATTTTATACCTTTGCCCGCACACCTTAAAGACAGAGTATTGCAAACCATGAATCATAAGCACATCAAACGACTAATCTGCATCCTGTCGCTGATGACAGGACTGGCGTACAACCTTTCGGCCCAACATACACCCCGAAGACTGAACTACCTGGACGAACTGTTGGGAACCAATGTGAACTGCATTCTGCGCGACCATAGCGGACTGACGTGGATTGGTACGGACAAGGGGGTGAACTGCTACAACGGTAAGACGGTGACGAACCTACTCTTCGAGGATGACAATAACTATATGGTGTCGTGCATCTGCGAGACAAAGGCTCACGAATTGTTGGTCGGTACGTCAGATGGTCTCTACCGCATCGACATAGCGATGCAGACTTGCCGCAAAACGTATGTCAAGGAGATAAAGCACGTCAACGCCATCTGCGAATCGGGCGACAGACTCTACATTGCCTCGCGCGATGGACTCTACATCTGCCACGAGGACAAGGTGGAGGACTGCGTACGCGTGGAACAAAACGTGATGAGCCAAGGTAATATCGTACATGACGTGGTGGCCGACGCTAAAACCGGCAACGTATGGTTCTGCACCGCCAATGCCTTGATACACTACGACTGCAAGCATAAATCCACCCAACGGCACGACCTGCACGAGTGGGTGAGCCACGACATAGCCAGGCATCTAGCGCTGTGTGGCAACAAACTGTACATCGGCACCAACCGCCACGGTCTGCTGTGCTACGAAAAAGGCACTGCACGCATATCCAAGGTGGCGGAGGCTGGAAACATCGTCAACGACCTGCAATGCGGACAGGACGGAAAGCTCTACATCTCAGGCAATGGCAGTATGGTGCTGGACACGCGTCACGACAGCATCATAGCCACCTACAACAAGTTCGACAAGCGAAAACTGCCATCGACCGCCGTGTACACATTCTGGCACGACAACACGCTGGGCATCGACTGGACGGGCTATTTCCTCGAAGGCATGATGCACGACTACCACGAACGCAACCTTTTCCAAGTGTACCGCTACAAAGACTTCAACACGCAGGATCTGCAAATGCGCAGTTTCTGCATTCACGGAGAGGACAAGTTAATCGGTACACGCGAAGGCTTGTATTATGTCAACGAGCAGCGCGACATCATTCGCTATTTCTCGCCAGCCGAATTGCAAGCCGATGTGGTGACCAACATCTGCTATTTTACGGATAGATTCGTACTGTCCACCTACGAGCAGGGCATCCGCTTCCTTGATCCGCAGACTCTCACACTGACACAACCCGATCAGCACGAGGCACTGCAGCAAGGGCACTTCAGCCGATTGATGATAACGCCCGATTCTACGAGACTTTTTGCTTGTTGCGACCTGGGTATATACGTACTCGACCCCGAACTGCAGTTGCTGCGGTGGTTCGACCACAGCAACAGCGGATTGCCCAACGACTACATTCCCGATCTCTATTTCGACAAGGGTGGAAAGGGATGGATAGGCACGTCGAACCAGCTGTGCATCTACGATCCCGTAATGGGTACTATCCAAGCCAACGGTTTTCCGGAAGGCTACTTCAACAAGGTGTCGCAGTTGACATTCGGCACTGCTTTTGACGGCGATGTACTGGCCTTCTCTGGTCGACATATCTTCAAGAGTAAGAAGGATTTGAGCGAGTACAGCACCATATCTCTCACGTTGGGCAAACATATGGGTGACATCAACTTCATCCAACCGCTTAACGACCACTACTGGGTGGGCACAAACAACGGTCTCTACGTCTTCGACAAGGCGTTCCAAGACTATGTATACTTCAATGCCAGTGACAACATCCCCTCCCCCATCTTCAACAAACAAGAAGTGCAGGTGACGCCCGACGGCACGCTGTGGATGGCCAACACAGGTGGACTGATATACATCACATCCGACCAGCAACGCCACATACACGACAGCATACCGGGCCGCGTCATTCTGGAACGCCTGCTCATCGACGACCGCGAACAGCCACGAGGTCATCTGCTGCAGATGCTGTACGACAGCGAGATAGAGACGCCACGCATCCGCCTCACCTGGAACGGCGTGAGCGACAAACTCTCGTTCGTGCCCTTACTGCTGGATTATGCTTTACCTCGCGGACGTGCCTATGAATGGAGCCTTGACGGAGGGGACTATCAGGCTTGCACCGACAACGGGATTGTGGAGATAGAGGGACTCTTTCTGGGCCGGCACTCGTTAACAATACGCATCAGCGGGCATCCCGAGACGACCAGCACATATATTATATCGGTATGGCCGTCGTGGGTGATGTGGATGGAGGTGGCCATCGTCATCCTACTCATTGTCACTCTATTTATGATGCGGCAAAACAGCAAGCGGCGCAAACGCAAGAAACAGTTGCTGCACCGCAAGCACGCCCTCGAACGCCAACTGGCAGCCACCAACGCCATTCAGCATTTGGAGAAGCAGCACGAACAGGAAACAGAGGAGAAACTGGCTCAGATGCAGCAACGCGCCTCGGGCAAGGAGTATCGCGAACTGGCGCATCGCGTCAAGGAACTGATGGAGATAGAGCGCCCCTACCGCAAGCAGGCTTATCGCCTTACCGACCTGGCTGCCATGCTGAAGGTGTCGCCCACGATGCTGAGCCTGATGTTCAACCAGACACTGCAGACCAATTTCTACGACTACATCAACGCTT
Source organism: Bacteroidaceae bacterium (assembly GCA_045629085.1). Classification (GTDB taxonomy): domain Bacteria; phylum Bacteroidota; class Bacteroidia; order Bacteroidales; family Bacteroidaceae; genus Physcousia. The sequence continues at coordinate 30,272 of JAZQQO010000052.1, forward strand.
TGCGTCTGCAGGAATTCAAGCGTCTCAGTGCCGACAAGCGCAACGCACACCTCAGCAGCACGGCTCTGGCCGAGAAGTGCGGTTTCAAGAAGACGAGTTTCTACGCCACCTTCAAGCGCATCGAGGGTTGCACGCCGAGCGAATACCTTAATCGCCTCGCAAGCGAAGGGAGTTAGTGGAGAGTGAAGTGTAGTTGGAGCAGTTTTAAAGACCCTTTTGTTTCTAGTAGATGTTCTAAGATTTATTAGAAACCAAAAATAGCACAAAAATAGCAAAGAAAAAATTATGGCTTCGGCAATCAAAATAATTTTGAAAACTATAGCTGTACTGGCCAACTGAAAAGATTTATATTCGGTTTTTGTCCCGGTTCAAGCACAGGGTTTTACGGGTGAGCCAAATTTAATCAAAAATTTTTATATGGATCAAATAAGTGCCTTTATTTTTGTACCATTTTTGTGCTATTTTTGGTTCCGAACTATAACCCGCCATCACTCTAAACAAAAAAATGAAAAAACAATAAGCATTTCGTGGCCGTCATCCGTAATATAATAAAAAGCGAACCATTATGACTACATTTCTCAAAGGATTGATTTGGGTTCTACCCTTGACGCTCCTCATCGGTTGCAAGGGTGGGAGCAGCACGTCGGCAACTAGTGACAGCGACACGGCACAGGCCGCACTCATCGAGGCAGACATCAACTATTGCCTGCAAAAGGTGGAACGGGCACTGGAGGCACAACGCGATTCGAACGGACACATCGACTATACTCAGCAACTTCGCAACATCCCAAGCGGCGAACAGCATTGGACTACCCGCCCTTCGGTACAGGAAGAGTGGTGCAGCGGTTTCTGGCCCGGCATACTGTGGATGGCCGCCAAGGCTGACTCGGCACGGGCACCCCAATTCAGCGAAGCTGCCAAGCAATATGCAGCGTCGCTCGACTTCCTGGCTCATCAACCCGTCTACGACCACGACCTGGGCTTCATCATGATTGGCAGTCACCTGAAGGGGTGGGAATTGGCTCCCACCGACGACTACAAGCAACTGCTGTTGGCCGCTGCCGACACACTGGCCACGCTCTACAACCCGCAAGTGGGCACACTGCTCAGCTGGCCGCGCAACGTGGAGATGTTTGGCGGGCACAACACCATTATGGATAATATGATCAACCTCGAACTGCTCTTCTGGGCTGCCAAGCATGGGGGCGACCAACGCCTGCACGACATCGCCGTGAAGCATGCTGAGACTACGATGCAGCATCATTTCCGCCCCGACTTCACCAGCTATCACGTAGCCGTATACGACCCTGTCAACGGTGATTTCCTGCGTGGATGCACCCACCAAGGACTGGCTGACAGCACGATGTGGGCACGCGGACAGGCTTGGGCCATCTATGGTTACACGATGGTGTATCGCGAGACGCAGGACGAACGTTTCCTCACTCAGGCTCAACGCGCCACGGATGTCTACCTCGATCGTTTGCCCGAGGATATGATTCCCTATTGGGACTTTTCGGCCACCGACTATCGCGATGTCTCAGCCGCCTGTGTCGTGGCTTCCGCCCTACTCGACCTCTACACCTACGTCAAGGACGAGTCCACAGCCCAGCGCTATCGCGAAGCTGCCTACACGATGCTGGCCTCGCTGCGCTCAGACACCTACCGCAGTAACGGTACCAACGATGCCATGCTGCTGCACAGCGTGGGCAACTACCCCGCAGGCAGCGAGATCGATGCCAGCATCATCTATGCCGACTACTACTATCTCGAGGCATTGTTGAAATGCAGGTAGACAAACAACCAAATAATCGAATGGTCGAATGATCAAAAAATCGAATGATCGAATAATCGAAAAATCGAAAAAAAGAATTATCGAATAACCAAACAACAACCGATATGAAACTCAAAAGACTATCACTCGTAGCGTTGCTTGCACTGAGCACAAGTTGCGTTTTCGGTCAGATTGATCGAGGTTTTAAGCATCCTGGTGGCTTGCACACGCAGGCCGACTTCGACCGCATCAAGCAACAGGTGGCCGAGGGCAACAGTAAAGTTGTCAAGGCATTGGACGTACTGAAGAAGGCCGAATACGCACAGTCCACCGTAGGCACCAGTCCCGTTGAGACCATCGTGCGTGGTGGCGGCAACGGCGAGAACTACATCAATGCGGCTCGCGGTGCTGCCATTGCCTACCAGAATGCCCTGCGATGGAAGATCGAGGGTAACAAGGCCTGTGCCAACCACGCCGTGGAAGTGTTGATGAAATGGGCCAATACCACCAAGAATGTCACGGGTAACTCGGATGCCGCCTTGGCCTATGGACTCTATGGCTATGAGTTTGCCCAGGCTGCCGAGTTGATGCGCGACTACGACGGTTGGAAGCGAGAGGACTTCCGTGCCTTCCAGAAGTGGATGATCGACGTGTGGTACCCTGGCTGCATCGGTTTCCTGCGTGGCCGTAACGGCACTTGGGAGAACTCCGGCAAATGGTGGCAGGCTCCCGGTCACTACTGGAGCAACTGGGGATTGTGCAATGCTATGGCCGTGATCAGCATCGGCATCTTGTGCGACGATGTGTTCATCTATAACCAGGGTATGTCGTTCATCAAGTGCGATCAGGTAGGCACGTTCCGAGATCCACGTACTACCAACCCTATCCTGAACGACGGACTTACCGAGTTCTGGGGCAACCTCATCGTCACCACCACACCTTGGGAGAAGGAGACGGGAGCCTATGGCAAGGTAGGACAGATGAACGAGAGCGGACGCGACACAGGTCACAGCGCTATGGCGCTCGGACTGGCCGTGGACATTGCCCACATGGGTTGGAACCAGGGCGACGACCTCTTCTCGTTTATGGACCATCGTCTGGCTGCCGGCATCGAGTATATTGCTGCCCAGTGCCAAAGTATAGAGGGACTGCCTTGGACGGACTATCACTACGGCAGCAGCGGTTATTACTACAGCGACAGTCGTGCGTGGCTGATGACGGGACCTGCCATGGGCGCACAGATGCGTCCCTATTGGGGTACGGTGATCGGCCACTACGAGGGCATCAAGGGCGTCAAGATGCCTTTCGCCGAGACAAGCTACAAGAGTATGGGCATCGATGGCGGCGGTATGGGTTCCACCTCGGGCGGATACGACCATCTGGGCTATTCGGTATTGATGAACACCTACGGCAATGAGGACGGTTGGCTCAACCCCAATCCTCCCACCGAACTGACGGGTAAAATGGTATACAAAAGCAAAACGTACAATCTGAACCTAGCTGGCGGCACCACCAACACCTACGCCACCACCGCTGTCGCCCAACGCGGCATTGCCAAGGGTACGGAAGTAACGATGATTCCGGAGATTCTGGACGGTTCAGAGGACACGGGCAACTGGCGTTGGAATACAGGCGAGACGACACGCGAACTAACCGTTACGGCCAACGAGTCGCGTATGTACCGCGTCACCTATACCAATGCACAGGGCGTGGAGAGCGAGCAGGCCTTCAGCATTGCTGTGCAGGGCGATTGCTACGAGAGTAACATCAACTGCGAGATAACCTACAACAACGAGAAGTATGCCAAGCGAAATCTCACCGTGGTCAAGGGTAGTAGCGTGACGCTCTCCATCAGCGTGCGCGACGGATTTGGCGAATACAAGTGGACGAACCTTAAGGGCACGTCGGCCGGTACCGCACAAACCAAGACACTGAAGGTGACCAAGGACACCGTGCTCGTAGGCACCTACACCAACCAGGGTGGCCGCGTTTGTACGGCCCAATTCCACTTGTTGGTGAGCGACAAGGCATTGGAGAGCGACACCGAGCGCAAGGCCGACGTAGGCAACTATATGATACGCCACCGCTACACGGACAAGTACCTGACCAACTGTGGCGATACGGCCAAGCTGATGCCACTCGTCAACGCACTGGAAACGCCCGATCCATCGCAGATATGGTTTCTCAACCGTACAGAAGCGGGTGTAAGTTATTGCATGCAATCGTTGAGCGACTCCCTGGCTATGAACATATCGGGCTTGATGAAGAAGAGTACGGCTAAGGTACACCGCCTCGTCTATGCACAGGAGAGTAACTTTGTCAACTTCTTCAACTCGAGCAAGCAATATTGGGTGGTGGGCAACCACGACGAACTCATCTACGGCAGTACCACCGCACTCGACGACTTCCCTTTCGAACTCATACCCGTCAATTACGATCCCGAGACGGGTATCCAAACCATGCGTGACAAGGCATACGGTGAGAAGGCGTACTATACGCTGAGCGGCATGCGCACCACCTTGCCCCGAAAGGGATTGAATGTGGTTCGCTACAAAGATGGTACAAGTAAAGTAATTTTACAGAAATGAAGCATTTGCAAAAACTTAAAGCAATACTGCTCTTTGGCGTGCTGCTGTGCGCTGAACCAATGCAGGCCCAGATTGTCTATGCCGACTATAGCGATCCCGACGTATGTCAAGGTACGGAAGGCGACTACTGGATGACGGCCAGCAGTTTCCAATGCGTGCCGGGCTTACCCATCCTGCACTCTACCGACCTGCAGCACTGGACGCTCGAGAACTACGCCATAGAAAAACTACTGCCCGAGGAGCACTACCAAAAGCCCCAGCACGGTAAGGGTGTGTGGGCTCCCAGCATACGTTTGCACGACAATACCTATTATATCTATTGGGGCGACCCCGACTTCGGCATCTTTATGGTGAAGACGGACAATCCATGCGCCCAATGGGACGAACCCGTACTGGTTGTGCCCGGCAAGGGCCTCATCGATCCTTGTCCGCTATGGGACAAGGACGGACGTATGTACCTCGTCAACGGATGGGCGGCCAGCCGATGCGGCTTCAACAGCGTACTGACGGTGCGCGAACTATCTGCTGACGGCACGAAGGCCATTTCAGCACCACGTATGGTCTACGACGGACAGACCGATTTCATCGGCAGCAAGACGGGCAAGGGCAATCACACCGTCGAGGGTCCCAAGTTCTACAAGCGCGATGGTTACTACTACATCCTGGCACCGGCAGGCGGCGTGGAGCACGGTTGGCAGATTGCCCTCCGTTCGCGCCACATCTACGGTCCCTACGAGAGCAAGACGGTCTGTGAGGCCGACGGCATACACCAGGGTGGATGGGTCGGCGATAAGTTCCTTTGTTTCCAGGAACGTGGTGCCTACGGTCGCATCCTGCACCTGCTCGATGTGGAGTGGCGCGATGGTTGGCCTATGATGAAGCTGCGCAAAGACAAGCCCACGGTGGTGACCTATGCCGATGGCCTCTATGGCAAGGGCTACACCTGGCATGCCAACTACCAGCATTGGTACGGCTTTGCCACACCCAACGGCGGCCAGCGCATCTACGGTTGTGCGGTGGAGCCACGCGAGGGTGCCAACGGCCGTCCCAACCTGTGGGATGTGCCCAACCTGTGGTTGCGCAAGATCGACGGTGAGAATGTCACGGAGACCTTGCACTTACGCATCACGGCCAAGGCCGAAGGCCACGAGTCGGGTATGGTGGTGATGGGTCGCGACTACTGCCGCATCGGCCTGCGCTACGAGGACGGAGCCTTCACGCTAAGTCAAGTAATATGCCGTGAGGCCGAGACGAAGCACGAGGATGCCCCCATACGTATTGCGCAGATTCCAGCCCAAAACTACAACGCCGGTGCGCTCGACAATCACGAATGCGACATCTGGCTGCGTGTCAAGGTGGAGCGCAAACCCACTGCCAAAGCCCCCTACAACGCTCTCTGCACCTTCTCCTACAGCACGGACGGAATAAAGTACCACACCCTACCCACCACCTTCCCCGCTCGCGAAGGCAAGTGGATAGGTGCCAAAGTCGGTGCCTACAGCCTCACACCCAGCGACAAGAGCAGGGGGTGGTGCGATTTAATTCTGCAAAACAAATAATCGAATAAACAGCATGAAAAAGATACACATACTTTCTACTCTCTTTTTGGCTTTCACCCTAACCGTCACAGCCCAAACCAAGCCCGACTACAAGATGGCAGGTCCCTTCGAGGTGGTGGCACGCGACGGCCAGTACGGCCGTACCAAGGGAGGCAGTGAGCGCGATATGATGGCAGCCTACGACTTTGCTATGGCATGGCAGCAAGCCAGCCACAACAAAAACGGCCTGCCCGTCACTACCCCACCCACCGAGTTGAACAAGAAACCAGCCGACCTGAGCAGCCTCTCGGCCGAAGAGGCACGCGATAAGGCACTCGCCATCATCAACGCCTATGCCACCACCCTGCAGCGCCTCGACGGCCACGATGCACCGCTCTGCGCCATACAGGGCTACGCGCTCGTCGAAGCCATGACCATCCTGCACGCCTACAAGACGCCCGAATGGGATGCTATGCTGCGCCGTGCCTGGTTGCCAACCCTCGATGAATTCGAGCGAAACAGCCCCTACGCCAACGGGAACTGGGGAGCCATCGTCAACCGAATGCGCATGGCCTGTGCCATCTATCTTGAGGACAAGGCACTCTACGAACACGCCGTCGACTACTTCCTGTATGCCAACGACAACGGTGCTCTGCCACGCTATGTCGGTCCTACAGGCCAGTGCCAGGAGACGGGTCGCGACCAGGGGCACGCCCAACTGGGACTGGAGGCGTTGGAGCACATCTGCGAGATGGCCTATCTGGTAAGCCAGCACACCACACTCTGCGAGAAATGGGGCGACATAGCCAAGACAGACCTGTGGGGCGCACTCGACAACCGTTTGCTCAAAGGCATTGAGTACACAGCGCGCTACAACCTGGGCTATGACGTGCCATTCGAGACGTGGCAGGACTGCACCGGTCTCTACTGCGAGTGGACAAAGCCTGGTGAGATGGGACGCGGTCGCCTGTGGGACATCTATGAGTTGCCTTACAAGCACTATCACGGTCGTCTGGGCCTCGATATGCCTTATACGAAGCAGGCCATCGACCTGATGAAGGACGCCAAGCGAAGCGCCAAGAACGAGCAGCGCCTCAACAAGCCCGCCATCCACCGTGCCTACACCTATGCGGCACCTCAAGGCGCACCCCTCAAGCACGACTACGACGTCTACATCCAGTCTCGTGGCAGCAAGGAATGGACAAAGATAGACACCTATATGGCCAAGGTGAATGCCCCCACCCGTTACAACGCCGCGCCAGGCAAGGAGGTGGCTACGGGCACGGGGCACAAGGTAACGGAAATCTCATATGCCTTCTTCGACTTCGAGGGCGTAGTGTCGGTGCGCGTCGTTTGCAAGAACAAGAAGTATAAGACGGCACGCATCCGTCCCGACTACCGTGGCACGATAGCCAACGTGCAGAACGACTCTACCGTGCAGTTTATGCTCTTCCAACCCGAGAATCTGAGCGTTGAGTTCGACGGCAACATCACCGATAACCTTCTTCTCTTCACCAGCCGCCCGCCCGTCAGCGTGGAGGAGGCCCGAAAGGAGGCCAAGAAGCAGGGCCGCAGCTTTGTGTATGTGGCTCCAGGCTTGTACGATGATCTCACCGTGCTCCAGGCTATGATGCCCAAGGACAAGCTGTCCGCGCCAACGCATCCTATCGATGTCACCGAATCTTCGGCCCCCGTGTCGAAGGAAGTGGTGAGAGTGCCATCCGGCACCACCGTATACCTCGCACCCGGTGCCTACGTCAACGGCACCTTTGCCATCGATGATGTCAGTGAAGTGAGCCTCTTGGGACGAGGCGTGTGCCGTCCCACCACGGGTTTTGAGGGAGCGCGTGTACACCGCAGCCGTAACGTACTGTTGGACGGCCTCGTCGTCAACACCTGTCCCATTGGTGGTAGCAACGGCGTCACCGTACACGATGTCAAGAGCATCTCCTATCCCGGTTGGGGCGACGGTCTGAACGTCTTCGCCAGCCAAAATGTCCACTATAATCGCGTTTTCTGCCGCAACAGCGATGACTGCACCACGGCATACTGCACGCGCAAGGGCTTCAAGGGCAACTGCCTCAACGTCACGATGGAGAACTCCATCCTCTGGGCCGACGTGGCGCACCCCATCTTCATCGGTCTGCACGGCAATGCGGTGGATAGCCCCGAACTGGCAACTCATCCCGAGAAGGGCGACACCTGTGCACATCTTTTATATAAGAACATCGACATCCTCTGCCAGAGCGAGGCACAGATGGATTATCAAGGCTGTATGGCCGTCAATGCGGGCGACAACAACCTCGTGGAGGACATCACCTTCGAGAACATACGTGTGGAGCAGATCAATCAAGGCAGCCTCCTGAACCTGCGCATCTTCTACAACGAGAAGTACTGTGCAGCTCCAGGCCGTGCCATCCGCAATGTCAACTTCAACCTCATCCGCTACTACGGTCTGCCCTCCGAGCCATCGCTTATGATGGGTTACGATGCCGACCGCAATATTTCAGGCGTTCACTTCCGCGACCTGCGCATCAACGGTCAGCGCATCCACGACAAGATGCCCGGCAAGCCTGGTTGGTACAAGACGTGGGACTTCATGCGCTGCCTCGTAGGCAACCACGTGAAGGATATCACCTTCGAATAAAGAACACAGATTGCCAATTTAAAACCACAAAAAGATAGAGGGGCGTGATGCACGCCCCTCTATCCATATATTTATCCTATAGCACGAAATGTGCCGGATTATCAAGCATTAGTACATATACCACCAGTCCTCGGGAACAGCCACACGCTCTTCCATCCACTGCAATGTGTTAGCCACAGCAACGATCATGGGAGCAGCACCCTTCTTGGGGAAAGGAATGGTATATACGCCATCGTTTATATTGCCTGTTCTTGCTACAACAACAGTCAGGTTGTTTTCTTCAGGATTCCAACCCTGGATGGAGATAGTCTCCTCAGTGTCGTAATACATCTTGCCCTCACGCATATCGCTCTCAGAGCCGGCAAACCAGGTGTTACCAATCTTGACGTTCCAAGGCAGACTACCGCCCAGATGTACGAGAGTAGCCTTCTGCTCACGCTCCAAAACAACGTCATTCTCTACAAGCGTACGCTCCTGTACATCGATAACAATATCGTTGAAGTCGAAGTCATCGACATCACCCAAGTCCTCAACCATGTAGCGCTTGGTGATGATCTTCTCAATCTTCTCGGGAGCAGGCTGAGGTTCACTCAGACCATCCACCAAGTAAGCGATATTCGTGAACTCGCCACTACTTGAAACAGCAGCCTGGCAACCCAACACAGTGTTCTTCTCACCAATGACAGTGCCATCGCGATATGCACCTATAGTTGAGCTGAATTCCATCTGCTTGGGATTACCCTCGAGCGAATTGTAGTAATAGATGGACTTGCCTACGTGTGCCTCCAGATAGAAGGAGATTGGCGTACCAGCAGGAATACCAGTGATGGTCGTTGTCTTGCCGGCCTTCTGATTCATATTAATTCCCTGATTGTTTGAGGCAACAACAATATCTTGAGCATCGTCACCAGTACCTACAATCATGTGAAGGAAAAAGTTGTTGTTACCACCCTTGAGACCACCCTGATAAACCTGAGTGAGACGGAGGGGGCCATCGGGCATCACATAGTATGCAGGTGTCTTTTCACCGAAATTCTGGAACTTCACGCCAGCCTCAGCGATGAAGTCGTCGGTCATATCGAAATTGAATCCATCACTCGTCTCTACAATGGGAGTAATGGCAGCACGAGTAGCACGGGTCTCCATGCCAGGCAACATACAAATGGCACTATTACCTACAAAGTCCCATGTCTGGTCGGGAGAGATGTCACCATACTTGGCTTTGAAATTCTCAGCAAAAGCAGTCTTCTGAAGTACTTCAGCATCATTGTTAGGATTGTAATGATACTTGTCATTGTCACAACCCGTAGTCATAAGCATTATGGATGCTGTAGCACCCATCAGCATAAAATCTTTAATTCGTTTCATATCCCAATATTAAAAAGTATTTGTTACCTTATTAATTAATATTCAAGTGCAAAATTAGATTTTTTATCATTAACAAGCAAACAAAACAACAAAAAAAACACCATTTATGTGATTATTTTATTCTTTTTGACTATTTCCACGCTGCAAGTGCATCGTTGATGTCGTCGCAGAGCGAGCGAAAAGTACGGAAGAGCGTGAGGTTCCACTTTTTCTGCTTACCCAGACGGCCGGCATGCTGAAGAAACACGTCCTCATCCCACAGACAGAAGTCGGTGGTACTGAGATAGCCATTGTAGGCACGCAGGATGTCGTCGGTAAAATGCAGGTTATCGGGCTGGTCGGCAAACCAATCGGTATGCATCATCTGTCGGGTAAAGGCCGCGCTCCCCTCATCCTGCAGCAGCGAACGATGGCGCAGCACACACCAAAGGCAGAACCAGTGGTTCTTGCGTGTGATGAGGGGCATCACATGCTGCCGGATATGGTCACGAAGACTGAAGAGGTTGATGGGCCGAGTGTGGCGGTGGGTGTACAGCACCTCGTTGTAGATGACAGGCTGTGCTGGCTCGGGATGCTCCAAGGCATAGAGCTGCCCGCCAAGCCACTGCCATTTGGCCACAGCAGCCACAAGAGCCAGCACGTCAGCCTCGGAGGCCACAGTGTGCGACAATGCCACAGCCATAGCGTTGAGATCCTGGATATGGTTGATGAAGCAGAGGCGCACGGATTCGGGTACGTCCTTGTGCAGGCTGCACTGTGCCTGGCGCAGCTGCTCGGCAGTGAGCGGATGCTGCCCATTCTCGAAGAGCAAGGAGGCCTGATAGAGCTGTAGGGCTTGGCTTCCTGCCTCCGACTCGGCATAGAGGCGAAGGGCCTGCATCATACGGCGACCTGCCTCCTCGCCCGTCATCTCCTGGTGCGTCTGGGCCTCCATACGCTGAAAGAGGAAGAGCAGATAGCACACCAAAGTAAAATACTGCAGCAGGCAGAGCAAGCGTTCTACGATTGGCATGCCAGGGAAGGCAGTAGGTTTGTATTTCTTCTTGTACTGCGACTCGACCTGCCTGACTTCGACGGTCAGCGATGTCCAGTCGTCGCCATTCTCCTCTTCGGGCGGCAGGATGCTGGCCAGCTGTGGCAGCAGTTCGCTGATATCCGTAACTTTCATCTCTGGCAAATGCTCCACATGCCTGTTGCCCTGACGAATATTATCCACAACCCGACTGAGCAAAGGTTTGAGACGCTCATAGACAAGTGTGGCGAAGAGCGAGGCATAGCGAGCATTGTGGTCAGAGCGACTGTGCATGAGGTCATCGTGCTGAATTGAGGCATCCAAGTCGGCCATGGCGCACAGGCGTGCAGCCTTGGTACGCAGTGATCGCAGGTCGCAATTCAACTCCGTGACGCTATAGTCGTCCCACCCATCCAGCATCACCTCACTCATCTTCAGCAAGTTCGTGAGTTGTCGGTCGTATGTCTTATAGTCGAAATTCATAAGTATTGGATTTTCTGGCCAAAGTTACGAAAAAGCATTCAGACTACAAAGAATTTACCCAACGAAGATGCAGGATTTGTCCCAGATGTTTTCGTTCGCGAAGTTAGCGTAAACTCAACATAAGAACCGATGTTAGCGGATGGTTTCTTTTTGCGGATAGGAAAAGCGTCTCAACTATTCCCTTTTGAACTGTTGCATGGGCGGCAAAGGAGTTGGGCGTTACTGAGTTCTGTTGGTCCTCCTAGGCTCCATGGCTTGATGTGATCGACGGTGAGCTCTTCGGGCAGGAAGGTATTGGGACATCCATCGCATTTGTATCGTCCGTGTTCGTCTGGGGCACGTTGGTCAAGTAGTTCTTGCTTTTGTTCCTTGGAGAAAAGACGTCGAGGATCAAGGGTGATTCCGTTCAGTTGGGCTTTGATAACGGCAAGAATGTCATCATACTTTACAGAATATCCATCTGGATAAGCATTCTTGATGTACGAACGAAGGTCTTTGTTGATTGTGCTTTTATGTTCTTTCCATAGCGCTGATTCTCCCAGGTGTTCATTCGCCAAGCGCAGCAGTATGTCACGCTTCAGTTTGGTGGTAGGTTCGAAGATGTCAACGATGAACTTGAATCGCTTATGTATCTTCGCAATATCCTCATCCGCTGACATCGTATATTTACTCTTCAAATACTCTTCCAGTTGCTTATGCGATGGTTTTGCGTTGAAGCGTATCTCGTAGATGTATTTCAGCATGATGTACTTGTTCGCACCACGGTCGAGTGTCTCTTCCTTGAGTACCTTGCGATAGACAGGATCCTGTCGGTAGTGGTCAGAGAGTTCCTGTAGATACAACCCATGAAAAAGACCGTTGAGTACTTCGTAAGGACTGAGTGCCACGCCGAGGGTATTGATTCGATTAAAAATTTCACGCTTCTGTTCATCTGTTCCACTGCATTCTATGACGGTGAGTACAATATCCTTGATACGTTGCTGGAAGTCTGGATTTGTACGTCCCCATTCTTTCCATATCTTGCCATCATAAACCAGTTCGTTCTGCATAAACTTTCGTATGGATTCAATACGTTGCTTACCGTCAAGCACTTCGTATATTCCGTCATCGTTACGCCAGAGATAGATGGCAGGAAGTGGAATGCCTCGATACAGGCTATCGATAACGAGTGCCTGTTTGTCGTCATCATAGACAATGGCACGTTGGAGTTCGATATCACTAATTATTTCTCCGTCGTTGACTTTGTTGTAGAGGTCGCTTACTGTAATGGTATTCATGATTGCTTGCGTTTAATGATTAGACGTGGCTGGCAGCGGTGCAATTTACCATTGGGTAGTTGGTAGTAGAATCGGCCAGAACAGAGTTTGTTGTTCTCATCGCGGAATGATATAGCCAAGTCATTGCTCTCACCAATAATCTCAAACTGATTGGGATTGAATGACTGTAGGAATGTCACCGGCACACCCATTTGTCCATAGTAGTCAAAAGGAATCTTCCTGACAAAGGTACATTCTATAGCATCGTAGTTAGTGTAATGAGGATATTGCTCTGGCGTTTCCTCATAGCTCTCTGTCAGCACTAATGGACGTTGGTTGAGATCAACATCCATGTTAGTGAACCATTGGCAGCATCGGGGAGTGCTCTCGTCTTTCTTCATTACAGTTCCATCGGGGCGAAGGAAACCGCTGAGGTGATAATGGTAACCAATGTGAATCTGTTCTGTCTGAAAGTATTGCACGATGTTCTTCAGCGAACCATCCATGTGGCTTCCAATCACAAGGAACTTCTTGCCTGCATCAATGAGTGTGTCAATAAACTTTCCGAAGAGAGAGAAAGGAGGATTAGTTATGATGACATCGTACTTGCTGTAGTCAATATCCTGAAACCTAACGCCCTCTCCAGTACGGTCATCATATCCACTGGCAGTAACGGACTGGAATCCGCACTCCTCAGCTTTGGCTACTAAGTAGCGTACGAACTGACTGCCATTGGCCTCCGGTTCAGTGATAACACCTTGTTCTTTAGTGTAGAATGTATGTTCTCCGTATGATGAAGCCCAGTCACAAGGGCAGAGGATTCTCATGCCCTCTAACTGAGGCAGGTACATTCTCACTTCATCTGCCACATCCTTGTACAGGGTGTAGTATTCATTGTCTTTCTGTCTTCTACTTCTGTTGAAGTCTGCATTTGTTCTTGGCATAGTCGTAAATCGTTGCTAAACAATTGGTGCATCGATCTACCACTCACGTGAGCGCACAAAAAGGGCATGAACCTTCTTATGCGTTCGCCGAGGCTGCCTAGGAATTGAAACCTCTTCCACCTATAAGATGCTCATGCCCTAAAGCATAAGCATTGTACTCTTATATAGGTGGACGAGGCACACTTCTTCCATGGAAGCTGCCTAACCACTATTCTTTGTGTTCTTATTTCAATCTGATTAGTTTCCTAGGCTATTCAGGCGAACGCAAATAATAGTCAATGCGCGTTATATGTTATATTTTCTATTCTTATTCTATTATCAAACCTTCTGCATGCCTATACCTAATATTATAATAAAGTGTGAGGCAGCAAGAAGTTTCTGTTCCTTTCTTTGTTTTATGGGTTTTACGTTATGTTATTTATCTTCATTTCTGGACTATGAGTTATGTGATGCTGCTATGGCGTTTTCGCTATTTCATGACAACATCAAACTCTCTATCTGCTCTGGCGTGAGGCTGAGTGCAGAGACAACAACGGACTTGTCCACTCCTGCAGCAATCATTTTGCGAGCACTGTCAATTATGCCCTCTGCGCGACCTTCTGCACGTCCTTCTGCACGTCCTTCTGCACGTCCTTCCTTGATTGCTGATGCAATGCAGTCGTTCTGCATCATTATATCTTCCAGATGACGGTCATACGATATCTGTTCTTCTCGGGACATTTGCATATAAAGAAGGTTTTGGCGAGCCTGCTGAAGACCTGGAACGGTGGTATCGTCCTTGATGTGACCAGAGCGCAGATAGTCCAGCCATTCTTCAAGGGGCGTGGTGGCTACCTTGTTGAATTCGTTCACGCGTATGAGGAAGTATTCGGGAAATACCTGTTCGGGAGTCTTCATCTCGATGACATCCTTTTCCTTGGTGGTAATCTGCAGGGTGTCACCGGTATGAACGCCCTTGAAGGTGGTCTGACCATGATACAGATAATCCGCACCCTTGCCCAAATCGAAGTAAAGGATACTGATGCTGTACACTTTCTTTACCTTCTCGTAACTTTCACCCAGATGAATATGTTCTGTGATAGACTTTGCTACGCCATAAAGGATGCGTTCCAGATAATGCAATTGGCGTGTAAGCTGTATCTCAACAATGATGATCTCGCCTTTCGAGTTTCTGGCTTTTATATCTACACGGTTGAACTTATCGTCTTCCGTTTCCTGATTACCTTCACTCTCAAGAATCTCATCTATATGCACTTCCTCGTTGAGAAGAACCGTTACCAGTCCCTCCAGCACACCGAAGTTGGCTTTGTTCCTAAGCATGCGCTTTGCTGCCCAGTCGAACCTTACATATTTATCCTTTGCCATAGTTAGAATACTTTTTGCTTTGCAAAAATAATAAAGACATTACAAATAAACAACTTTTTTTTGAAAAAAGCATATTTTCACTCTTAATATTATGAATCCAGACACTGAATCACCTCCCGAAAACAAGACATACATGCACGATGCCATTTGTTGTCGTGCCACAGTTCTGCTTTGTGACGGCAGTGTTGAGAGCGAAGTCACGCACGGCGAAAAAAAATTCCGCTGATAGCGGAAAAATAAATGCCGCTGCATGATTGGAGTGAAAGGCGCAGCGCCAGTACACCAGATGCTGCAAGGGCTGCCGACGAACTCTGGCGAAGGTGGGAGGAGAGGTGGTGCGAGTGATAAAAAAAAAGTTTTTTTTGCCCCGAAAACCTTCAAGGGTTCCATCTTATACCATATAGTCATTTGGTTGTCTGTACTTTACAAGAATGGAACCCTATATGGAACCCTACACCAAGGGTTCCATAGGGTTCCACTACACCACGAAGAAGATGCTGAATGTCGATGAGTGGCATTTACGATAAAAATACGGTTGCGTTCCACACTCTGTTCCACGAAAGAGAAGAAGCGTTCCACGATAGATGGGAAGATGCGGGAGGCGAGCGTGGAACTTTCACGAAATGGGTATCTTTGTAGTATCTTCGCAGCAGATTTCATACAAAGAAAAACAATGAGTATACAAAACAAAATCACCAATGCCGAGAAGGTGCTCATGATTGAGCAGTTTCTCACCGAGAACTATGAGTTGCGCTACAACCTGCTGAGCAAGAAGACAGAGGTTCGTGCGCGTAGTAATGAACAAGGTAAGGGCTTTGAGTCTCTGACCGACAAGCTGAAGAACAGCATCGTGCGCCAGACGAAGATCAGCCTTGAAGAACTGACTTCGGTGCGTCAGGATGTGCTGGAGTATCTCGAATCGGCCGACCTGCCACAGTACGACCCCATCCATGACTATCTGGGTGCTTTGCCTCGATGGGATGGGCAGAATCGTGTGGCCGAACTCTTCAGCCGCATCCCCGGCACATCGAGCGAGCAGATCCTGTGGTTGAGCATCTGGATGCGTTCGGCCGTGGCACATTGGTTGGGCATGGACACGCTTCATGGCAACGAGTGTGTGCCTACGCTCATCGGCGAACAAGGCTGTGGCAAGAGTACGTTCTGCCACCGCCTGTTGCCCGAGCACTTGCGACAGTACTTTCTGGATCATCTGAACCTGAGCAACAAGAACGACAAGGAGATGGCGCTTACCAACAACCTGCTGGTAAACCTCGACGAATTGGACCAAATTCGTCCCTCGCAACAGTCGGAACTGAAGCAGACCTTGTCGAAGGTGAAGGTGAATGGCCGCCCCATCTATGGCCGTGAGCAGCAGGATCGTGTGCGCTATGCTTCGTTTGTAGCCACCACAAACAACCGCCACCCCTTGCAGGACAATACGGGTAGCCGCCGTTATCTTTGCATCAGCATCCCCAAGGGGGCACTCATCGACAACGAGACGCCCATCCACTACGAGCAGCTCTATGCCCAACTGGTGCAGGAGGTGAAGGTAGATGGCAAGCGCTACTGGTTCACCAACGAAGAGACACGCCAGATACAGCAGGTCAACCAGCAGTTCCAACAGGATATGGACCTCAGCACGATGCTCCAGAGCTGCTTCCGACTGCCCGAATTGGGCGAGCAGAGCCAGACGATATTTGTCAAGGAGATCTGTGACATCTTGAAGGAGGAATATCCCTCGATGCGAAACGACAAGTCGCTCAGCGTTCATGTAGGCATGCGTATGCACGAACTGGGCTTCGAACGCAAGGTGCTGACAAAGGGTAATGCTTACCATGTCATCAAACTGACTGCCTGATGGCAATGTTATGGAACCCCATGGAACCCTTCCACAAGGGTTCCATATAGGGTTCCATAGTAACAAACAAATGATATACAATTAGTTATAAACAAAATATGGAACCCTTGAGGGTTTTCGCCATAAAAAAACTTTTTTATCTCAATCGTCATGCGACAACTCAAGAACAATCGTCCGACCTACGCACAGGTCATCGCTAAGCAGCAGGCCAAGCCCAAGAACTATGCAGCCTGCCTCCACACCGAGTGCCCCAACGCCCAGCAGTGCCTCCATGCCAAAGAACTGGCGCTCAAGGCCAACGCCCCCACCCTAATGGTCGTCAACCCGGCAATCTATGCACAACAGCCTTGCCCCCTCTATCGCGACGGCAGCACGGATCAATATGCCCTGGGGTTCTACCGCCAGACACTTTTCATGGGAAATCTCAAGAGTCCCTTCCAGGAACGCTGTATGCAGCGCATCCGCCCGACCCGCTACTATGAGATGCGTGCGGGCCTTACCCCCATCCCACCGCACCTGCAGGCCTACATCGTCAGTTGTGCGCATGCCGTAGGCTGCAACGTCCCAACCGAAAAGTTCTTCGACTGCCGATTTCCTGTGGTGAAATGGTAGTTTACCGAACTGCAACAATAAAAAACATCCCGCAACATTGTGTCGCGGGATGCTTCTTTATTATAATGGTTTAACGGTTTGAGAGTCATTAGCACGGAATATCCGATTAACCGATAAACCGCACAACCGTATAACCATTCCTTTAGTCCTTCAACTTCGCCCAGATGAACTCACGGTTGAGGCGAGCGATGTTGCTGATGCTCTCGCACTTGGGGCAAACAGCCTCACAGGCACGGGTATTGGTACAGTTACCGAAGCCCAGTTCATCCATCTTAGCCACCATGGCCTTGGCACGCTTAGCAGCCTCTACCTGACCCTGAGGCAGCAGTGCGAACTGGCTTACCTTAGAGCTGACGAAGAGCATGGCAGAACCGTTCTTACAAGCAGCCACACAAGCACCGCAACCGATGCAGGTAGCGCAGTCCATAGCCTCGTCGGCAGCCTCCTTAGAGATGAGGATAGCGTTGGCATCCTGAGCCTGACCTGTACGTACGCTGGTGTAACCACCTGCCTGCATGATCTTATCGAATGCGTTGCGGTCTACCATACAGTCCTTGATGACGGGGAAACCGGCAGAACGCCAGGGCTCTACGGTGATGGTGTCGCCATCGTTGAACTTACGCATGTACAGCTGACAGGTAGTAGCGCCACGCTCGGTCTTACCGTGGGGTGTACCGTTGATGTAGAGCGAGCACATACCGCAGATACCCTCGCGGCAATCGTGGTCGAACACGAAAGGCTCCTTGCCCTCGTTGATGAGTTCCTCGTTCATGATGTCGAGGGCCTCCAAGAATGAAGTATCATCGGGGATGTTCTTCAACTCATGAGTATCGAAATGACCCTTATCCTTGGGTCCGTTCTGCTTCCAGAACTTTACAGTTACACTAATATTTTTAGCCATAATTTTAATACTTTGTGAAAATTATTTCGTAATCACTGCCCATCTCGCCACCGCAATTGCTGAGTGTACAATAGATGTCGTGGCCATCAACCTTGTAAGTGTAGACGAAGATGTCGGCATCCAAGACGGGCTCGGTAATTTCTTCCTTCATGTCGTTGCCTACACGGCCGGTCTCTGCCTTGATCTTGTCGAAGACAGCCTTGCTGAAGGCCTTGTAGCTCTCGTCACTCCTCTTGACGGGGATGTATACGACACTGGCGTCCTTACCCTTGACTGCACCCACCTTGACTTCGGCGACAACACCCTCGACCTTGAGGTCCTCGGGGTTGAAACCAGCGATGGATGCGGCATCGGCGGGAACCTCCTCTGCAGGAGCCTCTGCCTCAGCAGCTACCTCAGTGGTTGCCTCGCTAGCATTAGCATTGGCTTCGGTTGTTGCAGCGGCCTTCTTCTCGCCACAAGCAACCACCATGGCGGCCATGCAAACGATTGCAAATATCTTTTTCATAATTCCTTAGTTCTTGTAGTTACGCTGTTGTACCTTAATAATCTCGTACTCGAGGGGCTCCTTAGAGAGCTCGGGGGCATTGTCGTCAGAACCCTGGTACTCCCAGCAACCTACGTAGAAGAAGTTCTCGTCGTCGCGCTTAGCCTCGCCTTCCTCGGTCTGGTGCTCCTCGCGGAAGTGACCACCGCAAGACTCCTCGCGATGGAGGGCATCGTATGCTACGAGCTCGCCCATGAGGATGAAGTCACGCAAGTGGATAGCCTTGTCGAGCTCGACATTAAGACCTTCCTTGCTGCCGGGGATGAAGAGGTTCTCGTTGAACTCCTTGCGGATGTTCTTCAAGAGCTTCAAGCCCTCCTCAAGACCTTCCTTGGTACGACCCATACCTACGTGCTCCCACATGATGTGGCCAAGCTCCTTGTGGATAGAGTCAACAGAGCGCTTACCCTTGATGTTCATCAGTCGGTCGATCTCTGCCTGAACAGCCTTCTCTGTCTCAGCGAACTCCTTGAGGTCGGTAGAGAGACGGGGCCAGATAGCCTGGTCGGCCAGGTAGTTCTGGATGGTGTAAGGCAATACGAAGTAGCCATCAGCCAGACCCTGCATCAATGCAGAAGCACCGAGGCGGTTTGCACCGTGGTCAGAGAAGTTACACTCACCGATAGCGAACAGACCGGGGATAGAGGTCTGCAGCTCGTAGTCAACCCAGATACCACCCATAGTATAGTGGATAGCGGGGAAGATCATCATGGGATGATAGTACTGAACACCGTCCTTGGTGCAAGCCAACTCACCGGGATTAACGTCGGTGATCTCCTCGTACATATCGAAGAGGTTGCCGTAGCGCTGACGGATCTCGTTGATGCCGAGACGCTGGATAGACTCAGAGAAATCGAGGAATACGGCGAGACCGGTGTTGTTAACGCCAAAGCCCTTGTCGCAACGCTCCTTAGCAGCACGTGAAGCCACGTCACGGGGAACGAGGTTACCGAATGCGGGATAGCGGCGCTCCAGGTAGTAGTCACGGTCAGCCTCGGGAATCTCATAACCCTGCTTGGTACCTGCCTGCAGAGCCTTAGCATCCTCCAACTTCTTGGGAACCCAGATACGACCATCGTTACGCAGAGACTCTGACATCAGGGTCAACTTTGACTGCTTGTCGCCATGAACGGGGATACAGGTGGGGTGAATCTGCACGTAAGAGGGGTTAGCCATGTAGGCACCCTTACGGTAGCACTGGATAGCTGCGGTACAGTTACAACCCATAGCGTTGGTTGAGAGGAAGTAAGCATTACCATAACCACCAGTAGCGATAACTACGGCGTTGGCAGAGAAACGCTCGAGTTTACCAGTAACAAGGTTCTTGGCAATGATACCACGAGCACGGCCATCGATGATGACAACGTCCTCCATCTCGTAACGGGTATAGAGTTTCACCTTACCGCTGTTCACCTCCTTAGAGAGTGAAGAATAGGCACCGAGCAAAAGCTGCTGACCGGTCTGACCCTTAGCATAGAAGGTACGGCTTACCTGAGCACCACCGAATGAACGGTTAGCCAACATACCACCGTACTCACGAGCAAAAGGTACACCCTGTGCCACGCACTGGTCGATGATGTTGTTGCTGACCTCAGCCAGACGATATACGTTGGCCTCGCGAGCACGGTAGTCACCACCCTTTACGGTATCGTAGAACAGACGGTAAACCGAGTCACCATCGTTCTGATAATTCTTGGCAGCGTTGATACCACCCTGTGCTGCGATAGAGTGAGCACGACGGGGGCTGTCCTGGATGCAGAAGTTATATACGTTGAAGCCCATCTCACCGAGAGAAGCAGCAGCGCTGGCACCTGCCAGACCTGTACCTACCACGATGACGTCGAGCTTGAGTTTGTTCTTGGGGTTAACCAGACGCTGATGTGCCTTGTAGTTGGTCCACTTCTCAGCAACGGGTCCTTCGGGAATTCTTGAATTTATTGTCTTTGCCATAATTCTATTTACTATTGGACAATTTACAATTTACGATTTAATTATTCTCACAATTAGCAACCGCCACAGCATGAACCAGCAGCCTCAACAGCCTTGCAGCATGACTCGCTCATTGCCTCCTTGAAGTCACAGGGAACATAGCCGAAGCAGAATGCGAGAGCTACAGCAACGAACATCAGGATAACGATGGTGCTGTAGATGCAGCTGATGCAACGCCAGCGGTTGAACCATACCTTGCCGCTGAAGCCCATGGTCTGCATAGAACTCCAGATACCGTGGTTCAGGTGGAACCAAAGAGCGCACAGCCATACGAGGTAGATAGCGGTGTAGATGTAACCACAAGTAGAAGTGGGCTGGCTGGGGCAAGCACCGTGGAAGGTGTTGACGATGTGGAACACACCGTTGGTTGCCATGGCTGCACCCTCGTTCTCAACCAACTCGGCAAACATCATGTTGTACCAGAAGTTGTAGAGGTGCAGAAGCATACCCAGAATCACGATGATACCGAGCACGAGCATGTTCTGGCTGGCCCACTCTACCTTCTCGGGCTTGTTGGTAACCTCATAGCGGCTGTTACCACGAGCCTTACGGTTCTGGATAGTAAGAATAAAAGCATAAATGAAATGCAAGCCTACCAACGCAGCCAAACCGATAGTAGCCACTACGGCATACCAGTTAGCACCGAGGAACTCACAAATCATGTTGTAGCCCTTAGCACTGAACAGAGCTACGACGTTCATTGACGCATGGAAGGTCAAGAACAGGACAAGTGCAATGCCGGTAACGGACATAACCACCTTCCTACCAATTGATGATTTGATTAACCACATAGATGATTGATTTAAGTTAATAATTATTGTTTTGTTTTTCTTTTTTTACATCTCGATTTTATCTATTTATTACGTGCGCGTAGTCATAAATAGGTATATTTTGCGCAAAATTAAGATTTTTTTGCGATTTGTACAAACAAAAAAGGTAATAGTTTCACCAAAAAGCATTACTTTTGTGCTTAGAAACGTAAAAACAGCATAAAATGGAGTTGAAATTCGATGTGGTTGTTGTTGGAGCAGGCCACGCTGGCTGTGAAGCTGCAACGGCAAGTGCACGACTGGGAGCTAAGACTTGTCTGGTGACAATGGATATGAATAAGATTGCACAAATGTCGTGCAATCCCGCTGTAGGTGGCATCGCAAAAGGACAAATCGTACGAGAAGTGGATGCACTTGGAGGCCACATCGGAACAGTCACTGACAGAACGTCAATTCAATTCCGAATGCTAAACCGCTCGAAGGGACCTGCCATGTGGAGTCCACGTGCACAATGCGACCGAGGCAAATTCATCTGGGAATGGAGATCGATATTGGAGAACACACCCAACCTGT
Source organism: Bacteroidaceae bacterium (assembly GCA_045629085.1). GTDB lineage: Bacteria > Bacteroidota > Bacteroidia > Bacteroidales > Bacteroidaceae > Physcousia. The sequence goes on from JAZQQO010000052.1 coordinate 52,494, forward strand.
CCATCTGGCAAGACCAAGTGAAGGAACTGCTCGTCAACGAGAACAAAGTAGTGGAAGGCGTACGTACTTATCTTGACGTGACCATCAAGGCACGTTGCGTGGTCATCACTGCCGGTACATTCCTCAACGGACTCATGCACATCGGACGTACTAAACTGGCAGGAGGTAGAACGGCAGAACCGCCATCGCTCCTTTTGACAGAATCTATTACAAAACACGGCATCACAGCAGGACGAATGAAGACAGGAACACCCGTACGTATAGATGGACGTTCCGTTGACTTCAGTCTCATGACAGAGCAGCAAGGAGAGACGGACTATCACAAGTTCTCCTACATAGGAAAAGACCGCATTCTTCCGCAACTTCCATGCTGGATATGCTTTACGAATCCTAAGGTTCACGAACGTCTGAAAGAAGGATTACCCGACTCTCCCCTATTCAACGGACAGATACAAAGTATAGGTCCCAGATACTGTCCAAGTATCGAAACGAAACTGGTAACTTTTGCGGACAAAGAACAACATCAACTCTTCCTTGAACCTGAAGGAGAGAATACGCAGGAATATTATCTCAATGGTTTCTCGTCATCATTGCCTATCGACGTGCAACTTGACGCTTTAAGGGAGATTCCTGCATTCAGAAATCTACAAGTATATCGTCCAGGATATGCTATCGAATATGATTACTTCGATCCACAGCAACTCTATGCTTCGTTAGAGAGTAAGATTGTGGACGGTCTCTTCTTTGCCGGACAAGTGAATGGTACAACCGGATACGAGGAAGCCGCAGGACAAGGCCTCGTAGCAGGAACAAACGCAGCACTCAAATGCAGTGATTCTCAACCATTTATAATGCATAGAGACGAATCCTATATCGCCGTGCTCATCGATGATCTTGTTACAAAGGGAGTGGATGAGCCGTATCGCATGTTCACTTCACGTGCAGAGTATCGCATATTATTGCGACAAGATAATGCAGATGCTCGTCTCACAGAAAAGGCTTACCAACTTGGTCTTGCCAACAAGGAACGCATGGATGCTTGGACAGAAAAAGATGAGCAGATCAAGCGCATCATCAATTTCGCTGAATCATTCTCCGTCAAGGCTAACCTTATCAACGACGGTCTTGAACAGTTAGGAGAAAAACCTCTCACAAAGGGCTGCAAGTTGATAGACATCCTTGCACGTCCAGGAGTAACCATCAATGGCATCACACCTTACATAAATAAATTAAAGGAACTCCTGGCTACCATCCCCAACCGAAAGAAAGAGATTACAGAGGCTGCAGAGATACAGATTAAATATCAAGGCTACATCGAACGCGAACGACAACAAGCAGAAAAGATGAAGCGTCTGGAATCAATCAGAATACGCGATCACTTCGACTATGCAAGCATTCAATCTCTGTCAACGGAGGCACGTCAGAAATTAGAGCGCATCAATCCTGAGACTCTGGCACAGGCAAGTCGTATTCCTGGTGTATCACCCAGTGATGTGAATGTACTCTTAGTCATGATGAACAGATAAATTACAAAAACAAAAATACTATGAACAACGAAACTCTCCTGAAAAACCTGCGTAACGTACCTGATTTCCCCATCAAAGGAATCCAATTCAAGGATGTTAGTACACTCTACAAGAATCCTGAGTGCATGCAGATCATGGTTGATGAACTCTACGAAATGTATAAGGACAAAGGCATCACTAAGGTCGTCGGTATCGAAAGTCGCGGATTTGTCATAGGTGCCGCCTTAGCTTACAAACTGAATGCTGGATTCGTAATGTGCCGTAAACCCGGAAAACTACCAGCAGACACAAAGAAAGTGAGCTACAAGAAAGAATATGGCACTGATACCATCGAAATTCACACCGATGCCATTACGGAAGACGATGTCGTACTTCTACACGATGATCTGCTTGCCACAGGAGGTTCTATGGCTGCCGCCTACGAACTCGTAAAGTCTTTCAATCCGAAAAAGGCATTCATCAATTTCATCATCGAACTGACCATTGAGGGGCTGAATGGTAGGGCTGCATTTGATGCAGATACAGATATTACTACGCTCATTAAGATTTAACAAATACGACAAACAATATACTCACCCGACTCACATTGTCGGGTGAATATGTTTTATAGCTGCATAAAATGGCTACTGAACAAGAAAAGGAAGAACTAAGGACTTATTTAATGGGGATTGTACACAATCTCCCGGAATGCCCAGGTTGTTATCAATACTTTGATGATAGCGACACCATAATCTATGTAGGTAAAGCAAAAAACCTGAAAAGACGTGTCTCGTCTTATTTCAATAAAACACAAGATAACCTGAAGACACGAATTCTTGTCAGTAAGATTAGAAACATCAAATACATTGTTGTAAGTACAGAAGAAGATGCGCTTCTACTGGAAAACAATCTGATTAAAGAACACAGTCCAAAATATAACATCCTTCTTAAGGACGGAAAAACTTACCCAAGCATTGTCGTAACAAACGAATACTTGCCAAGAATCTTCATGACGAGAAAGATCGACAAAAAGTTTGGTACATATTTCGGACCTTATAGTCACGTCCCTACTCTCTACGCCTTATTAGAATTGATTAACAATCTCTACCCTCTTCGCAGATGCCACGAAAAGATAAGTCCTGAATCCATACGTGAAGGAAAGCACAAAGAATGTTTGGAGTACCACATAAAGAACTGCAAAGCTCCATGTATCGGACAACAAACAAGAGAGGAGTATCTAAAAAACATCGAAGAGGCAAAAGAAATACTCAGAGGTAATACTACAGAACTTGAAAAGAAGATGCTGCAGGAAATGCAGACGCTTGCAGAAGAGTTGCGATTTGAAGAAGCAGAAGTAATCAAAAAGAAATATGTGATGTTGGAAAACTACCAAAGCAAGAGCGAGGTAGTTAGCAGAACCTGCCACAACATAGACGTCTTTAACATCGAGGACAATGAGAACGTCGCATACATAAACTACCTGCACATTACCAACGGTTGCGTGAATCAAGCCTACACGTTCGAATACGCCAAGAGGATGAACGATGAAACGAAAGAGGACCTTTTAGCTGCAGGAATCCTTGAAATGCGTAATCGTTACAAGAGTGAATCTAAGGAAGTTATCGTACCGTTCCCCGTGGAACATTTAAAGCAAGACTTTAACTTAGTTGTTCCTCAAAAGGGTGACAAGAAGAAGTTGCTCGAGTTGTCAAGAATGAACGTACTGCAATACAAGAAGGATAGAATAAGCCAAAGCGACAAACTCAATCCTGAGCAGAAACAAGTACGATTGCTTAAAGAACTGCAAGACGCATTACAACTTCCAACGCTGCCCATGCAAATAGAATGTTTTGATAACTCTAACATATCTGGTTCGGATGCGGTAGCAGCTTGTATTGTATTTAAGAAAGGAAAGCCCAGCAAAAATGATTATAGAAAATACAATATCAAGACAGTATTAGGACCCGACGATTATGCATCAATGAAAGAAGTGGTAAGAAGAAGATACACAAGATTGATGAACGAAGAAAGTCCCCTACCCGATCTTATTATTGCAGATGGTGGTAAAGGACAAATGGAAGTAATACGCGAAGTGGTAGAAGACGAACTAAAACTAAACATCCCCATTGCCGGTCTTGCCAAAAACGACAAGCATAGAACAAATGAATTGCTATACGGATTCCCACAACAAACAATTGGACTTAAAACCGACAGCGCACTGTTTCATCTACTAACACACATCCAGGATGAAGTACACAGATTTGCTATCACATTCCATAGAGACAAACGATCCAAGCATCAAGTAGCCTCTGAACTAGACGAAATAAAAGGAATAGGTAGTAAGACAAAGGAAACCCTATTAAAGCAGTTCAAGAGTCTAAAACGAATAAAAGAAGCAAGCCTAGAGGATTTAATTTCAGCGATAGGACGAACAAAGGCAGAATTGCTTGCGCAGCATTTCCACAAATCATCAAACGAAATCTCCCTAAACGACCAAACGACTAATTTCCTAAACGACTAAACAACATGAGAGCAGTCATACAAAGAGTAGCAAAAGCATCCGTCACAATAGACAGCAAAATAAAAGGAAAGATAGGAAAAGGCTATCTTATTCTACTTGGTATTGAAGAGGCGGATACAAAAGAAGATATTGAATGGTTAACAAACAAGATCATTGGACTACGCGTCTTCGATGATGAAAATGGGGTAATGAACAAAAACATCTTGGATGCAGAAGGAGAAATACTTGTAATCAGCCAATTTACACTTATGGCATCCTATAAGAAGGGAAACAGACCCAGTTACATCCGAGCAGCTGGACACGCAACAGCGATACCCCTATACGAAACTTTCTGCAAGGAGATTGCAAACAAACTAGGCAAGAGCATACAAACAGGAGAATTCGGAGCAGACATGAAAGTAGAATTACTCAACGACGGTCCTGTAACCATCTGCATGGATACAAAGAATAAGGAATAGGTAAAAGATGAATGTTTCACGTGAAACAAGAGAGATTAAGCGATTAAAACGTGATATTTAACAATTTAAACAATAACAATTATGACAGAAATGACAAAGTATGAACAAGCGCTGAGTCAATATAACACAGCGTTGAATGACGAAAAGGTAAAGGCAGCAGTAGCCAAGATTATCGAGACAAAAGTACCCGAGAATGACACTATCGAGGTAAAGAAGTTCTTGATGGGAAGCGTTGAGTTGACTACACTTAAGACAACAGATAGCGAAGAAAGCGTACTTGCATTTACAGAGAAGGTAAACAAGTTTGAAGAAGCATATCCAGAGTTACCACACGTGGCCACAATTTGCGTATATCCATGCTATGCAGGTATTGTAAGCCAAAGTTTGGAAGTAGAAGGTGTAGAGATTGCTTGCGTATCAGGTAGTTTCCCTTCATCTCAGGCACTTATAGAAGTTAAAATTGCAGAAACTGCCCTTGCCATTAAGGATGGTGCTACAGAAATTGACATAGTAATGAGCGTAGGTAAGTTCCTAAGCGGTGATTATGAGACAGTTTGCGAAGAAATAAGTGAACTTAAGGCTACATGCGGAGATAAGAAGATGAAAGTAATCTTGGAGACAGGCTTACTGGAAAGTGCAGAAAACATCAAGAAAGCGTCTATCTTGGCAATGTATGCTGGTGCAGATTACATCAAGACGAGTACTGGTAAGGAGAAGCCCGCTGCTACTCCCGAAGCAGCATACGTAATGTGTCAAGCTATCAAGGAGTACTACGACAAGACCGGTATCCAGATTGGTTTCAAACCTGCTGGTGGTTTGAATACAGTACACGATGCACTCGTATATTATACTATAGTAAAAGAGGTATTAGGCGAAAAATGGCTCATCAACCAATGGTTGCGTCTAGGAACAAGCCGTTTGGCAAATCTACTACTGAGTGAAGTTGTTGGAAGCGAAACAAAATTCTTTTAAACTCCCCTACCCTACCCCAATCATGAAATCAGCGATATAATTAAAGGAATTTTCGTCCTTCTGGCTGGATTATTCTGACCCGTTGGACAAGAGAAAGCAGAATAAAAGATTCTCAGAAGGGGTAAAAACCGCTTAACAAACTCAAAAACAATATAATAAAAGGGAATATTCTTGTACACAAAAAACTTCAAGAAAAATGAAAAAACACTTCACATTATCATTTGTGCTACTTTTTTGCATTTTGGTATCCTCATGTGTAGTCAGCAAGAAGAAGTATGAGCAACTAGATAGTCAATACTGGGCATCGCTCTTCTCACGCGACAGTTTGGCCAATCTGCTAAACCTCTCACGTAAGCAATGTGATGGTTTATTGAATGACACAGCCGAACTTGGCAACGCTCTCCGTAACTACAAAAGTATGCTCAACTCAAACATGAGTGAGAACGACAAACTCAACAAGCAACTTGCACTCAAGAAGCAAGAACTTGATGCACGCGAGAAGACAATCAAGGAGATGCAGAAAATCATCGACGAACAGAACGCTAAGGTACAGCAACTATTCGACAACGTAAAGAACGCCTTGATGGGCTTCAATAGCGATGAACTGACAGTACGTGAGGAAGGTGGTAAGATCTACGTAGCAATGTCTGATAAATTACTATTCCAATCAGGTAAGGCAGAGGTCAACGAGAACGGTAAAGCAGCACTTGGAAAACTGGCTGACGTACTAAACCGCCAAACCGATATCGACGTTTACATCGAAGGTCATACAGACAGTGTACCTATCAAGACCGCCATCTTCAAGGACAATTGGGATTTGAGTGTAATACGTGCAACAAGCGTAGTTCGCATATTAACAGAGACTTACAGCGTAAATCCCTTACAGATTCAGCCTTGCGGTAGAGGCGAGTTCAAGCCTGTAGACACCAATTCTACACCTGAAGGAAAGGCTAGAAACAGACGTACGGAAATCATCATGGCTCCGCGTCTTGACAAACTCTACGAGATGTTGAGGAATTAGGAATTGGGAATAAGGAATTAGGAATTCAGGACTAATTCTTACGACTAACAACCAAGTTGGCAAATGCACGAAGAGAATCTGCAAATTCGGATTGCGGAATTAAAGAAATTTGCTCAATAGCCATGGCAGCATAACGCTCCATGCATTCAGCAGCATATTGCAATCCACCTTGCTCTATGGTATAGGAAACCAGCGTAGTAATCTCCTCGGCAGATGCCTCACATCGACGAACCTTGAGTGCTAATTCGAGCATTCGAGGTTCGTTGTTTTCTCCCCTACCCTCTTTATTTATCGCAAAGATAGCAGGAAGCGTCAACTTTCCTTCCTTCATATCGTTGCCTGCTGGCTTACCAATGGCTGCGCTGTCCGAATAATCCAACATATCATCGCGGATCTGGAAAGCAATGCCGATGTACTCACCATAGAGGCGCAAGGCTTCCTGCTCTTCGACGGAAGCACCACCCAACAAGGCACCAATCTGGGCACTCGTACTGAAGAGAACCGCTGTCTTACGCTTAATCACATCATAGTAGGCCTCCTCCTCTACCCTATCAGAGTCGAGCGTGTAGAGTTGTAGCAATTCGCCATCAGCCAACATTTCTGCGATGTAGGCAATACAATCCACTACCTCCACATTCTTCGTCTTGGCAGAATGCTGAAGCGAACGAGCCAAGAGATAGTCACCAACCAAGACAGCCGCCTGTGCCGACATCAGTTTGTTTACCGAAGCCTGACCACGACGCATCTCGCTCTCGTCCACAATATCATCGTGCACAAGACTTGCCGTATGCAGCAATTCCATGCTCACCGAGGCGTGAAGAACCGCCTCGGAAGCCACGCCAAAGCATCGTGCTGCTAAGAGTGTGAGAATGGGGCGAAGACGCTTTCCCTGGCGCTTACGGATATGCTGCAAAGCTAAATGAAGAAGCGGATTTGAACTCTTGAAATCTTGCTCGTAGAGAGAAAGATATTGTTCCAAATCTTGCTCTATTGGCTTGCGTATAAGCGTCAGTTGATCCATATTTGTGGTTAATTATCTTGATTTCCGTGCAAAATTACATAAAAAATACCATTAAATCATATTTTTTGCCTAAATTTGAAGCAAAATAATAAAATAACCTAAAATCCTCACAACATAACAACCTCATAACCTAAAATGAATAAACTATTCCTACTCGATGCATACGCGCTCATATATCGTGCCTATTATGCCTTTATCAAGAACCCGCGCATCAATTCGAAGGGTGAAAACACCTCTGCCATCTTAGGCTTCATCAACACGCTCGAGGAGGTGCTGCAGAAGGAGCACCCCACCCACATAGGCGTGGCCTTCGACCCTCATGGCGGCACGTTCCGTCACGAGGCCTACCCTCCTTATAAGGCACAACGCGAGGAGACGCCCGAGGCCATTCGCTTTGCCGTTCCGAAAATCAAGGAACTGCTGGCAGCCTACCGAATTCCCGTGCTAGAAGTAGAGGGATTTGAGGCAGATGATGTCATCGGAGCCTTGGCCCATCAGGCTGACTTACAAGGCATTGACACCTATATGATGACGCCCGACAAGGACTATGGACAATTGGTTACCGAACATGTTAAGATGTATCGTCCTTCACATGGTTCGACAGATGCTGAGATTTATGGTCCTGCTGAGGTTTGTGAGAAATGGGGTATTGATACACCCCTTCAGGTGATAGACCTTTTGGGACTTATGGGTGATTCCTCGGACAATTTCCCCGGTTGCCCTGGTGTAGGTGAAAAGACAGCCGTAAAACTCATCAAGGAATATGGCAGCATCGAAGGCTTGCTCGCACGAACAGGCGAACTGAAAGGCGCCATGAAGACGAAGGTTGAAAGCCACATCGAAGACATCAAGATCAGTAAATGGCTCGCTACGATACGCCTCGACGTACCTATCACACTCGATATGGAGGCACTAAAGTTGGAGGAGGCAGACACAGACGTACAGCAACGTATATTTATGGAACTTGAGTTCCGACATCTACTGAACAAAAAAGCAGCAGCACCAACTATGACTTTGCAGGAAGTCAAGAAGCAAAAGAAGAAAAAGCAGCAAGCACCTACAGGACAATTGGACCTTTTTGCAGCCTTCGATGCGCCAGAAGCATCAGCAAACGCCACAATGACGACATCCCCAGATACATCTTCCGACTCTTATGCAACGACTAATGACTTGGGGATGGAGGAAAGCGGCGAAGAGAACATGCACATAGTCTACAAGACATATAAGGATTATTCAGTTGATTATCAACTGATTGACACACCAGAAAAGCGTAAGAGTCTCATCTCCCTACTTGCCAATGCACCCGAACTTTGCCTCGACACTGAGACGACCAGTACCCACGCCATTGAGGCAAAACTAGTGGGCATCAGTTTCTCTATAAAGAAGCATCAAGCCTTCTATGTGCCCATCACAGATGCAAGTATCATCGAGGAGTTCCGTGCCCTCTATGAGAATCCCAACACACTCAAGATTGGTCAGAACCTGAAGTACGACCTCACCGTACTAGCCAACTACGGCATCCACCTTACCGGTCCTATGTTCGACACAATGATAGCACACTACCTGCTGCATCCTGAGATGCGCCACGGCATGGATGCTCTGGCTGCTGCATACCTGAACTACCAAACCATCCACATCGATGAACTCATTGGTAAAAAGGAGAAGGGAAAGACACAGAAGACGATGGATCAACTCCCCCCCGAGGAGGTGTACATCTATGCGTGTGAGGATGCCGACATCACCCTGCAACTTAAAGAATTCTTCGAGCCACAACTCGCAGAGAATGAATGTTTAAAACTCTTCCAAGAGATAGAGATGCCCCTCATGCCCGTATTGGCACAGATGGAACGCAAAGGAGTACGTCTGGATACCGACTCCCTGAAGGAGACCTCTACCCTATTCACCGAGAAGATGGATGCCATAGAGAAGGAAATATATGCCTTGGCTGATATGGAGTTTAACATTTCATCACCCAAGCAAGTCGGCGAGGTATTGTTCGACGTCCTTAAGCTCAGCGACAAGGTACGCAAGACAAAGGGTGGACAGTACTCCACCTCAGAAGATGTACTAGAGAAACTGCGCTCGAAGCACCCCATCGTAGAGAAGATACTCGACTATAGAGGTCTAAAGAAGTTGCTCGGCACCTATATCGACGCCCTACCCTTGCTCATTAACAAGGAGACGGGCCACATACACACCTCATTCAACCAAACTATCACTAATACAGGACGTCTCTCAAGCAGCGACCCGAACCTGCAGAACATTCCCGTGCGCGACGCTCAAGGTAAGGAGGTACGTAAGGCTTTCATTCCTGATGAGGGCGAGGAGTTCTTCTCTGCCGACTACAGCCAGATTGAGCTGCGACTGATGGCTCACTTCAGTCAAGATCCCAGCCTCATCGAGGCCTTTGTCGAGGGACACGACATCCATGCTGCCACGGCTGCCAAGATCTATAAGAAATCTATAGAAGAGGTAACGCGCGAAGAACGTAGTCGTGCCAAGACGGCTAATTTCGGCATCATCTACGGCATCTCTTCCTTCGGATTGGCCGAACGTATGGGTGTGAGCCGTTCGGAAGCCAAACAACTGATAGACGGTTATTTCGAGACCTATCCGGGTGTGAAGCGCTATATGGATGAGAGCATCGAGAAAGCCCGTCAGAATGGTTACACCGAGACACTCTTCGGTCGTCGTTGCTACCTACCCGACATCAATTCCGGCAATGCCGTGGTGCGTGGCTATGCCGAGCGTAATGCCATCAATGCTCCCTTGCAGGGTACGGCAGCCGACATCATCAAGATAGCCATGATACGCGTAGCTCAGCGTATGAAGGAGGAAGGCCTCAAAAGCAAGATGATACTACAGGTGCACGACGAACTCAACTTCTCCGTACGTACCAAAGAAAAGGAACGTCTGCAGGCTCTCGTTATCGAGGAGATGCAAGCAGCTGCAGAACTCCGTGTACCCCTCGTTGCCGACTGTGGATGGGGCAAGAACTGGCTCGAAGCACACTAGTTTATGAGCAGATTTAGGATAAGCATCAGCCACCTATTGGTCGCAAGATTAGTAGGTGGCTTTGTATTTACAACTATGTAGTGAAACTTACTTACTTTAACTTTTATTACGCTACAATCTTGCATATTTCAAGGAAATACACTAGCATTGCAGCAGATTTCATGTTTTCTGTTTCATATTTTATGTTTTTCCAATGGTTTGCCATTTTATCTCTGCCATTTTATGGAAATAAGGAAAAGAAATGCTAACTTTGCAACCGATTTGCTGAAAGGCAAAGAGAGAAGGTGCGAAATGGAGCGCAAATGGAATGCATCCACTTTGCATGACAAGACATAAAAACAAATAGCAAACAAACAAGAAACAAAGATATGAAAGCAGGAATCGTAGGACTACCCAACGTGGGTAAGTCGACCTTGTTCAACTGCCTCTCAAGCGCTAAGGCACAGGCAGCTAATTTCCCATTTTGTACCATCGACGCACAGCTCGGACAGGTGAGTGTACCCGATGAGCGACTGACCAAACTGGCTGAACTCGTCCACCCAGGACGCATCGTGCCCGCCGTGTGCGACATCGTAGATATTGCAGGACTTGTAAAGGGAGCCAGCAAGGGTGAGGGCCTAGGCAATCAGTTCCTGGCCAACATCCGCGAGTGCGATGCCATCATACACGTGCTCCGCTGCTTCGACAATGGCAATATCGTGCATGTGGACGGTTCGGTTGACCCTGTTCGCGACAAGGAAATCATCGATATGGAACTTCAACTGAAAGACCTTGAGACGCTGGAGAACCGACTGAAGCGCGTGGAGAAAGCTGCACGCGTGGGTGGCGACAAGCAGGCTAAGATTGAGTTGGACGTGATTGAGCGCTACCAGAAAGTGCTGCTCGAGGGTAAGAGCGCACGCACCGTCACCTTCGACACCGAGGACGAGATGGCGGCTGCCAAGGGGCTCTTCCTGCTCACGGCTAAGCCTGTGCTCTACGTCTGCAATGTGGACGACGCCTCTGCATCGACGGGCAATAACTACACCGAGGCTGTCAGCAAGGCCATCGAAGGCGAGGATGCCGAGATGATCATCATCAGCGCACAGACGGAGGCCGACATCGCCGAACTGGAGACATACGAGGAGAAGCAGATGTTCCTCGAAGACATGGGTCTCACAGAGAGTGGCTGCAACCGCCTGATTAAGGCCATCTACCACCTGTTGACCCTGCAGACGTTCATCACTGCCGGCGAAATGGAAGTGAAGGCTTGGACGTTCCGTCGCGGTTGGAAGGCTCCCCAGTGTGCGGGTGTCATCCACACTGACTTCGAGAAGGGTTTCATCCGTGCCGAGGTCATCAAGTACGACGACTACATCAAGTATGGCTCGGAGGCGGCTGTGCGCGAAGCTGGCAAGATGGGCGTAGAGGGCAAGGAATACGTGGTGCAGGACGGCGACATCATGCACTTCAGGTTTAATGTGTAATTCACAATGCATAATGCACAATTCACAATTAGGCTGGCGCTTAGACTACGAGATGTGAATTGTGAAGGTCGAAAAGCTCGACATAGTCAATTAATTATGAATTACAGAAATTGTGAATTGTGAATTATGAATTGTGAATTGTGAATTGTGAATTATGAATTGTGAATTATTATACGTCGACTGGAACCCCTCGATAGAGGCCTTCCACATAGGCTCTTTTGGAGTTCGCTGGTACGCTCTTTGCTGGATGATGGGACTGCTGAGCGTGTATCTGCTGGAGCGCCATCTATACAAAAAGCAAGGTGTACCCGAGGAAAAGTTCGACCCGCTCTTCATCTATTGCTTCGCAGGCATATTGGTAGGTGCACGATTGGGACATTGCCTCTTCTACGAACCGGGCTACTACCTGACGAGTTGGCAGCATTTCGTGGAGATGCTGCTGCCCATCAAGTTTGCTACTGACGGATGGCATTTCACAGGCTACGAGGGCTTGGCAAGCCATGGCGGTACGCTGGGCTTGATGATAGCCTTGTGGTTCTTCATGCGTAAGTCCGGACTCAAGTTGCTTTTTATCCTCGACAACATAGCCATCGTGACACCTATCTGCGCCTTCTTCATCCGCATGGGTAACCTGATGAACAGCGAGATTATTGGCCGCGTGACGGACGTTCCATGGGCCTTCCGCTTCCTGCAGTCGGGCGAGGCTATGCACACCTTGGGCGAGGACGGATTGCCGCTTCCACGTCATCCGGGACAACTCTACGAGGCACTGTGCTACGCTGTGTTCTTCTTCGTGGGGTGGTGGTTCTATAAGAGATCGAAGAAAAAGGTGGGGTCCGGCTTCTATTTCGGCCTCTGCCTTACGCTGATCTTCACGGCTCGCTTCTTCATCGAGTTCACCAAGGAACTGCAGGGCGGTACGGACAATGGTTCGCTGCCACTGGATATGGGACAAATCCTGAGCATACCCTTCGTTATTCTCGGCACCTGGTGCATGGTGAAGGCAGTGAAAAGAAAATAAGAAAACAAGATTTATACACAAATTTCGCGGATTACACAGATTTCCCTAATTATTTAAAAAGGAGAAATCTGCGAAGTCCGCGAAATTTGTGTTTTATTCTTTCTCGTGTGCTTGTGTGGGGGATATATATATTGAAGTAGTGTGTTCTATCTTTTGTAGGGTCATCTTGCCTCAGTTCATGCCCTCGCTGGGATTGCATCCATACTTGGCGAAATAGGCGCGGCGGAAGGAGGTGGGGTTGTTGAAACCAGAACTCTGTGCTATCTCCGAAATCTTCATTTGGGGAGAGTTGTGCCTAAGACGCTCAGCGTATGCCAAGCGCAGCGAACGAAGCAGTTGGGGTAGGGAAGTGCCCAACGAAACATTGACAAAACGGGAAGCATAGGCTCGGTTCGTGCCAAGATCCTTACATAGCATTTCCAAGTTATAATCGGGATCGAGGAAGAAGGGACGGCTGTGACCGAGCATCTTCATGTAGCGCTGCATAGCAGTTTTTTCGGAGAAAGGATGACGCATAACTCTTCGCACGTATTGTTTCGGGTGCAAAGTACGTCATTATTTGCTAAAATCTTTTGCACTCTGTGCGCATAGATTTGTACAAAACGGACAAAATGCTTATTTTGAAGCAATTTTACTCTTTCTATACTCAGAAGGTGACATATTATAGATGCTTCGGAAGGTTCGTGAGAAGTATCCTGGCGTGTCGAAGCCACACTGTGTCTCGATGTTTCCTATAGGTAATGTGGTGGTGCTGAGAAGGTGGCAGGCGAGCATCATGCGGCGGTTACGGATGTAGTGGCTCGTGTCGTCGCCAGTGAGGTTCTTGATCTTGCGGTTGAGTTGCGAACGGCTCATGCACACCTTGTCGGCCAAGACACTGCTGGTGAGTGAAGGCTCGCTGATATGTGCCTCAATGGTTTCATTGATAAGGGTGAAGAAGGTCTTCTCCTCGTTCTCCATATTGAGCAACAAGGCATCGCTCTCTTCCTGGCTGCTGAACTTGCGACGCAAAAGGGCTCGTTGCTCAAGAAGTTTCTGAGCACGCAATAGAAGTTCGTCAACGATGAACGGCTTGGCCAGATAGACCTCTGCACCAGCATCAAGACCTTCCAGTCGCTCACTGTCTTCCACGCGAGCAGATACCACGACAATGGGCAGGTGGTTCATCGTGTCATCAGCACGTATCTGACGGATGAGTTCAAGGCCATCCATGCGAGGCATGGCGATATCGCTGATGACGAGGTCGGGCAGTTCGCCTACAAGCAGCATCTCAAGTGCTTCCTGTCCATCACGGGCACGACGGGTGACGTAGCCGTTATTCTGGAAGATATTCTGGATAAGGGTTGCCACATCGTCGTTGTCCTCGGCAATCAGTACGGAAGCGCCTTCAGTGACGGACTTCGCAGAATCCTTACGAGGTTGATGGATTGGACGCATATTATCAGAGGGAACACGAGTAACGGCTGACGCAGGAGTCGCATCTGCCGCCGTAACGGGCGTATTGGGAGTAGGGGCATCGGGTACGTCGGTGTCGGTAAACGGTACGTCTGCTCCGTCCTTGGAAACCCTGATCATACGGTTCACTAACTCAAGCAATTCGCGACTTTGGCGTTGCGTAGCAGCCAATTCTTCCTGTCCTTCGGCATCGTCTTGCTCGATGTGGTTCTGCAGTTGGTTAACCATACCGATAACCACGGTGAGGGGAGTGCGAAGTTGGTGCGTAATGCCTCGATAGAAGCGCTGTCGCTCTTGACTGGCTCGCAGCAACTGTTCGTTGGCGTGACGAAGCGTCTCTGCCGCTTTCTTACGCGTACGCGACGCACGCATTTGAATAATGATAGCCACCAAGGCCATCAAGAGGGCTGCACCGATGCTCCATGTAAGGATCTTACGAACGGTCTTCTCAAACTCAGCACGCGTCTCTGCCTCATGCACCTCTTTGACGCGACGCTTCGATTCGTAGTTCACACGAAGATTCTGCATGTGTTCAGCATTATTCTCATTCTCCACACTATCGGCGTATGCCAAACTGACGCGCAGGTCCTGCAACGACATGGCGGCATGACCACGCTTCTCCTCAAGGGCAGATCGCAAGGCGTAAGCCTCGGCTTTATGTTCCTTTGAATTGATCTTCAAGGATGACTCCATAGAGAGGGCTACGTACTTGGCGGCAGAGTCAAGTTCGTTGGCATTGAGATAGGCTTTGGCCAAGGCATTACATGATTCGAGCCAATGCCACAAGTCACCCGTAGGCAAAGATGTATCGTAGCCCAACTGAAAGTTACGCACTGCCTCTTGATTGTCGCCACGCTTTTCTGCCAAATGGCCTAAATAATGGTAGCAAAGCGCTATGCCGACGGGGTTGCCCGACTCACGGTTTAAGTCCATCGACATGGCATAATAGATGGCTGCCGAATCAAGATCACCGTGACGCTCCTTGATGCTGCCGATGTTGGCCAGATTGATGGCTTGCCCCGTAGCACTTCCCAACTGGCGCTCACCTTCTAAAGCACGACGGAAAACCGCCTCTGCCGCTTCGATATTGTCAAGCGAGAGTAATACGTTGCCTAATCCGTTCAGGGCACGTACCTTATTCTTACGAGCCACGTCCGATACCTGATCGCTGAATTCATCGCTCAGTTCCAAAGCCGCATAGTGTAAGTCTGCAGCAGTTTGCATATCGCCAATCCGACGAAAGTTGGTGCCCTGATTGTTCAGGGCTATAATGAGCTGCAAAGTATCCTTTAGCAACTTTGCCTCGTTGATGCACGTATCATGCTGAGCCAAAGCCGCCTCAAAATCGCTGGCATCTCGCAACGTCTTTCCATACATCTGTCGTATGATAAGAGCCGCACGACGTTCATTTTGCCGCTCATAACTATGAAGCCATCGAAGCAACTCATCTGAATTACGTAATGAATCTGCCAAGGCCTGTGCCTCTATCTCTGCAGGATTAGGTCCTTTAGGTTCACTTTCACGGCATGCCATTATAACGAAACAAATCGCAAGGCATAGGCAACAAGGTTGAAAGCAATGGAGTCCCCAAAGGAATCCGTATCTATTTCCTTTCATTTATCTTCGATTAGTTTGGTATAAATTCTGCATCAAAATTACCTTTTTTACCTTAGTTATTGTTAAATTGTAGCAGTCAAACTTACATTTTTTACGAATTGTACCGTATTTTACACGATTTTGTGCGGAAAATACAATTATTTGCGCATAAAATACAAATCGAATTGAAATTTTAGTTTTAACTTTGCAAAATAAAAAGTCATGATATGAAAAAAGTATTAACCCTATTTGCCTTCATGATGCTGTCTTACGTGGGATATGCTCAGAGTTTGACTGTACGCAGCAGTTCGGGAAATACCATCAACAAGGTAGAGAACGACGGAACCGTTCGTGATGCTCATGGCAACCGCGTGGGCAAGATGGAAAGCGACGGGACAGTTCGTGACTCGCATGGCAATCGTGTGGGCAAGGTGGAAAACGACGGCATCATTCGCGACTCACACGGAAACCGACTCGGGAAAGTGGAGAGCGACGGAAACATACGTGACGCTCATGGCAACAGAATTGGCAAAGTGGAAAATGACGGAACGGTACGCGACTCGCATGGTAACCGAATCGGACAGGCACAAGGCGTCAAGCGCAACCTAGCTGCCACACTCTTCTTCACGAACTTCTTTGAAAATTGAAGGATGAAGATTAAAGGTTGAAAATTGAAGGTTGAAAACTTAAGAATTAAGAAGATTAGAAAATAAT
Source organism: Bacteroidaceae bacterium (assembly GCA_045629085.1). Taxonomy (GTDB): domain Bacteria; phylum Bacteroidota; class Bacteroidia; order Bacteroidales; family Bacteroidaceae; genus Physcousia. The sequence goes on from JAZQQO010000052.1 coordinate 69,259, forward strand.
AAGAAATAATGATGAGAAGATTAGTTTCCTTGATGACAGTTCTCCTTGTGAACTGTATCGCATTTGCAGGTGTATGGACACCCGAGACGTTACCCATACCCAAAAATACTTATGACTCTACCTTAGTAAGTTACGTCAGCAATCCCGATGACGTGCTCTCACCAAGCGAGGTGGACGACATCAACGACGTAATGTTCACGTTGGAACGCGACTACGACGTTCGTGGTCTCGTCATCGCTGTACAGGAGATTGATCCTGATGATCCATACGAGTTCACCATGGCTGTAGCAAACAAGCATGGCATCGGTGGCCGCAACAATACGGGTATCGTGCTGATGCTGGCTACAGATAGTCGCGCCATTCAAATCCTCACCGGTGATGGTATGGAGAAATACATTACCGATGCACAATGCTCACGCATCGAGCGCAAAATCGTCGTTCCTTTGCTGAAGGAACAGCGTTGGGGCGAGGCTCTGTTGGCTGGTACACAAGCTTTTGTAGGTGTATGTGCTAAACAGCCCGAATTCGTAGAGGCGCTCAACAACGACAATGACGATGACGACAGCAATGCTCTTCTGTGGGTAGGTGGCGGTTTTGCTGGCCTTATCGGTTTGGGTATCTTTGCTGCTCGTCGTGCAAGCAAATGCCCGAAATGTGGCAAGAACCACTACAAGCATGTGCTTCGTCAGACAGTTTTGGCTCCTGGCGTACCCGGAGCTCCAAGCCGAAGCGAGGTGGATCAACTCGTTGACGAAAATATGCTGATGATACAAGCCGGAAAGATGGATTGTCTACGAGATGTGGGCGAAGAATTGGTGACCGAGGAGGACACAGCCTTCAACAATGGCATGACTCACGAAGAAAAAGAGCGCCTGAACAGTCAATCCATGGGAATTGTACGTGGCACTATCAGAGATGCTCTCGCCAAAGCCAGACAACGCAATGTTCGCGTCATCGACGTATACCGTTGCTCTGACTGCGGTCACGAAGTACGTAAGGAGAAGATGGATACAACCTACAACTTCGCATTAGGTGTCTTCACAAGCGGTGCATTTGGAGCCATCTCCCATGAATCAAGCAGTTCTGGTAGCGGCCGCTCATGGGGTAGCTCTGGTAGCGGACGTTCATGGGGTAGTTCTGGTGGTGGCCGCTCATGGGGTAGTTCTGGTGGTGGTCACTTCAGCGGCGGTGGTGCCGGTGGCAGATTCTAAATTTAGTATTAACAAATAAAAAACTATTAAAATGAACAAATCAACTTGGATTGGACTTGGCATCGTTGCAGTACTCGTAATGTATGCCATTAGCACCTACAATGGTATGGTAAGCGCCGATGAGGGCGTAAACAAGGCTTGGGGTACTGTACAGGCAGATTATCAGCGTCGTTACGACCTGATTCCCAACCTCGTAAATGTAGTAAAGGGCTATGCTACCCATGAGGAGGAAACTCTGACTAAGGTTATCGAGGCTCGCAACAAGGCTACTCAAATGACACTGCAGGTAGATTCTATGGGTAACTTCGACGAGGAGTATATGAAGAAGTTCAAAGCTGCTCAGGCAGAGTTGTCAGGAAGCTTGAGCCGACTGATGGCTATCACCGAGGCTTATCCCGAGCTGAAGGCTAACGAAAACTTCCTCGACCTTCAGGCACAGCTGGAGGGTACTGAGAACCGTATCAAGGAGTCACGCGTGAAGTACAATGAGACAGTAGAGAAGTACAACAAGAAGGTACGTAAGTTCCCCGGTAACCTTTTGGCTGGTATGTTCGGCTTCGAACCCAAGCCCATGTTCACTGCTGACGAGGGTGCTGAGAAGCGCGTTGACGTACAATTTTAAACAATACTAACAATAAAAATAGTAGGTGAGATTACTTCCCACCTACTATTTTTTTTATATCGTTGAGTTTATTGAGTGCTTCGAGAGGAGTGAGGTTATTGACATCGAGGTTGAGTATCTCATCGCGAACCTGCGTCAATACGGGGTCATCGAGTTGGAAGAAACTCATCTGTACACCACCATCCTGCTGCGCAGCTACGCTAATCTTACCGTCCACACCGTCCTTGTTACGTGATGCTTCGAGCTGCTCCAAAACCTTCTCGGCACGCTTTACGATGCTCATGGGCATACCAGCCAACTTAGCCACGTGGATACCAAAACTGTGCTCACTGCCGCCCTGGATGAGCTTGCGCAGGAAGATAACCTTGCCATCCACCTCCTTTACGCTTACATTGAAGTTCTTGACGCGAGGATAGGTCTTCTCCATCTCATTGAGTTCGTGATAGTGCGTAGCAAAGAGCGTACGTGCATGGCCTTTCTGGTTTTCATGGATGTACTCCACGATACTCCACGCAATACTGATACCGTCGTAAGTGCTTGTACCGCGTCCCAACTCATCGAAGAGCACAAGGCTACGCTGTGAGATGTTGTTGAGGATGCTGGCTGCCTCGTTCATCTCCACCATGAAGGTACTCTCGCCCATAGAAATGTTATCGCTCGCGCCAACACGCGTGAAAATCTTGTCCACAATGCCTATATGCGCGCTTTCTGCGGGCACGAAAGCACCAATCTGAGCCAAGAGTACGATGAGCGCCGTTTGACGCAGCAGAGCGCTCTTACCGGCCATATTAGGACCTGTGATGATGACTATCTGCTGTTTCTCTGTATCGAGGTAAACGTCGTTGGGCACATACCGTTCGCCTACGGCCATCTGCTGCTCGATGACAGGATGGCGTCCCTGACGAATATCGAGCACCTCCGTCTCGTCCACTACAGGACGAATATAGTTGTTCTCGTTGGCCGAAGTAGCAAAACTCAAGAGGCAATCGAGTTGCGCTATCAGTACTGCATCCGTTTGTATCTCGTGAGTATGCTCAGCAAGGCAAGCCACGAGTTGGTTGAACAAGTGCGTCTCAAGCGCCAGTATCTTTTCTTCTGCACCCAGTATCTTCTCCTCGTATTCCTTCAGTTCTTGTGTGATGTAGCGCTCTGCCTGTGTCAGTGTCTGCTTGCGAATCCATTCAGCAGGCACCAAATCCTTATAGGTGTTGCGCACCTCAAGATAGTAGCCAAAGACGTTGTTGTAGCCTATTTTAAGGCTCGAAATACCTGTACGCTCTATCTCACGCTGCTGTATCTGCAGGAGGTAATCCTTACCTTTATAGGCAATGTGGCGCAGTTCATCAAGTTCTTCGCTCACGCCACTGGCTATGACGTTGCCCCTATTGACCATGAGAGGCGGATCGGGCATGAGTTCACGAGCAATGCGGTCGCGTATCTCCTCGCAGAGATTGAGGCGTTCACCCATCTGACGAAGCGTGTCGTCATCCGACTCCAACAATGCCTCCTTGACGGGAGCCACGGCTTGCAAAGCTATACGGAGCTGCTGTACATCACGAGGCGTGATGCGTCCGGTGCTCACCTTAGCCGTGATGCGTTCCAAATCGCCTATCTGCTGCAACTGCTCATCGACCGTCTCTCGCAAATCGGGATGACGGAAGAAGCAATCTACCACGTCCTGACGCTGCACGATGGTACGAACATCTTTAAGTGGAAATGTCAACCATCGGCGTAGCAAACGGGCTCCCATAGGTGTTATGGTGCGGTCAATAACGTCGAGCAGCGACGTGCCACCCTCGTTCATTGAGCCAATGAGTTCAAGACTACGAAGCGTGAACTTATCGAGTCGTACAAAACGCTCCTCCTCGATACGGTTGATGCTGGTAATATGCTTGATCTGCGTATGCTGCGTCATCTCCAGATACTGCAGAATAGCGCCTGCAGCCACAATTCCGCTGCGCAGATGATCCACGCCAAAACCCTTGAGATTCTTAACCTGGAAGTGGCGCGTAAGTTTCTGCAAAGCTGTCGTCTCCGAGAAACACCAATCCTCCAACTCATGAGTGATGTGGCGCGTACCGAAGCACCCCTCAAACTGCCCCTTCTTGCCACGCTCGTAGAGTACCTCCTTAGGCATGAAGTTACCGAGGAGTTTATCCACATACTCTGCCGTGCCTTGTGCCGTCATGAACTCACCCGTACTGATGTCAAGCAAGGCAATGCCACAAGCACCCTTACCGAAGTTGATGGCTGCGAGGAAATTGTTCTCCTTACAGTTGAGCACATTGTCGTTCATCACCACACCCGGAGTTACCAGTTCGGTAATGCCACGCTTCACGAGCTTCTTAGTGAGTTTGGGATCTTCGAGCTGGTCACAGATAGCCACACGTCGTCCTGCACGAATCAACTTAGGCAAGTAGGTATCGAGAGCATGGTAGGGGAAACCTGCCATCTCGGTATTGGTGAGGAATTCTTTATTATTGTTTCTGCGAGTGAGCGTGATGCCCAATATCTGCGAGGCCTCTACGGCATCCTGTCCATAGGTCTCGTAGAAGTCGCCACAGCGAAACAGAAGAAGTGCATCAGGGTTCTTCTCCTTCAAGTCGAAAAACTGTTTCATCATGGGCGTCAAGCCCTCTGTCTTTGCCATATTTAGAGTTGCTGCATATCGTTAAGTTTCTTATAATAGCCACCCAAGGCGATAAGCTCGTCGTGTGTGCCACGCTCCACAATGCGACCTTCGTGCAGTACACAGATTTCGTCGGCACTACGTATGGTACTCAAGCGGTGCGCAATGGCTATGGTAGTACGCGACTTCATCAAGCGTTCAAGGGCATCCTGTACCAAGCGTTCGCTCTCGGTGTCAAGGGCAGAAGTGGCTTCGTCGAGGATGAGGATGGGTGGATTTTTAAGGATGGCACGGGCGATGCTGATACGCTGGCGCTGACCACCCGATAGACGGCATCCACGGTCGCCAATAGGCGTGTCGTAACCCTGCTCCATCTGTGTAATAAACTCGTGGGCATTGGCTATCTTGGCAGCTGCAATAATATCTTCTTCACTTGCATCCGTGGAACCGAAAGCAATGTTATTCCTAATTGTATCGTTGAAGAGGATAGCCTCCTGATTGACGTTGCCGATGAGGCTTCTCAGGGAGCGGAAAGTGACGTCACGAATAGAGACACCATCGATGCAGATATCACCGCTCTGAATGTCATGGTAACGAGGAATGAGATCGACGAGTGTACTCTTTCCGCTACCGCTTTGGCCAACAAGAGCTATGGTTTTACCCTTAGGAACAGTAAGATTGATGTCGGTCAGCACAGGACGATCCTCGGTGTAGGAGAAGCTGACGCCACGGAACTCTATACCGTCCTTCATTTCCTTCAGCTCTACGGGGTTCTCTGCTTCCTTAATGGGATTCTCTGCATCCAAGATCTTGTCGATACGCTCCAATGAAGCCATACCCTTCTGGATGGCATAACCAGCACGAGAGAGGTCCTTCAAGGGTTGCAAGGTTGTGTAGAGAATGACGAGATAGTAGATGAACATACTGGCATCGATGGGCGAGTGGCCGGAGAAAATAAGCGTACCGCCAAACCACAATACAATGACAATCATCACGGTACCCAAGAACTCGCTGACGGGATGAGCTGCACTCTGACGGACAGCCACACGCGTGGATGCACGGCGAAACTCGTCGTTAACCACTTCGTAACGGTTTATCATCTTGTCCTCTGCCAAGAAGGCCTTGATGATGCGCAATCCTCCCAGCGTCTCTTCAATCTGGCTCAATCCGTCGCTCCACTTCGACTGTGCATAGAGCGAGTTGCGCTTCAACGACTTACCAATACGGCCGATACCAAAAGCCAAGACGGGCACGACGAGCAGCGTGAAGAGGGTGAGTTGCCAAGAGATGTAGAACAGCGTGCCCATATAGACAAGAATAAAGATGGGATTCTTTACAATCATATCCAAACTGCCCGTGATACTGGCATCGATCTCATTGACATCGGTAGAGACGCGAGCCAGGATGTCGCCCTTGCGCTCTTCGCTGAAGAAGGAGAGGGGCAAGCGTACGATCTTACGGTAGATCTTGGCACGAATGTCGCGCACGATACCCGTACGGATGGGCATCAGTGTGGCCGAACCTCCAAAGTAGCATCCCGTCTTGAGCATGGTCATGAAAGCCAAGGCAAGCCCCAGGAAGAGCATTGTAGAAGCAGGGCCGTATGTATCGATGAGCACCTGCGAGTAGTAATAGAGGTTGTTCTTGGCCACCTCACCAATGTCGCCACTGCCCCATTCCATAAAGACGTAACGCTCATGCTCACTCTCGAAAAGGATGCTGAGGATGGGCATCAGCAGGGAGAAAGAGAAGACGTTGAAGAAGGCGGTGAGGATATTGAAGCCAAACGTAGCCACAATAAACTTCTTATAGGGTTTGAAGTACGGCCCCATCTTCTTCCAAAAAGAAGACCCTCCACCTTGCCCCTCCATCTTAGGAAGGGGAGTAGATTGATTCGTCTGTTTGTTCTTGTTCTTACTCATGTATTCTTTACTATTTGCGGCCAAAATCGGCTGGGATTTCGCCCCAATGTTCTGTATCCCATTTCAGCACGGGTACTCGGAAGGTATTCTCACGAAGCCATTTCTCGGCACGCTGCACGAGGTTCAGCACCTGCTCGGTGTCGGGGTTCAAGGCTAAGGTCGTCTTGGCTTTCTTGTTACGCACCCACGCCTGTCCGCTGACGCTGTCGCTGTAGATGGGCATCGAGATGCCTTGCTGCTTCATGAGTGCCATGCCATGCACAATGGCTAGGAATTCAGCGATGTTGTTGGTGCCCAGCATAGGACCCACACGAAACACTTCCTTGCCCGATGGCATGTGCACACCCCGATACTCCATCATGCCGGGATTCCCCGAACAAGCACCGTCTACGCAGAGAGCTTCCTTTATCTCCATAATTACATTCTCTCTGGAACTTCGATACCCAAGAGACCCATGCCGTTCTTGATAACCTTGCTGACTGCTTCAGAGAGGGCGAGGCGGAAGGCCTTTTTCTTGGCATCTTCCTCCTTCAGCACGCTGAAGTCATGGTAGAACTGGTTGTACTCCTTAACAAGCTCGTAGCAGTAGTTGGCAATACAAGAGGGATTATAGTCGCTACCCGCCTGACGAACGGCTGCAGAGAAGCCCTGCAGATGCTGTACAAGGCTGATCTCCTTGTCGGTGATCTCCACGTCAAGGGGGAGGGTATAACCCGTCGACGACTCGGCGGGAATAGTGGTTGATTCTACCGCTGCCTTACGCAGGATGCTGCGGATACGAGCGTATGTGTACTGGATAAAAGGACCGGTATTTCCGTTGAAGTCAATTGACTCCTCAGGATTGAAGAGCATGTTCTTGCGGGCGTCAACCTTCAGGATGAAGTACTTCAGGGCACCCATACCCACGATACGTGCGATATTGTTGGCTTCCTCCTCAGTGAGGCCTTCGAGCTTCTTCATCTTGTCGGCACTCATCTCGCGAGCATCGGATATCATGGTAGCGATGAGGTCGTCAGCATCGACTACGGTACCCTCGCGGCTCTTCATCTTGCCATTGGGCAGCTCCACCATACCGTATGAGAAGTGTACGAGATCCTTACCCCACTTGAAACCGAGCTTGTCGAGCAGGATAGAGAGTACCTGGAAATGGTAGTTCTGCTCGTTGCCCACCACGTAGATCATCTTGTCGATGGGGAAGTCCTGGAAGCGTAGCTTGGCCGTACCGATGTCCTGCGTCATGTAGACAGAGGTGCCGTCGGAACGAAGCAACAGCTTCTCATCAAGGCCTTCACCAGTGAGATCGGCCCATACAGAGTTGTCGTCGCGACGATAGAAGAAGCCCTTCTCGAGACCTTCCTCCACCTTCTCCTTACCTTCGAGATAGGTATTGCTTTCATAATAGATCTTGTCGAAACTTACGCCAAGAGCCTTGTATGTCTCATCGAAACCGGCATACACCCACTCATTCATCTTGCGCCACAGGGCACGCACCTCGGGATCGTTCTGCTCCCACTTCACGAGCATGTCGTGGGCTTCCTTGATGAGGGGAGCCTCCTGCTTGGCTTTCTCCTTGATAGCTTCGGCGCGCTTTTCTGCATCCTCAATTTCCGAGAAAAGGTTTTCTGCTTCATATTGCTTCACAAGTTCGGCTATTTCTTCACGATAGTGCTTGTCGAAGCTTACGTAGTAATCACCGATGAGGTGGTCACCCTTCTTTCCGCTCGTCTCAGGCGTCTCGCCATTGCCATATTTCAACCAAGCGAGCATTGACTTGCAAATGTGGATGCCACGGTCGTTAACGATATTCGTCTTCACCACCTTGTTGCCGTTGGCCTCCATGACGTTGGCAAGTGCCCAACCAAGCAGGTTGTTACGCACATGGCCAAGATGCAGAGGCTTGTTGGTGTTGGGTGAAGAATATTCAATCATAACGAGGGGGCTCTCCTCGGTGACGGGCACAAAGCCAAACTTCTCCTCGCTGTTGATCTCCTCAAGCATCTTGACCCAAAGGGCAGGAGCGATGACAAGATTGAGGAAACCCTTCACAACGCTAAAACGACTTACCACGTCGGGCACATTCTGCACAAGGTACTCGCCGATAGCCTGGGCAGTGTCCTCGGGCTTCTGACGGCTAATCTTGAGGAAAGGAAATACTACGAGCGTGAGGTTGCCCTCAAACTCTGCTCTTGTCTCCTGCAGCTGCACCATCTTCTCGGGTACCTGCTGTCCGTAGAGACTCTCTATGCCGGCTATTACGGCCTCGATAATTTTCTTTTCAATGCTTATCATAGTTGTTTCTTTTATTTTCAAGTTCAATTTTCAACTTTCAATCTTTAAATCTTTATTGTACGCGCTCACACGCGAAATACGGCGACAAAGGTACGAAAAATAATTCGTAACACAAAAGACGTAGCGTGTTTTTCAAAAAGACGCAGCATGTTTTTCAAAAAGACGCAGCGTCTCTTCAAAAATGACGCAGCGTCTCTCAAAAAAAGACGTAGCGTCTCTCCAGAAAAGACGCTACGTAAGCAAAAAACTAGCAGAACCCCCAAAACAGGATTCTGCCAGTATTTGTATCTCAAAAAAGATAAACGGAAAGGATTAGATCAGGTCAGAACCTGCCTTGAACTTAACCACCGTCTTCTCTGCAATCTCGATAACCTCACCAGTACGAGGATTCTTACCCTGACGTGCAGCACGAGTCTCAGGAGCGAAAGTACCGAAACCGATCAAAGCCACCTTGTCACCAGCTTTCAAAGCCTCAGAGATTGAATCGAGGGTAGCCTCGAGAGCCTTCTTAGCGTCTGCCTTGCTCAAACCTGCAGCTACAGCAATCTTGTTTGTCAAATCTGTCTTGTTCATAATAAAATTTATTTAAAAGGGTTTATTTCAACGCATTTTGCGAGACAAAATTATGTATTCTTGTTCGTTTACCAAAGAAAAAAACAAAAAAAAATGCGAATTTTCTTAAAAAAAAGTATGATTAGAGAGAAAAAATGCGATTCTATGCCATAAAATGAGTAATTTTGCAACCGGAAAGCCATCAACGTGTGACTTGTGACGTATTCGCATTTAACAAAAAATAAAGACTTTACACTCAATGAGAACCATACCTCCAATCGTCAAGAACCTACTCATCATCAACATTCTGGCCTTTGCTGCCATCTTCGTTTTCGAGAAAAGCCAAGGCATTGACCTCAACCATCTGCTGGGCTTACACTTTGTCCGAGGCGAACATTTCGCACCATGGCAGTTCATCACTTATATGTTCATGCACGAAGGCTGGGAGCATCTCTTTTTTAATATGTTTGCCTTGTGGATGTTTGGTGGCATCATTGAGCGTACATTAGGATTCAAGCGATTCCTCATCTATTATTTTGTATGCGGAATAGGAGCCGGCATCTGTCAGGAAATTGCACAGTTGATACAGTATAGCGACGTGACGGTCATTCAAGCCTACCATCCCCTGAAGCACCATCTTGTTGACGCTTACCAGGCCATCGACGGCATCAACCCCATCATGGGATGTGTGGGTGCATCAGGAGCCATCTACGGCATTCTGTTGGCATTTGGCATGATTTACCCCAACGAGCGCATGTTCATCATACCCATTCCTTTCCCCATCAAGGCTAAATATCTCGTGCTCGGCTATGCCGTGATAGAACTCATGTCCGTACTGACAAGAGCACACGACGGAGTGGCTCACGTAGCACATTTAGGCGGTATGATCTTCGGTATTCTGCTCATCCTCTTCTGGCGTAAACAGGACAACAAGCGAAATAATGGAGGTGGAGCCACTTACGTGAGTTTCGACAACTATAACAGAGGATATTAGGAAAAAATAAGAAAGTAAGAGAGTAAGAAATGAGGACACTCAGGAAGTATATAAAGGTTGCTACGCTGGTGATGAACATCATCGCCATCCTCGCCTTGTGGCTATGCTGCATCAGCACATGGCTTCACCCCGACAAGTTTCCTCACCTCTCACTCATGGGACTTTTATTTCCCGGATTCCTTCTTTTTGACTTGAGTTTCATAATCATTTGGGGATTAGTAAACTATCGCAGAGCATGGATTCCCTTGGCAGGTTTGGTTCCATGCATTGGTTTTATACTCGACTACTGTCCCTTCAACCTCCATGGTGAAGTACCTCAGGAATGCATCAAGATTCTTACCTACAACACCAACAACTACGGCAACATGGAGGAAGATAAAGAGGAAGGAAAAAGAATTACAACAGAATACATCAAGAACAGCGATGCCGACATCATCTGCCTGCAGGAATCGGGTGGAAAAGGTGTTGTCGTAGAGGCTTTCCTTGAGTACATGGACAGCATTGGATACGTTCATGACGAGCATCATGGCAACATCCTGCTCTCGCGCTTTCCTATCCTCGAAATGGACACTTTCACCTATGCAACTCATCTCGAAAAAGGCATAGCAGGAAACTCAAGCAAATGGTACAAGGTGCAATGTGGTAAAGACACCATCATCGTGGTCAACAACCACCTTGAAAGCAATCGTCTCAAGCCGGAAATAAAGGATGAGTATGTGGCCAATTTTGACGACCCAGAATACGAGAGTATAAAAAAGAGTGGACATACCATCGGTAGCCGCCTCACCGCCAGCAATGCCTACCGCGCACCCCAAGCCGATAGCCTCGTGGCATTCGTCAACCGTAATCCCGGGCAGCATATCATCATGTGCGGTGACTATAACGACACCCCCATTTCTTATACATACCAACGCATCAAGAGCTGTCTCACAAACGCTTTCCGCCAAAGCGGTAGAGGTATCGGAATTTCCTACAACCAAAGAGGTTTTTGGGTCAGAATCGACCACATTTTCGTGAGCGACAATTGCAAGACGTACAACACTACCATTGACAATTCTATTAAGTCTTCCGACCATTATCCGCTCATTTCTTGGGTAAAAATACAGTAAATACGCCCTAATACCTTAAATATTTAGGGATTTTTGCGGATAATTAAACAAAAATGCGTATCTTTGCGCACTAATTTTGGTGTATCCAGAAATAAATCAAAAAATAATATAACAATTTAAAAGAAATGCAAAACAAAGGATTTGTAAAGCTAATTGCTGTTGCACTGACCATTATTTGCTGTTTCTACCTCATGTTTACCGTGAAGAGCAGAAACTTCAAGAGTCAGGTTGAAGAGATTGCGGCTACACAAGGCCAGAAGGCTGCTGAGCACTATCAGGACTCAGTACTGCAGAAGGACACCTTCCTGTTGTGGTCGATGAAGGACGTACGCGAACTTGGTTTGGGCTTCGGTCTTGACCTGGAAGGCGGTATGAACGTAATCCTCGAGGTAGGTGTACCCGATGTGCTCAAGGCACTATCTGACCACAAGGAGGCCACCAACGAGAACTTCAAGAAGGCAATCGAGGAGGCAGCAGCTGAGAACGCCAAGAATGGCGGTGACGTGATTGACATGTTCATCAGCAACTATACCAAGTTGGCTGGTGAGGGTAAGTTGGCAGCTATCTTCTCTACACAGCAGCTCCGCGACAAGGTGACTCCCAAGAGCACCGATAAGGAGGTTGAGAAGGTACTTCGCGAGGAGGTAACCTCTTCTATCGAGAACGCCTATAACATTCTGACCAGCCGTATCGAGGGTCTTGGTGTGGCACAGCCAAACATCCAGCGCCTCGAAGGTTCTGAGGGTCGTATCATGGTTGAGCTCCCCGGTGTTAAGGAGCCCGAGCGTGTACGTAAGTTGCTCCAGGGTAGTGCCAACCTCGAGTTCTGGGAGTGCTACCTGAGCCCCGAAATCATGCCCGTAATGAACCAGATTGATCGTGTACTCGCTGAGGAGCTCAACAACGCTCCTGCAAATGAAGTAGCCGAAGAGGCTCCCGCTGCTGAGGAGGTAGCTGAGGTTGCCGACACTACCGCTACCGATTCTACTCAGAACGACATGGCTGCAGCACTCAACGGTACTGCTACTGCTGCCAGCAACGATGCTCCCGCAGCTAAGGTTGACGACAAGAACCATCCTCTCTTTAGCATTATCGCTCCCGTTAACTACGGTGGTAGCGTAGTGGCTATGGCTCCCAAGTACGACATGGATCGTGCTAACGAACTGCTCAGCAACGAGCGCGTACAGGCCATCTTGGAGGACAACAACCTGAAGCTCATCTGGAGCGTTAAGCCCGCTGACAATACCGATCTTTACGAGCTTCATGCTATCAAGATTACCGAGGTCAGCCGTCGTGCTCCTCTGGAGGGTGACGTAGTAAGCAGCGCTTCTGAGAGCTACGACCAGCACAAGCGTCCTGCTGTAAGCATGACCATGAATGCTGACGGTGCTCGTCGTTGGGCTACCTTGACCAAGGCTAACATCAAGCGTCCCATCGCTATCGTACTCGATAACCGCGTTTACACCGCTCCCAACGTAATCAACGAGATCACCGGCGGTAACTCTGAAATTACCGGTAACTTCACTCCCGAGGATACCCGTGACCTCGTAAACGTACTGAAGTCAGGTCGTATGCCTGCTCCTGCACACATCGTAAGCGAGGAGATCGTTGGTCCTTCACTCGGTGCTGAGTCAATCAATCAGGGTATGTGGAGCTGTGTCATCGCATTCATCATCCTGATGCTCTACATGATTCTGATGTACGGTTTGATTCCCGGTATGGTTGCCAACTGCGCATTGATCCTCAACCTCTTCTTCACCATCGGTGTATTGAGCAGCTTCCAGGCAGCTCTGACGATGAGTGGTATCGCCGGTATGGTATTGTCACTCGGTATGGCTGTGGATGCTAACGTGCTTATCTACGAGCGTACTAAGGAGGAACTGAGAGGCGGTATGCGTACCCGTGAGGCTCTGGCTGCTGGTTACAGCAACGCCTTCAGCGCTATCTTCGACTCTAACTTGACTTCTATCATCACTGGTATCATCCTGGCTCTCGTAGCTACCGGTTCTGTACGTGGTTTCGCCATCACCTTGATCATCGGTATCTGCATCAGCTTCTTTACCGCAGTATTCTTGACTCGCATCGTTTACGAAGGATTCATGAGCAAGGACAAGTGGCTGAACCTCACCTTCACCACTCCCTTGGCAAGCAAGTTCCTCCAGAACACTGCATTCAAGTTCATGAGCGCATGGAAGAAGAGCTACACTATCTTTGGTGCCCTCGCTATCATCAGCATCGGCTTCATGGCTGTTCGTGGCTTTAGCAAGAGTATCGACTTCACTGGTGGTCGCAACTATGTAGTTCAGTTCGATAACACTGTTAAGCTCGATGAGGCTCGTCAGCAGTTGACTGCAGCATTCCCCGAAAGCAACACCAGCGTCATCGCTCTGGGTACCGATGGCAACAAGATCCGTATCTCTACCAACTACCGCATCAGCGAGGAGGGTCTTGAGGTTGACAACGAGATTGAAACCATGTTGTTCAACACCTTGCAGAATGCTAACATGCTGGCTAAGGATGCTGACTTCGAGACATTCCGTAACGGTGGCAACATCATCAGCAGCCAGAAGGTTGGTCCTTCAGTAGCTGACAGCACTACCAACAAGGCTATCCTGAGTATCATCCTCTCATTCGTGGCCATCTTCATCTACATTCTTATCCGTTTCCGCAACGTAGCATTCTCAGTAGGTGCTATCTCAGCCTTGATTCTGGATATTATCCTTATCTTGGGTATGTACGCCATGTGCTGGGGTTGGATGCCTTTCTCACTCGAGATCGACCAGGTATTCATCGGTGCTGTGCTGACCGCTATCGGTTACTCTATCAACGATAAGGTGGTTGTATTCGACCGTATCCGTGAGTTCATCGGCTTGCATCCCAAGCGTGACAAGAAGGATCTGTTCAATACTTCTCTGAACACCACTTTGACCCGTACCATCAACACCTCAGTCAGCACGTTCATCGTACTGGTTGTCATCTTCATCCTCGGTGGTGATAGCATCCGTAGCTTCGCCTTCGCAATGATCCTGGGTGTTATCTTCGGTACCCTGTCTTCTATCTTCATCGCTGCTCCAACTGCTTATCTGACCATGAGCAAGAAGAATGAGAAGAAGGAGGAGAAGGCATAAAGTAATTCATAATTCACAATTCATAATTCATAATTAGCAAGACGGACATCCCTCGCACGTACGTATATTATATATAATGTATAAAGACGAGGAAGAACAAAAGAAATGGCATAGCTCTAGCGAAAAGAAGAACGAAAGCGAAAGCAAACGACAACATAGGGCGAAAGCCAAGCGCCAGCCAATTATGAATTATGAATTGTGAATTATGAATTAACATTGCCCCTGTAGTTAAATGGATAGAACGAAGGTTTCCTAAACCTTTGATCCGGGTTCGATTCCCGGCGGGGGTACAAATCGCACTAAGGCGCGAAGTGAATAGTGAAAAAAGAAAAGTGAGTATATAAGATTAAAAGAGAGAAGAGTTAAAAGTTGCTTTTACTCTTCTTTTTTGCTTATTTTACTTACATAATGACAAAAGAATATAAGAATTTACATTATTTTGACGTTTTTTTTTTCTAAAATAAACAAATATTCATATCTTTGCGAAACAAACATAGGTTCATTAAGGTAAAAAGTTTATATAAAATTATTTCTTATGGCAGATTCATTAGAAATTAAGGAGAGAGAATCGGTTGTTGTAAGATTCTCCGGCGATTCCGGCGACGGCATGCAGTTGGCTGGAAACATCTTTTCTACCGTATCAGCTACGGTAGGAAATAGTATCAGTACATTCCCCGATTACCCAGCCGACATCCGCGCCCCGCAAGGTTCGCTGACCGGTGTTTCTGGTTTCCAGGTACACATCGGCGCAGGTCAGGTTTACACTCCCGGTGACCTTTGCGACGTACTTGTAGCTATGAACGCAGCAGCGCTCAAAACACAGCTCAAATACGCTAAACCCAGTGCAGCTATCATTATCGATACCGACTCTTTTGGCCCTAAGGATCTTGAGAAGGCAGCCTTCCAGAGCGAGGATTACCTCGGCGAGTTAGGCGTTGATCCTGATCGCGTCATCGCTTGCCCTCTCACCACCATGGTGAAGGATTGTCTGAAGGACAGCGGCATGGATGTAAAGAGCATCATGAAGTGCCGTAATATGTTTGCACTCGGTTTGGTTTGCTGGATCTTCGACCGTGACCTCGAAATAGCTTTCAACTTCCTGCGCGAGAAGTTCGCAAAGAAGGCTGGGGTAGCAGAAGCCAATATCAAGGTAATCCAGGCAGGTTACGACTATGGACACAATACTCACTCAAGTGTTGCCAATGTCTATCGCATCGAGACAAAGAACAAAGTGCCTGGACGCTACATGGACATCACCGGCAACAAAGCTACCGCATACGGTTTCATCGCTGCTGCTGAGAAGGCTGGGTTGAAACTCTATCTCGGCTCATATCCCATCACCCCCGCTACCGACGTGCTGCACGAGCTCTCTAAGCACAAGAGCCTTGGTGTAACCACCGTTCAGTGCGAGGACGAGATTGCAGGTTGTGCCTCTTCGGTAGGTGCATCGTTTGCCGGTGCCCTGGCTGTAACCAGTACTTCAGGTCCTGGTGTCTGCCTCAAGAGCGAGGCAATGAACTTGGCTGTCATCATGGAGCTTCCCTTGGTTGTGCTCGACGTACAGCGTGGTGGTCCTGCTACAGGTCTTCCCACCAAGAGCGAGCAGACAGACCTTCTGCAGGCACTCTTCGGCCGTAATGGTGAGTCGCCCATGCCCGTCATGGCAGCTATGAGTCCTACTGACTGCTTCGACGCAGCTTACGAAGCATCGAAGGTTGCCCTCGAGCACATGACTCCCGTCGTACTGCTTACCGACGCTTACGTAGCCAACGGTTCAGGTGCATTCAAATTGCCCAACCTCGCCGAATATCCCGCTATCAATCCTCCCTACGTTCCCGAGGAACTGAAGGGAACCTGGACACCTTACATGCGTACTGAGAACGGTACTCGCTATTGGGCAGTTCCTGGTCGTCAAGGCTTTGAGCACATTCTCGGTGGATTGGAGAAGGACGACAAGACAGGTGCTATCAGCACCAATCCTGAGAATCACGACCTGATGACCCGCAAGCGTCAGGCAAAGATTGACGCCATCCCCGTACCCGATCTCGAGGTTATTGGTGACAAGGACGATGCAGAATTACTCATCGTAGGCTTCGGTGGTACCTATGGTCACCTGCGTGCCGCTATGGACGAGATGCGTGCCGCTGGAAAGAAAGTAGCCATGGCACACTTCCGCTACATCAATCCTCTGCCCAAGAACACAGCCGAGGTGATGATGAAGTACCCCAAGGTTGTCGTAGCCGAGCAGAACATGGGTCAGTTGGCCGGATGGCTTCGCATGAAGGTAGACGGATTTGTTCCCGCTCAGTATAATGAGGTAAAGGGCCAGCCCTTCAAGGTCGCAGAACTCGTTGAGGCATTCAATAAATTAATCTAATCGACATTATCGAGGGATCATCTTATCGAAAAATTGAAACATCGAATGATCGAAGAATCGAATTATCGAATGATCGAGTTATCGAAACGTCGAAGAATCGAAGAATCGAGTTAATAAAAAAATCTCTCGAAAAACAAAAAAAGCATACTATTATGTCAACATATACAGCTTCAGATTATAAGAAAGGACAACCACGTTGGTGTCCCGGTTGTGGCGACCACTTCTTCCTGGCTTCGCTGCACAAGGCAATGGCAGAGATTGGCGTGGCTCCCAACGATATTGCAGTCATCTCAGGTATCGGTTGTTCAAGCCGTCTGCCTCACTATAGGGCTACCTAAGGCATGAACACCATCCACGGTCGTGCAGCCGCTATCGCCACCGGTTGTAAGGTGGCTAATTCAAAGTTGACCGTATGGCAGATCAGTGGCGATGGCGATGGTTTGGCCATCGGTGGTAACCACTTTATCCACGCCAACCGTCGTAACATCGACCTCAATATGATTCTCCTCAACAACCGTATCTACGGTCTTACTAAGGGACAGTATTCTCCTACCTCTCCCCGTGGTTTCGTCAGCAAGTCAAGCCCCTACGGAACCGTTGAGGATCCTTTCCGTCCTGCCGAGCTCTGCTTCGGTGCCCGTGGTCACTTCTTCGCTCGTGCCGTTGCCACCGATGCTCCCGGCACCATCGACGTACTGAAGAAGGCATACGCCCACAAGGGTAGCAGCGTGTGTGAGATACTGCAGAACTGCGTCATCTTCAACAACGGCACCCACGACGGCGTGTACGATAAGGCTGGTCGCGAGAAGAACGCCATTTATGTAGAGCATGGCAAGCCCCTCGTATTCGGTGAGAACAAAGAATTTGGCCTTGTACAGGTTGGTTTCGGCTTGAAGGTTGTAGAACTCAACAAGGAGAACGAGGATGGAAAGACCTACACCATCGACGACGTACTCGTGCACGACGCACACTGCGAAGACAACACCCTGCAGCTCAAGCTCGCCCTGATGGGCAATGGCGATGGTTTCCCCGTGGCATTGGGCGTTATCCGCGATGTGGAAGCTCCTACGTACAACGACTGTGTAGATGCACAGATTGAAGAGATTAAGGGTAAGAAGCCCTATCACAGCTTTGCCGAGCTACTCGAAACCAATGATATTTGGGAGGTAAAGTAAAAGAAAACCTAAAACATAAGAAAAATCGGTGTTACAATGTGTAATGCCGATTTTTTTATTTAACTTTGCAGCCGCAAAGCGGCTTAAAGAAATTATCGAATTATCGAACAAATCAAATAAAAACATACATCGATGAATTTTGTAGAAGAACTAACTTGGAGAGGCATGATCCACCAGATGATGCCCGGAACAGAAGAGATGTTGCAGAAGGGTATGGCCACCGCCTACCTGGGCATTGACCCCACTGCCGACAGTCTTCATATTGGTCACCTGTGCGGAGTAATGATGCTGCGTCACTTCCAGCGTTGCGGCCACAAGCCCCTCGCACTCGTAGGTGGTGCCACAGGTATGATTGGCGACCCCAGCGGTAAGAGCCAGGAGCGCAACCTGCTCGATGAAGCTACCCTTGCACACAACGTGAGTTGCATCAAGGCACAGCTGAGCCGTTTCCTCGACTTCGACAGCGATGCCGAGAACAAGGCAGAACTCGTGAACAACTACGACTGGATGAAGAACTATACCTTCCTCGATTTCGCTCGCGAGATTGGTAAGTGCATCACCGTAAACTATATGATGGCTAAGGACTCTGTAAAGCGTCGTCTTAACGGCGAGGCACAGGATGGTATGTCGTTCACCGAATTTACCTATCAGTTGCTCCAGGGTTACGACTTCCTGCACCTCTATCAGGAGAAGGGATGCCGCCTGCAGTTGGGTGGTAGCGATCAGTGGGGTAACATCACTACTGGTACCGAACTTATCCGTCGCAAATTGGGCAACGAGAACGAGGCCTTTGCACTGACTTGTCCCCTCATCACCAAAGCTGATGGTAAGAAGTTCGGCAAGACAGAGAAGGGCAACATTTGGCTCGATCGTAACCGCACCACTCCCTATGTCTTCTATCAGTTCTGGCTGAATGTAGGCGATGAGGATGCTGAGAAGTACATCAAGATATTCACCTCACTCGATAAGTCAACCATCGATGCCATCATCGAGGAGCACAAGCAGGATCCCGGTCGCCGTGTACTACAGAAGAAGTTGGCCGAGGAAGTCACCGTCATGGTACACAGCCGTGAAGATTATGAATTAGCTCTCGAAGCCTCAAACATCCTCTTTGGAAAAGCCACCAAGGAGAGTCTTGTGAAGCTCGACGAGCAGACATTGCTCGATGTCTTCTCAGGCGTTCCTCACTTCGAGGTGTCACGCGAGTTACTCGAGGGTGAAGGTATCAAAGCCGTAGATCTCGTAGCCGAGCAGGCACAATGCTTTGCCTCAAAGGGCGAGATGCGCAAACTCACTCAGGGTGGTGGTGTCAGCATCAACAAGGAGAAGCTTGCAGCCTTCGACCAGATGATTACTACCGCTGATCTTCTCGACGATAAGTACATCCTCGTGCAGCAAGGCAAGAAGAAGTACTTCCTGCTGATTGTGAAGTAAAAGCCCCCTCCCGACCTCCCCGAGGGGAGGAGTTACAATACTAATGGAGGGAGGAATAAGCATTCAAAGATTTTAGACGCAGATTTCACAGATTAATCTCTTACATCTTTTGGAGAATAAAAATCTGTGAAATCTGCGAAATCTGTGTCTAATAACATTATTTTCGCCATTAGATACGAAAATTTTGAATTATGAATTTTGAATTATGAATTAAATGTATTACCTTTGCACCCGCAATCCGAAAGGAGGCTAACAGGATTGGGCTATGGTGTAATGGTAGCACAAGACATTTTGGTCGTCTTAGTTCTGGTTCGAAACCGGATAGCCCAACCAAAGAAACAGGAGGTTCATGCCCCCTGTTTTTTTTTTGCGATTATATATTGTTTGACACAGATTACACAGATTACGCAGATTTTTTAATTTAGCAGAAATAGAATTCTACAAATCACGTCAAATACGCAAAAATAGCACGAAAATACCCCTATTTAACACTATTATAGCATTATTATTGCATTTTTTTAAACTATTGTATCAAAATTTAAAACTAACAAATAAAAAAAATATTAATTTTGCATACTAAAACCAAAATCGCTTAAAAGCAAAAAATAATATTTTTTATCTATCAACCAATTTCATTAACCAAAAACAATCTTTCATTATGAAGAAAAGTTTACTTACAATGGGACTTGGTTTCTTTGCAGCAGCTTCAATGTATGCGCAAGTAACCTTCCCCGTGAAGATTGGCTTTGAGAATGCAGACAAGAGTGATCTTTATCACTGTAAGTTTGCCAACAATGTCGGTCTTAGTGAGTTCGGTGACTGGGTAAATCCTCACACCGATCAGGACAACTGGGTAGAGCAGAGCAGCAACGACCCCAAGAATGGTGACTTCTGCTTCCTGGCAGAGAACAGCGGTGACAAGTTGAATCCTTGGGATCGCGGTTTCAAACTGGCTAACCTCCCCATTCAGGAGGGCAAGTCTTACCGTATGAGCTTCTGGCTCAAGGGTGAGGAAGGTAAGGTGCTCAAGTCTTACATCTCAAAGGGTGTTGAGCAGCTCGACAAGTCATTCGTGAACCCCGCTGGTAGTGCCGTTTATGGTTTGAACCAGGATCAGGATTATGTAATCCCCACCAGCGAGTGGCATCACGTTTCATTCATCGCCTTCAACCATGGTGCAAAACCCTACAACGACGTATTGGCTAACACCAGTTGGATGGGTGGTGCAATCGTAGGCGACAACGTTCCCGAGTCACTTTGGGCAGGTGCTGGCATCGACGAGTCAAACAAGGGTAAGACCTACCGCGACTTCTGGAACGGTACTATTCCTGAAATCTACTTCGCTATCATCAACGTTTATGATGCAGGTCAGTTCCAGATTGACGACATCGTCATCGAGGAGGACAAGTACTTCAACCAAGCTACCTTCAATGGTAATATCATCAAGCTTGACTTCGGTTATCAGACAAACATCGCAGCTTTGGCACAGGCTAACAAGCGTGGCTATCAGAAGCTCGATGTTAACCAGTTCAAGGTCGTAAAGAACGGTGCTGAGTTGGAGATTGCTTCAGCTGAGGCACAGGCAGACGGTTTCGTTTACCTCTTCCTGTCTGAAGGTGATGCTGAGGGTGCTACCATCAGCTACACTCCCGCTGAGGATTCACCCCTGCAGTATGGTGCTGACAAGCGTCCTTCAAACAGCAGCGATGCATTGCCCGTTTACGGTTTCGAGAACGAGGTAACCTACGAGGATCTTTCTATCGAAGCTGAAGGCCACATTGGTGAGCTTCCCAACCTTGAGGCTTCTACTCCCGTTGATGGTTCATTCGACCTCGATGGCAATATCAGCGAGATTACTCTTACCTTCGACATCACTGTTGATCCCGAAGCTTCAGTTATTTCTCTTACCGACGAGGATGGCAATGTAACCACATTGACAGCAAAGGCAGGTGCTGATGACAAGACTCTTGTTATCGCGCTTCCCAAGAAGCTTGCTGACAGCAACTACACCCTCGACTATGAGGTTGCCAACGAAACCGGTGATGCTACCTATGACAAGATTACCTTCAACGTAGGTAAGTTCTCATTCGATCCCCAACAGTCAACTGACGAAATCTTCAACGCAGGATTCGAGAAAGATAACAACGGTACTGTTCCTACTGCTGGTCGTCTGACCTTCGGTGGTAATGTTCTGAACCCCGGTGAGGGTCGTGGTAGTGGTGCTCGTCTGTTCACCGACTTTGCTCAAGGTGGTGATTTCACCGCTGCTCTCTACAGCCGTGACTGGGATGGTGACGGTCAGTACGAGGTAGGTCTTGGCGAAGAGGTTGTTGAGATTGAGAACCCCGGCAAGTATCAGTTGTCATTCGCATGGGCACAGTGGAAAAACGGTGCTACCATGAAGGAAGTAACCATCTTCAAGGTTGACGAGGAAGGCAACGAGGGTGACATCGTTTGGCAGAACGAAGCAGCTTACACCGGTGCAGTAAATGTAAACGGTGGTAAGGATGCCGTTTCAGGTGCAGGCAAGGAAGCTATCAACGTCATTATTGAGGAGACAGGTCGCTATGGCTTCCGCTTCAAGGGTACCGGTGAGTGGCTGCTCGCTAACGTGAAGTTCCAGTATCTGCCCAACTTGGCTGGTATCGACAGCAAGAGCAATCTGTGGGCAGCACTTGAACCCACATACGACTTCTACTATGGTACTATTGATGAGAATCCTCGTTACGATGGTGAGGATTACGATAATCTGAAGTCTGTAATGGATAAGTACATGGACGATGATGCAGCTCCCACCAACTGGGCAGCTCTCGGCATGCACACCGCTTCTGACTACAATGCAGCTATTGAAGAGATTAAGGAAGCACTGCAGGGTGCTAAGGATTACAAGGATGCTGTTGACGTTTACGACGGTCTTCGCATTGAAGGCGGTGAGGTTGAGCAGGCAATTCTCAACAACGCTGACGAGAAGGTGGCACGTCTTGAGTGCTACACTATCCTGAAGGAGACCTACGAAACCTATAAGGACAAGGAGCTCACCGACAAGGCAGAGATGCAGGAGGCTTCAGCCATCATGAAGAAGAACCTCAACATGGTTAACAACATGAAGGGTGTGAAGTACGAGGGTGGTAACCCCGGCGTTGGTCAGTCAGGTATCCCCGCTCTTACTCATCGTGTTGAGTTGGCTAAGAAGACCATCGAGTCAATGAACGCCGAGTTGTCAGAGGAGGATGTTGAGATTCTGAACAGCGTTGACGAGGCAATCTCTGACGACGATTTGTTGGCTGCTAAGCTGATGAAGATCGCTACCGCTAAGTACTACACTGCTATGATTGATCCCGCTAAGAAGGAGAGCTTCTTCCAAGCACAGTACGACGAGGAAGGCGAGGAAATCAGCAATGGTACTTACGACTTCTCATTCTTCCTGAAGAACTCTAACATCTATATCCAGACAGCTCAGGAGCAGATTGCTCAGAGCTTGGAGCTCGTTTCCGACGAGGAGGCAGAGCACACCGTATACCAGGGTGCTGCATGTCCCGGTTGGACATTCGAGGACATCGCAGGTTGGAGCACTTGGTCAACCGGTTGGAGCGATCACAAGTCAGCTGACTATCCTGTTGAGGCAATGGCCAGCAACTGGGGTGGTTCTTACACCATCAAGCAGAGCATTGAGAACCTGCCCGCAGGTCTTTACATCCTGAAGGGTGGTGTCAGCGAGCGCGACACCTACCATGAGGATAGCTACTTCTTCTGGCAGACAAGCAATGACGATGACATCGTTATGATGCCTGTTCCCAACAACGGTCAGACATTCCCCAACCTGAACATGTCATCTGCACGCATCAATGCATTCTTCGACCAGGGTAACGAGGTTACCGAGGATGAGGAGGGTAATCCCATCGATCCCGCTGAGGATGAGCTGCTCGAGATTCTCGATGGTAAGCTGACCATCGGTGCTCACGCTTCTACCAGCGATTCTCACATCTTCATCAATAACTTCGCTATCTACCTCGTAGGCGGTGCTGATAACTTCGACTACAAGCAGGCAATCGAAACTGGTATTGAGAATGTGAAGTCAGACAAGCTCGTTAACGTAGCTGTTTACGACCTCAACGGTCGTCAGATCGTACGCGCTGCTAAGGGTGTTAACATCGTTAAGCGCACCTACGGTGACGGTAGCGTTAAGGTTGGTAAGTATCTCGTAAAGTAATATAATAAGGTATTACTACCATAAAAATGGCATGGAAGACGAAAGTTTTCCATGCTTTTTTTTTATATGTAAAAAAGAGTTTGTAAATTTGCAGAAGAGAGTAATTATTCAAATTATCGATAATTCAATACATCGACAAAAATAATAAAATAAAATAAAATAACCTAATAACCAAAATCATTATGAACAATCCATTTTCACTCGAAGGTAAGAATGCATGGATTACCGGTGCTTCTTACGGTATTGGTTTCAACATTGCCAAGGCTTTCGTTGCTGCAGGTGCCAACATGATTATCTTCAACGACATCAATGAGGCAGCTCTGGAGCGCGGTTTGGCTAACTATAAGGAGGCAGGCATCACCAACGTGAAGGGTTATGTATGCGACGTAACCGACGAAGCAGGTGTAAAGGCTCTCGTTGAGAAGATCCACGCTGAGGTAGGTCAGATCGACATCCTCGTCAACAACGCCGGTATCATCAAGCGCATCCCCATGCACGAGATGGCACGTGCCGAGTTCCAGCAGGTCATCGACATCGACCTCGTTGCACCCTTCATCTGCGCCAGCGCTGTGTTGCCCGAAATGATGGAGCGTCGCGAAGGTAAGATCATCAACATCTGCTCTATGATGTCAGAGTTGGGTCGTGAGACGGTAAGTGCATACGCAGCCGCTAAGGGTGGTTTGAAGATGCTTACCCGCAACATCTGCTCTGAGTATGGTGAGTACAACATCCAGTGCAACGGCATTGGCCCTGGCTACATCGCTACTCCCCAGACAGCTCCCTTGCGCGAGAAGCAAGCTGATGGCAGCCGTCATCCCTTCGACTCATTCATCTGCGCTAAGACACCTGCTGGCCGTTGGCTCGATCCCAGCGAGTTGGGTGGCCCTGCTGTATTCCTTGCTTCTAAGGCTTCTGATGCAGTCAATGGCCACGTGCTCTACGTAGACGGCGGTATCCTGGCTTACATCGGTAAGCAACCTAAGTAAAGACCCTCT
Organism: Bacteroidaceae bacterium; assembly: GCA_045629085.1. GTDB lineage: Bacteria > Bacteroidota > Bacteroidia > Bacteroidales > Bacteroidaceae > Physcousia. The sequence continues at coordinate 93,906 of JAZQQO010000052.1, forward strand.
CCAACCTTGCTTGGAAAGAGTCATACAGATGCAGCAGTACTTTCTTGTACGATAGTTATTGTACAGCCGTACGATAGTTATTGTACATGTGTACGATAGTTATCGTACAAGAAAGTGCTGCTGCAACATTTTTTTCTAAGCGCTATATCATTGCAGTACTTCCATATAAGCAATTTGACCTATACGCCAGCAATTTTTATGACGAAAGCTAGGTAAATATCCAAAAAAGTAAACATACTTTACATAATAGTGTAGTTAAATGTAGTTGGATATTATTGCTATGTAATTGAAGTATAGCTCATTATCATTTGTTAGTGTAGATGTAGTTGAAATACATGATGTTTTGTGTGATCAACTATACTTAAATGATGATTAAAAAAAGTTATCAGCAATGCTTGCTGCCAGTCTTTCTTGTGTTATGCACAATTCTTTGCACACTTGTTCATAAACCATTTGAATAGGGCGCAAATCATCATCCGTTTCAAGAAACATTCGCTCTAACGGGCACGCTATCAAGGATTCACGATTGTATTTGAATCCGAAGGAAATGTAGAAACCATTGTTGATAAGTTGCAGCAACTGCTGCGGCTTGCCACGAAATCCATGCCACACCCACGGTAGGGTAGGGGATAGCTCCTTCCTGATGGCCAGAAGTTCGTCCATTGCCTTTACGCAATGAATAATCATAGGAAGCTTGAAGCGCTCACTTATCAACACTTGCTGTCGAAAAACATTTATCTGCTTCTGCAAAGGTACTGTGCATAACTTGTCCAAACCGCACTCACCAATGGCCTTAATTTCGTGATTCACATCATTTTGTAAGTTATGAACAATGTTGTCAATAACGCTATCATCTACCTCTACTGCCTTCCATGGATGCACACCCACGCTGTTCACATCCTGCAGAATAACCTCCTCACCATGCTGAGCAGGATAGTGGGTATGTACGTTAAATAACTTCATAATGCGCTCTTAGCAAACTCCCATATTATCATACCCGTCGTAACTGACACGTTCATACTATGTTTGGTACCAAACTGAGGAATCTCTATGCAACCATCACTGGTGTCGACAATTTCCTGCTGCACACCCTTCACCTCGTTACCCATCACCACGGCATACTTCTTTCCCTTATCTATGGCAAACTCATGCAACATGGTGCTACCTTCGCATTGTTCTATGGATAATAAGGTGTAGCCTTCTTTTTTGAGCCATTCTGCACAATCCATGGTACTGTCGAAATGCCGCCAAGCAACGCTGTCCTCGGCACCCAATGCCGTCTTGTGGATCTCTATGTTAGGTGGACAAGCCGTAATGCCACACAAGCAAAGCATTTCTACACGAAAAGCATCGCAAGTACGAAAGACGCTACCTACATTATAAGTACTGCGAACATTGTCCAAAACAACGATAAGTGGCAGTTTTTCAGCTTCTTTAAACTCATCCACGTTCAGACGGTTCATCTCCGTTACCTTCAGTTTCCTATACATACCTTATTTATTTACGTTGCAAAGATACAAAATCCGTTCAAAAGTAGTGGATAAGTTTACTAAAACTTTTCCAAAAATAATGCATAAATAATTTGGTAGTATACAAAAAAGGCACTCTATATAGTATTTTCAAACCACAAAATAAGTTAGCAAAAACTTAAAAAATATTTTTCTACACACTTTTACGCAGTTATATACCGAGTTTTTAAACGAAAGTTATTAACTTTGCACTTATAAACATGTGTTCAAAACTATCTGGCTATCCTTTATAAAAAGCGAAATATGAGAAGATAGTGCTGTGCACGTTAATTGTTTATTAAATGTAGAAAAGGAAAAACCTCAAAATGATAACTTACCGTGCAAGAAAAACGCTGAAAACTTATCAACGCTTTGCACAGGATAATAACATCATTAAAAAGATTCTCTTTAATAAAAAATAATAAAAGATTAATTATATGATTACTGTTGATAACAAGTGGAAGCAGTTGGGTTACGTAGGTGAACCCATTCCTGAAGGTACGGACATCAAGGCCGAGATTCGCCGCATGTGTAAGGAGAAGAATGCCGTAATCATGGCGCACTACTATACCGATGGCGAAGTGCAGGATATTGCCGACTTCATTGGCGATTCACTGGCTTTGGCACAGAAGGCAGCACAGACGGATGCTGACATCATCGTGATGTGTGGCGTGCACTTCATGGGCGAGACGAACAAGATACTCTGTCCTGACAAGGTGGTGCTAGTGCCCGACCTCAATGCCTCTTGTTCGCTGGCCGAGAGTTGCGATGCCAAGGAGTTCAAGGATTTTGTCGATGCACATCCCGACCACACCGTAATCAGCTACGTCAACACCACAGCAGCCACCAAGGCCGTCACCGACATCGTGGTGACCAGCGGTAATGCCCGCAAGATAGTGGACAGCCTTCCCAAAGACGAGAAGATCATCTTTGGCCCTGATCAGAACTTGGGTGCCTACATCAATAGTATCACCGGTCGCCAGATGCTGTTGTGGCATGGTGCTTGCCATGTGCACGAGCGTTTCTCGGTCGAGAAGATATTGGAGTTGAAGAAGGCACATCCTACTGCCAAGATCCTTGTGCATCCCGAGTGTAAAGGTCCTGTGGTGAAGTTGGCCGACAAGGCAGGCAGTACGGCAGCTCTGCTCAAGTTCAGCAAGGAGGACGAAGCCACTGAGTTCATCGTGGCTACCGAGAGCGGCATCCTGCACGAGATGCAGAAGGCTTGTCCTGACAAGACCTTCATCCCTGCTCCTCCCGAGGTTACCGAGCAGACGGATTCCAATGGCAATCCCGTCACTTGTTCGTGCAACGAGTGCAACTTCATGAAGCTCATCACCATGCAGAAGCTCTACAACTGTCTGAAGTACGAATGGCCATCCATCGAGGTGGATCCCGAAGTGGCTGAGAAAGCAATCCGTCCTATCAATAGGATGCTGGAGATGAGTAAGTAAAAAAAAGCCTCTCCCCCCGCCCTCCCCGTCTCGGGGAGGGGGCTGCATAGCAGGCAGCACCCGACCGAAGGGACTTTTGCCGACGGGCAAAACGTAGGGCTGCATAGCAGGCAGCACCCGAGCGAAGGGACTTTTGCCAACGGGCAAAAAGTAGAGCTGCATAGCAGGCAGCACCCGAGCGAAGGAACTTTTGCCAACGGGCAAACGTAGAGAGTGAAAAAATTCTTTTTAATAACAAAATCCTTTTACCCCCTATAGTATAAGGAGCTCCCTCCCCGAGACGGGGAGGGCGGGGGGAGAGGCCTTATGCCAACCCTAATTACCGACCTTGCCCTTATCCTTATCGTTGCTGGCGTTGTAAGCATCATCTTCAAGCGTCTGAAGCAACCATTGGTATTGGGTTACATCGTGGCAGGCTTTCTGGCTGGCCCCCACATGCCCTATACGCCCACCGTGGACGATATGGAGAGCGTGGAGGTATGGAGCCAGATAGGCGTCATCTTCATGATGTTTGCTCTGGGATTGGAGTTCTCTTTCAAGAAGATTCTGAAGATGGGCTTCGGCCCTGTCATCTCTGCACTGTGTATCATGGCTTGCATGATCAGTATAGGTAGCGGTGTGGGATGGCTATTTGGATGGAGCAGCATGAACCGCCTCTTTCTGGGTGGAATGCTGGCCATGAGTAGTACCACTATTATTTATAAAGCCTTCGATGACCTTGGCCTTCGACAGAAGAAGTTTACCAAAGGCGTGATGAGTGTGCTCATCCTCGAGGATATCTTAGGTATTTTACTGATGGTGGTACTATCGGCCATGGCTGTGAGCCGTAAGTTCGAAGGAACAGCATTGGTCATGAGTTTGTTGCAATTAGGTTTCATATTGTCTTTATGGTTTCTGGTGGGAATATTTATTATTCCACTATATTTGAAAAGTAACAGTAAATTCATCAACAAAGAAACGCTCCTTATCGTATCTGTAGGACTCTGTTTCCTGCTCGTTATTCTCGCTTCTAAGGCTGGCTATAGCCCTGCCTTTGGTGCCTTCATGATGGGTAGCATCTTGGCCGAAACGGTTGAGGCAGAGCGCATAGAAAATGCCATCAGCAGCGTTAAGGATCTCTTTGGAGCCATCTTCTTCGTGTCGGTAGGCATGTTGGTAGATCCTGCCGTTCTGCTGCAATACTGGCTACCCATTCTCGTCATCGTGCTGAGCATCATCTTGGGACAAAGCATCTTCGGTACGATGAGTTTCATCTTCTCGGGACAGAACCTTCGTGGTGCCATGCAGAGTGGTTTTTCGATGGCACAGATAGGCGAGTTTGCCTTCATCATAGCAGCTTTGGGTGTGTCGCTCAAGGTAACAGACGAATTTCTCTATCCCGTTGTGGTGGCTGTCAGCATCATTACGACGTTCCTCACACCTTATATGATAAAGGCAGCCGAACCTGCTTATCGACTGGTGGAGAAGGTCATTCCCGGCAGTTTCATCAAGGCTATCGATAGACGTGGCAATGATGATGCAAACCATGAAAAAGCAAGTCGTAAGAAACTCTTCATCGACAAGGAAAAGCAGTTGGAGAAGGCAGGTTGCATGGCCGCTTGGCGTTCATTGCTGAAGCAGTTGTTGCGACAGACGATAGCTTACTACATCCTTACCGTTGCTGCCATCATGTTAAGTTTCGCCTCCGTGTTGCCCTTCTGCCGCAGCGTCTTCACCCATTGGCCAGGCAATGTCATCTGTGGTTTGCTCACATTAGCCATCATTTCACCCTTCCTGCGTCCTATCGTGATGCGCAAGAACCATTCCGTGGAGGCAATGTTTATACGCGCTCAGGGAAAGTTGCAACAGACTTTCTTCTGGATTACCGTGCTCATACGTTTCTCGTTGGCTACATGGGCTGTCTATTACATCTTCAATTTCCTTTCGCCCTATTGGTGGGTATGGCACATCATGCTTTCCTCCCTGGTGGTGATGGGTATTTTGAGCAGCCGTCGCATCAAGTACTACAGCATCAGGATAGAACGTACTTTCCGTCACAATCTCTCCCGTCGTGATCGAATCATGACCAAGAATGAAGGCAATCCCAGCTACGCACGCCGTCTTCACGGGCGCGACCTTCACATTGCACGTTTCACCCTTCCTGATGCCTCTGCGTGGGGTGGCAAGTGCCTTTCCGAGTTACAGTTTGGCCGTGAGGACAACGTCATCATCGTGGCCATCGTGCGTGGTCAGCGTCGCATCAATATTCCCGCCGGCGATTCCCTGCTCTTCCCTCGCGACATCGTGGAGGTAGTAGGTGATGATGCTAGTATGGAAGCCTTTGCCAAGCGTATGGAGATGGAAGTACTTCCCGACGACAGCACCGACAAGCAACTTCACATCCATCGTCTCACCATCGATGCCACCTCCCCCTTCCTAGGCAAAACCATCCTTGAAAGCAACATTCGTGAGCAGTTGAGCAGTATTGTCATAGGTATAGAAATGGAGGATGGCACGCTCTCCATTGCCACAGCCGACCATCTTTTCCGTCAAGGCGATATTGTTTGGTTGGTAGGATAGCGAAGGATGTATAAAACGCAAGAAAAATAAAGATGCCCCATCTACTCAGTAAACTTGAGTATTGGGGCATCATTTGATTAATTGTTTAGTTACTCGCCAGCGAGGGCTTTGCTAACAGCCTTCTCGATGTCGTCGCCACGGAGGCCACGCATGAGTATTGTGCCATCGGGAGCAAAGAGGATGATTTCGGGGATGCCCTCAATGCCATAGGCATCGCTGCCAGCACGCTGGGCATTGAGTATCTGAGGATACTTGATGCCTTCTTCCTCAATGGCCTTAAGCGTAGCTTCGGGTTCATCCCATGTAGCCACACCGAGAACCTCGAAGCGGTCGCCCTTGTACTTGTTGTAGACAGCAATGATGTTGGGTACTTCCTGACGGCAGGGACCACACCAGCTTGCCCAGAAGTCAACGAGCACGTACTTGCCCTTGCCTACGTAGTCGGAAAGGCGTTGCACCTTGCCATCGTATTCTGCTTCAAAGTCGGTGAAATTCTTGCCAGCTGCCGTGAGACTCTTCTTATCAATCTTAGCCTTTAATGCTTGCATTGCTTCCGTCTGTTTGTTCTTCTCCGAGCACATCTCCCACAGTTCGCTCATGACGCTTGCGTCTACCAGATCTGGTACGTCGGTGCTCATTATCAAAGGACAACTGGCATCATCCTTATGTTCGTTGACATATTGGCGCAGGATTTCCTCTATGCCCTCTCCTCCATTTTGGTATGCATTGTAAATGTTCTGCTGAAACTTCCATACGGCGTCATTAAGAGGGGTGCCTTTGAATAGGCCAGCCTCCGTATCCATCACGATGTCGCCGGGTTCGAGTATAAAGTCTACATTCGATGAGTGATTTTCTTCTTCATTTTCTCCATACTTTATGTATAGTACGAGGCTTGCCAATTCCGACTTGTCCGTCGTACCCTTCATCTTGAGTTCCTTCTTTATGTTCGTGGCACTTTGTAGCTTATTACCTTCGCTGTCCATCAAGACGATAGAATCTACTACAATGCCGTTATCCTCAAATACCTGCATGCTTGCGGTAATGGTGTACTGCTGTTCCTTTTCCTTTGATTGACAAGCGCAAAGGAGAATTGCTAAAACAGTTGCTCCAAAACTAAATTTTTTCATTTTCATTCTATTTTTTCAATTTTCAATTTTCAATTTTCTACTCCTCACCCATGAACATAGGATCCCATGCGGGCAGCTTGACGGGCTTCTGCTGGAGCAGTTTCTTCTGTGCCTCGCTGAGGTACTTCTTGTTGACCACCACGCGGAACATGTATTCGTTAAACCACTCGTCGGTCATGATGAGATGACCAGCGAAACCATAGCTGACACCCCAACTGTTCTCCACCTTCCACTTAGTAGGACGGTCGTTGGCATCGAGGTCGACAGCCATCAGCGTCATGGCATGGCTGCTACCGCTGTCGTGGCTCTGGATGCGCTGCTTCTTGTTCATACCAAAGGTAGTGCCGAAGAGCGAGTCGTAGTCGTAGTTCTTGATGTCGAGCAAGCCATTGGCCTTGTTGAGTTGCTTGCCCACATCGCATGAGAAGTACATCTGGCAGCTGTCCTTGATGGAGGCAATACAGAGGGGCTTGATCTCCTCGATGTCGAGGTTGAGGTAGAGCCAATTGTGACCATCGTAGAGGTGGCGGTCGTACTCAATCTCGTACACCTTATTATATTCGCGCGAGGGATCGTTCATCAACATCACATAGTCGGCGTTGAGGTCGGTGCCGTCGCTCAGGTACTTGTAGAACTCTTGGGGCGTGTAGGTCTTGGCTTCGCCTATCTGCTTGCCGCTGGCATCCTTGGGAGCCCAGGTGAACGACTTGACGGGTTCGCCGTAAGCCAGGGTGAGCATGTGGTAGACAGTCTTCAGCATCTCCACCTTGTCGGCTTCGAGCTGCTTCTGACTGGCACCCTTGGCTGCCTTCTCGCGCAACTGAATACCCATCTCGCGAAGCTTGCGCTTGAGGTGGCTGTTGAACTCGCTGGTGCTGTTGCTGACAAATGTCTCGGCCATCACCTCCTGGGGCACCACGCCATACTTGCTGACGAGGTCGGCCACACCGGTGTACGTACCGCCATCCGAGAGGGGGTTCTCGAACAGCCAGGTCACCTCGCGGTCGTCGATGGCTTGTTTGCGGGTGTCGATGATGCCTTGAAGGAAGAGATTACTCTTTTCCAACTGGTCGTAGAAGAAGGAGTAGATCTGACTGAAAAAGAAGTTACTTGTGCCGAGCTTCTTCATGGCCTGGTGGCGCAACACGTTGAGGCCAGTGAAGAGCCAGCAACGGCCGCTCGACTGCTGGTCGCTGATGCCGCTGTTCTTAGTCTCCAGACTGAAATAAGTGTCGGTAGCTGCACTGCTGTGCTGCATATCAAGTGCCACCTTGTTGATACTGGTGCTGCTTATGACGTTGCGCAAGGCGCGGTCGGCAGCGTTGGAGGTTTGTGCCTTCTCGAGGGTAGAAAGCACATCGGGAGTAATGCTGGTTTGGGCGTTCGTTCCCATTGCGGCGCAAGCCAGCATGGCTGTTAAGAGTTGTTTTTTCATATTCTTTTTCTTTTCTTTTTTACTTATTTTATGGCTTCAATTTCAAAGATAAACTGTTCGTCCTTCTGTGTCGTGATATGGTCGCCATCCACGTTCCAGAACTGTTTGCCGCCAAGACCTGCATTCTGGATGCTGAATCGTGTAGTCTTTACCCCGTTGACATCTTCAACCTTCTTCACAATGATGTAGGTGTTCCAATCGGCACTATAGGGATTATTCTTACTCTTCCAGAAACGGCCAATCTCGTTGATGTAACGGCCGTCTTGCTTGTTGGTGATCTTATAACGCTCGGTCTTGACGTCGAGCTCGATGACCCACTGCTGACGCTGAGGATTGATGACATCGCGTTCGGCTTGGAAGACGGGAGCATCGCCTACACGATCGGCACCTGCCTCGGCATTGGTGAGGTACTGACCGTTCACCTTGATGAAATACTCGCCGTCAGGAATGACCTGCACGGGGAAGGCATCAAGGGCATAGGTGTACTTCTTCTTATACTCCTTGATCATAGAGGCTACCTGTTCGTTAACCCAGGGCGTGATGACATCGCCACTCACCACGGGCTTTGCCTTGACGATAGAGCCCTCGTAGTTGCGACTGGTGATGGCCTTCTGAGCCTGCTCGATGGCTGCCTGTGCCTTGTAGTGACCGATGAAGGCCACGCTGTCGTTGGCACTGAGTGCCTGAGTCATGAGACCAGTTTGGAAACCGCGTTCGCCCAACAGACGCATGCTCTCCACCCAAGGCTTGATCTCGTTCAGCATCTCGGGGTTGTTGACGCTATCTACCAGCAAAGTATTGGCCATGGCGGTCAGCATCATGAAGTCGCCCATAGGTTGGCCGCTCTTCAGGAAGAGGGGACTCTCACCCTCGCGACGCAATCCATGTCCCGTCTTGCCGAGATCCACGTTATTCATGCAGAAGTAGCTGAATGCCATTTTGCTGGTAGGCATTAGGTATTCCATCGCACGCTTCCACGATGCCTCGCTGTCGTACTTGGGCATGTTCCAGGTGTAGTCTGCAATGCTGTAGAGGCTCACCTTCGAGGCTTCGGCATACTCCATTGGATTGGAGCAGAAACCACTTACCATATCGTTGATGTCGAGTCCGTTGCCGTAGGTCTTACCCATTAAGAGGCGACTCTGGCAATAGTCGTTGACGGGATAGTTGAGCCAGATGAAAGCCTTACGCTTTATCTGACCGTTGATCCACTCCATATCGTTCTTCTCGATCATGTCGACAACCGAGTTGCCCGTCCACATGATGCGCACTTCGGGATACATCTTCTCGCCCAACGTAGGCAGATACTCCTTGCCAGCCCACGCCTTGTTGTACTCGGTGGGACACATGATGAGGGGTTGTACGTCTTTGTGTTTACGGACGAAATTGTCCGTCACATAGTTGAGAAGGCCTGCCTGCTTGTCGCCCTTGGCACCCTCGCCCCAGATGTCATCGAAGAAGACAGCAAAGGTGCGCACACCGAGGTCGTAGACACTCTCGAGTTTCTTTACCACGTTGATAGAGTCTTCCAGGTTCCACTTGATGTCCACTCCGGGATGCACTGCCCATACAAACTGCACCTTGTTCTTACGGGCGCAAGCCACAAGTTCGCGCAACAGGGTTGCCTCCTTTTCGGGGTAAGGCTGGCGCCAGAACTTACGGTGATAGGGATCGTCCTTAGGACCATAGACATAGGTGTTCATCTTCTGCTTGCCATAGAAATCGAACTGACGCAGACGATCCTGATGGCTCCATGGATTGCCATAGAAACCCTCGATGACACCACGGCACTCCACGCTTGGCCAGTCGGTCATCTCTACCTGCATCACCTGCTGTTGCTCGGCCATCAGCAGGAATGTCTGCACACCATAGTAGGTACCACTCTCATCGTTACCGGCAATGACTACCTCATTAGGTGTTACCTTCAGGTAGTAGCCTTCAGCGTGAGCAGGAATCTGCTTGGTGTATTTCTTAACGGCCTTGTCGCCCTTCTCGCCGATGGTCAGTGTGATGGATGACTGATTGGTTGCCTCTGTCACATTAAGATTGTTTTTCAGCAACTCCAAGGCGTCCTTGTCAGCTTGGGCATCGCCTACGAGCTTGTATTGTACGTCCTTCTTGAAAGCCATTTCGCCCCAATTCGCTTGCTGGGGTAGGGGAGAGATGGTTGGAACTTGTGCCTGTACACCCAAAGCGATGGCGCAGGAGTAAAGTAATGTTGAAAGTCTCTTCATGATATTATTGGTTTTTCGATGATTCGGTTTTTCGATGATTCGATAGATCGATAATTCGATTTTTTGATGGATTTATTTTTCTATTAGAAAAGATTGGCAAAGAAGTTGATGAAGCGCGACCACGAACGCTGGTAGCGTAATGGGCCATTCAGTTCTCTCTTGAAAAATTCTGCATGCCGCTTGTTGAGCACGTCGATGACGTGATGCTTGTATTTACGGTCGGTGATGCGTTTGCTGCCTTCGCGTATGCGATAGCGCAATCCCACAGCATCCTGTTGCACCACCTTACCACCATCCTTGAGCATATTGATCCAGAATTCCCAATCCTCACGTGCGATGATCGTCTCACAGTATCCTCCGATACGCTCCCAGTCGCTCTTGCGATAGAGTGAGGTGCAGGGAATCATATTATCATGAGCCAGGGCACGCAGTGAGAAGGGTTTAAGCTTCCAGCGCCCCTGACGGTTGCCAAAGAACTCACCTCCAGGCACAGCCACCTTAATGTCATCATCACCTTCGAGTTGACCAACTGCCCACGTCACGAAGTCGGGCATGAGGACGTCGTCGCTGTCAACAGGTAGTATGTACTTGCCCTTCGCCTCCTCCACAGCATGGTTACGTGTGCGGCAAACACCAGCATTCTCCTGTTTGAAGAAATGCACACGCTCATCCTTGGCAGCATAGTTTTCGGCAATGGCAGCCGAACCGTCCTTTGACCCATCGTCGACAACAATCACCTCGATGGGCGAGTAGGTGGTTTGCAACACTGAGTCGAGTGTCTCGGCCAGGTATGCCTCCATGTTATAGACGGGTATGATGATAGAAACGAGCGGATTCATATTTTGTCAAAACCTTTAGTGAACTTGCGCCAGTAGTAGAGCAAGGGATTCTTGTATTTCAGTTGCTTCCAGGGACGACTCTGGTGCGGACGATGCAAAACGGGCAGGTTGCAGAACAGATAGTTGTGCAAACCAGCGTTGAGGCTCTCGTGTGAGATGGTCACGTCAAACCAGTTCTTCTCAGGATTGAGTTGTTCGAAGTCGAAGGCTTTCAGCAGGGTAGGAGTGAGCAATGAGCAGCAGAAGGAACAATGCTTCTTACTGTCTACCACGCCTGTCCATTTGGCAGCATAGCCGTAGGGATAGTTGACTTGCTTGCTCTCATCCACCGTCACACTGGCAGCGATGCCACAGTCATCACGCTCCAATGCACCATCCACAAGGCCTTGCAACGTATGCGGTTCCACCGTCACGTCGCTCTCCACGATCAGCAAGCCGGCATCCTCTGCCACACACTGCTTCTGACAACGTCGCAATACAAACAGGTAGTTAGGCGAGGGATGGTCGGTCAACTCACTCAGGTTAATGAGTTCGATACCCATGGATTGGCATAATTCTGTCAGTCGCTGGGTATTCTCAGGCGTAGAGTAATCGTTGTAGACGGTAACGGTGTGGGGAATACTGATGCGGCTTTCGCTAATGGCGCGCAGCGTCTGCTCAGTACTCTCGATACTGTCCTTCACGGGTGTGATTATATGTATAGTTTTCATATTGTAGACCCCCCAACCCCCTTTAGGGGGAGACAAACAGGGGAAATGCTTATGATTTAATTATTGTATTGTTACTCTTACGTTCTTCTTCATTCTGCCCCCTTACATGTTATCTCCCCCTAAAGGGGGTTGGGGGGTCCTTCTCTTTTCCCACTCCTCACGTGTTCTCTTCCATCGGTTGTGCGACCAGAGCCAGAGTTCGGGTTGCCGCTGAATGGTCTTTTCTAACGCCTTGAAGTAGGCATCAGTGATGGCGAAGTCAGGAATATTACGTGTGTCACCCTCGTACAGAGGCACAATCTTCACATGATAGTAACCGCGTCGGGGACGTGAAATGTCGAGGTAAACTGCAATGTCATTGAAGCGCTTGGTAAGCTTCTCTGCTCCCGTAAAGACGGGGGTGTCGTGATGCAGGAACGGTAGCCAGTGGTGTATGCTGTTCCACAGTGGCACTTGGTCAGAGATGTAACCCATTACCATGGGTTGCTGCTTCTTGCCGCATTCCAATCGTTTGCGCAGTATCTCATTCATGGGGACGCAGATGGTGTTCAGTCGTTCGCGGATGTAGAGCATCAGTTTATCGAAGATGCGGTTCTCAAGGATGTGGTACACCTGTCCGCCAAATGTGCTGGGTAGGACATAAAGTCCCATACTGGTTATCCACTCCCAGTTGCCGTAATGACCCAAGAAGAGCGACACGGAGCGTCCGTTGCGTTCAGCATCGTTGATGAGATCGAAGCCTTCGTACGTCATGCGCTTCTTGATCTGCTTTCGGCTCATCGACATCAGTTTGATGGTTTCCACGATATAATCGGCCAGGAAGTGATAGTACCGACGCTCGATGTCGATGATCTCCTTCTCACTCTTCTCAGGAAAAGAAGCAGTGAGGTTCATGCGAGTCACCTTGATGCGATATCCCACTAATCTGTAGAAGATAAAGTAGATGAAATCGGAGAAAAGATAGTGGATGCACAACGGCAAAAGAGAAAACAAATATGCAATGGAAAAGATAAGTCCATAAACCAATCTTTCCCACCAGTTAAGTGTGTAGTGAGCGGATGTATTTGCTGCCATAGTGCAAAGATACAAATTTTAGAACACTCCTTTATGCTTTTTCCGTTTTTTTTCGTAACTTTGGGCGCAAAATATGGATAAATGGACATAAAAGTTAAAAGAATTCTTCAAAGCTTAGCTTTGCCCGCTTGCCTTTTCCTTTTTTGGACATTGGTGGGTGTACTTGGCAAATTCCTTTTTTTGGGAGTGAACAAGGAATTAATGGATGGGATTAGTGCAGGTGATGTGTGGGATGTTGTGTGGCACGGACTTCGTCTCGACCTGGCAGTCGGTGCCTATCTCACGTTACTCCCACTTTTGTTGTGCATCGTTGGGGTATGGAGTAAAGGAGTTAAAGGAGCGCTCAAGATTGTACTTGCTTTTGAATCATTTTTATTATCGATGGCCATCGTGGCCAACATAGCCCTTTATCCTTATTGGGGTTTTCCGCTTGACACTACTTCGCTCTTCTATCTTGCAACCTCACCAGCCGATGCGATGGCTAGCATCACGGCATTTCAAATGATTATGGGTGTGGCAGGTGTGAGTGTGCTGACGTGGGGAGTGTATAAACTGGCTGTTAAGGGAGTAGAACATTTACTTTTGACCTTTCATCAAAAGTCTTTAACTCCCTTAACTCCTTCATCTTCTTTAACTCCCAAAATTCTTTCCACCCTTGTTCTGTTGTTATTAGGTGGTATTTTTATTATACCCATCCGTGGAGGATTTGGCGTGGCTACCAACAATACTGGCAGTGTGTATTTCAGCCAGAATATGCGCTTGAACCACGCTGCTGTCAATCCCGTGTTCAGTTTTATGGAGTCGGTATCGTTTCAGACGGATTACGGCAGTAAGTTTCGTTTTATGGAGACGGATGAGGCTGACAGAATTTGGAAGGAAATGATGGCTACTCATCAAGATAGTTCGTCTTTTCAACCATCTGATAGTCTTTCTGTTCCTATTCTCCGTGAGGGAGTAGATCATCCTAATATTGTTTTCGTTATTTTAGAGAGTTTCTCCCGTTGCATCATGGATGATGGAGGGCAGGTAACGGGTGTGACTCCTTGCCTTGACAGCCTTTGCCGTGAGGGTGTGTATTTCACTAATTTCTATGCCAACAGTTTCCGTACCGACCGTGGATTGGTGTCCATCCTGAGTGGTTTTCCTGCACAGCCGGACATGAGTTTGATGAAGGTCTCTCATAAGACAACCCATCTCTATTCCATTGCCAACTCGCTAAGGCGCGAGGGTTACTCCACGCATTATTATTATGGTGGCAATGCCAACTTCACCAATATGCGTTCCTATTTGCTGAATACAGGCTTTGAAAGCATCGTATCGGAAGATGACTTCCCCGTCGAACAGCGTTCAGGCAAATGGGGCGTGCATGACGAGTTTGTGTTTGATAACTTTCTTCATAATCTAAAACCTAAAACCTCCCAACCTAAAGCCTCCCCCTCCTTTACTGTCATCCAAACCTCCAGCAGTCACGAACCTTTCGAGGTACCCTATACGAGCGGTTTTGACGATGCTGCGCTCAATGCCTTTGCCTATACCGACCATTGCGTGGGGCAGTTCATTGACGAGATGCGTAAGTTGCCGGAGTGGGATAACACACTGATTGTATTGGTGCCCGACCACTTAGGTTGCTATCCTGCCAATATTGACAACTACCAACTGTGGCGTTACCAAATTCCTCTTGTCATGGCGGGTGGAGCCGTGTCGGGACAGCGTAGGATTGACACCATAGGCATGCAAGCTGACCTGGCTGCCACGCTCCTCGCTATGCTTGGCATTGACCATTCCGAGTTTACCTATTCAAAGAATATGCTCGACAGCCAAGCGCCTCACTTTGCCTTTTTCTGCTGCCCCAATGTGATGGGTATGGTGGACGAAGAGAATAGTATCATTTACGACTATACATCCGATCGTATTGTCATCGATGAGGGTGCGTCACAAGGCAAGAACCTACTTCGAGCCAAGGCCTTCCTGCAAAAGATGTATGACGACATAGAACGCTTAAATTAAACTTCAATTACTTACTGGTTCATCCTTTTGTAGTTGTGGGTACGGATCTTGTTGATGAGCGAGGTGGGGATGAGCGAGCGGTATAGTTTGTTAAAGCCTACCTCAAGGCTTTGCCCAAGGTATTCGAGAGTGCCGACAAGCGTCTTTGGCAGACACTCTCAACAGTCTTTTTGAGATCGTCGAGTGCATTGCGGGTGACGGTTATGATGCTTATTTTCTTATTCATAAGATCCTACCACTAATTGGTCCTTGTTCATTCTAGTCATGTAACTTTGTATGACGGCTTTGACGAGGCGCTCCATCTGACGCTGTACCTCAGGATACTTATTGAGAAGGTCATGCTGTAACATCCAGTCGTTCTTGAAGTTATAGAGTGCCTTGACGTGCTCGCCATCGAACTGCAGCATCCAATCATCCTTGACAAGTTGGTAGACGCCACTGTTGTAATGGATGGCCCAAAGATCCTCGTCGGCTGTGTGGAAGAGATCCTGACCAAAGGCCACGTAAGGACGATCGTAACCCAAAAGGCCGAGGATGCTGGGCATGATGTCAATCTGTTCGGCGATGCAATGACGACGTCCGGCAGCAAAGTGCTGACCTGTGGGATCATAGAAGAGGATGGGTGCACCGAAAAGGCCCAAGTCAGTCTTATACTCATCGTGGTCGGGCATGTTGGTGTGGTCGCTCGTCAGGACGAAGATGGTGTTCTCGAACCATGGTTGCTTTTTGGCAGTTTCAAAGAATTGCTGCAAGGAGTAGTCGGTGTAGCGGATGCACTTATGCAAAGGGTTGTCACCCTCCTCGGGATAGATGTCCTTGTAGTGCTCAGGAACGACGAAGGGATGATGGCTCGATGCCGTAAATACGGCGGTGACGAAGGGTTGCTTCATCTCCGTCATCTTCAGGGCATAGAACTGCAGGAAAGGTTCGTCCCAGATGGCCCATGTGCCATCATAATCCTCATCGCCACGGAATCGCTTGTCGTCGTTGAATTCGTCGCGACCGTAGTACGCTTGGAAACCTGTACTGCGTGCAAAGGCTTGGAAGCCCATACTTCCATTCTCTGCGCCGTGGAAGAAGGCTGAGCTGTAGCCCACCTTGCCCAGTTCGCCCGCCAGGCCACTCACCTTATTCATAGAGGCGGGTGTCAGCACGAAGGGTTCGATGAACATCGGTATGCTTGACAGCACGCTGGGCATACCATCGATGCTCTTTCGTCCGTTGGCAAAGGTATAATCGAAGGATAAAGAATGCTGATAGAGGGAGTCGACGAAGGGGGTATAACCCTTGTAACCTGCTTCGAGCGAGAACCCTGCAGAATCAGGTTGGTTATAAGCACCTATAAACTCGCGACCGAAGCTTTCCACGATGAGAACCACGACATTCTTCTTTTGGAATGGTGGAGTCATGCTGCTTGTCGGCTTATTCTCACTGA
The DNA here is from genome assembly GCA_045629085.1 of Bacteroidaceae bacterium. GTDB lineage: Bacteria > Bacteroidota > Bacteroidia > Bacteroidales > Bacteroidaceae > Physcousia. The sequence goes on from JAZQQO010000052.1 coordinate 110,288, forward strand.
TGAGGCTATCAGCAGGTTGTACCTTCAGTAAATCTTCAGGAGAATGGATGGGAGAATAAATCTTGTCAAGCTCGGTTGCCTCAAAGTATTCGGGTATGGGGTATGCCGTCGATCCGATTGTGCGGATGAGCGAGAAGGGTGTGTTGAGCACCACGGCAGCATCGGAAGGATGGGCTACGTATTGGTTGGCATTGCTGATGGTGATGGGTCGAACTGCAGTGGTGAAGCCGCCGCGCATACCGGCAATCATCAAGGGAATGTAAAGAGCAAAGGCAAGCACATGGATGGCATAGTAAAGACCTACCGGACCCACCGGACCTACCCCCTGCCCCTCCCTCGCAGGGAGGGGAGTAGATAGTCTTACTCCTGACATCTCTTCTAACGACAATACTGGGGAGGCCTCAGTATCTACTCCCCTCCCTACGAGGGAGGGGTTGGGGGTGGATCTGCCGCTGACTTTGCATAGGGTCTTTATTAAAAGGATGCCTATAAGAAGTAAATACCAGTGCCTTAAGAGTTCGGTGCCGAAGATGCTGAAGAGGTTGCCTTCGTTAGAGAACTCCGAGAATACCGTCGTTGTGGTGCGGCGTCCCGTGAACTGTACATAGACGGCATCGCATAGGTTTATGATGATGGCCAAACTATTGACTACCACAAACACCCATCGTGCAGCCTTTTGCCAGGCTTCTCTCTCCTTCCAATGACAGGGGAAGAGCATCATCAAGGCATACAACGAGTTGGTGTAGAGAATGGCAGAAGTGTCGAACTGCAACGAACCTTTCAGCAATGTCCAGAAGTTGTTCTCGAAGAGCGTAGGGCCATAGAGTCCCCAGTTTTCCCATACGAAAACGATACGGCACACCATATAAATAAGGTATGCCAACAGTATATTCTTCACGAAAGTGATGATACTGCTGAAATATTTTAATTTCATCTCTGTCGGTTTAAATCTATAAATCATTCAATAAACAAATAAATAGTAAATCGAAAATTGTAAAATTGTAAATGATTTGGCCGCAAAAGTACAAAAATCCGTGCAAATGACAAAATAATTATGAATTATGAATTATGAATTATGAATTAATTTGTACCTTTGTCGCTAAATAGTCTATAAATTATGAAACAAGATTTACTCATTTACAATACGCTGAGCCGACAGAAGGAACTCTTCCGTCCGCTCGTTGAAGGCAGAGTTGGTATGTATGTTTGCGGTCCTACCGTCTATGGTGATGCTCATCTTGGCCACGCCCGTCCTGCCATTACTTTCGACCTCCTGTTCCGTTATCTGCAGCACATTGGCTACAAGGTGCGCTACGTTCGTAACATCACCGACGTGGGCCACTTGGAGCACGATGCCGATGAGGGTGAGGACAAGATTGCCAAGAAGGCGCGCCTCGAGCAACTCGAGCCTATGGAGGTGGCACAGTACTACGTCAACCGTTTCCACGAGGCCATGGATGCACTGGGTTGCTTGCCTCCCAGCATCGAGCCTCATGCCAGTGGCCACATCATCGAGCAGCAGCAACTGGTGGATGAGATCATGAAGAATGGCTATGCCTACGAGTCGAACGGCTCCATCTATTTCGACGTGGAGAAGTACGACAAGGATCATAAGTATGGCATCCTTTCTGGCCGTTCACTCGATAACATAAAAGATGCCAGCCGTGAGTTGGCAGGAGTAGGCGAGAAGCGCAACCAGGCAGACTTCGCCCTCTGGAAGAAGGCACAGCCCGAACACATCATGCGTTGGCCCTCGAAGTGGAGCGACGGTTTCCCCGGATGGCATTGCGAGTGTACGGCGATGGGCCGTAAGTACCTGGGCGATCACTTCGACATCCATGGTGGAGGCCTCGACCTTGTTTTCCCTCACCACGAGTGCGAGATAGCACAGGCAGTGGCCAGTCAGGGCGATCAGATGGTGCACTACTGGATGCATAACAACATGATTACCATCGACGGTAAGAAGATGGGTAAGTCATACAACAACTTCATCACGCTGCCCCAGTTCTTTGCTGGCGAGCATGAGCGCTTGGAGCGTGGCTATACGCCCATGACCATCCGCTTCTTCATTCTCCAGGCACACTATCGCTCTACGGTTGACTTCTCCAACGAGGCCCTGCAGAGTGCAGAGAAGGGCTTGCAACGTCTCATGGACGGATGGAAGGCCTTGAAGCGTCTTCAGGAAGGTCAGAAGGTGAAGGGCCAGCCTCAGATAGAGATGAAGCAGGTGGACGCCCTGCGTCAGGCTTGCTACGACGCCATGAACGACGACCTGGCATCACCCTCTGTCATCAGCACCCTCTTCGAGGCTTGTCGTCTCATCAACACCGCCATCGACAAGAAGGCCAGCATCACCGCCGAGGTGGCTCAGGCACTGGCCGAGGTGTTCAAGACGTTTGCCTTCGACATTCTTGGTTTGCAGGAGGACAGCGGCGTAAGCAACAAGGCTCGTGAGGAAGCATTTGGTCACGTTGTCGACATGATTCTCGAGCAGCGCCAGCAGGCCAAGGCCGAGAAGAACTGGGCGCTCTCCGATAAGATACGTGACGACCTTGCTGCCTTCGGCTTCGAGATCAAGGACACCAAGGACGGACAGACCTGGACGCTGAATAAGTAGCCCCTCTCAAAGCCCCCTCTCAAAGCCCCTCTCCGGCCGCAAGCGGCCACCTCCCCCGATAGGGGAGGGATTATATAGATTTGGCTGCTTTACAGTCCTTATTAAATCAAATACATTTATGGAAAACAATAATCGTGAGATGCTGACCATCAGAATAAAGATTCCTGAGACAAATCTATCTAAAACCCTCCCCATTATGGGGGAGGTGGCCGCTTGCGGCCGGAGAGGGTCTTCGTCTTTTTCTCTCTCCATCCCCAAAGGCTCCACCCTGATGGACGTTTACCGCCTTTCGGGCATCGAGATGAAATACGGTCCTGTCAGTGCCCGCGTCAACAATAAGGTGCAGGGCCTGAAATACACGTTCTATAACAACAAGGATGTGGAGTTCCTCGACCTCACTTCGCCTTCGGGCATGAGGGTGTACGAACGCTCCCTGTTCCTCGTGCTGGCCAAGGCCGTGGAGGACGTCTTCCCCGGTGGACGTCTGCTCATCTGTGCTCCTCTCAGCGGTGGACACTACTGCGAACTTCAGATTGGCAGAGATATAGAAGTAGAAGATATTAAGGCTGTCGAGCAGCGTATGCACGAGATTGTGGAGGCCGACATGAGCATCCATCGTGAGCAATGTCCTATCGAAGAAGCCATCGCCTTGTTCCGCTCCAAGGGTATGGAGAGTAAGGCTCTCCTGCTGGAAGAGCAGGCTAATCTCTATGCCTACTACTACCGCTTGGGCGACACGATAGACTATTTCTACAGTTGCCTGTTGGGCTCGACAGGAATGCTCAAAGTGTTCGAACTTATGCCAATCGAAAAGGGCTTGCTGCTCCGTACGCCTTCCATCAAAAATCCTGCCGAACTGGCTCCCTTCAAGCCCGAGATGAAGATGCTCGACGTCATTCGCGAGCATCATCGCTGGCAGTCCATTCTGGGTGTGAGCACCGTGGGAGAGTTGAATGCTGCCGTACGTCAGTCGCGTGCTACGGAACTCATCAATGTCAGTGAAGCCTTGCAGGAGAAGAAGTTAGCCAGTATGGCTGACGAGATTGTGAAGCGTGGCTCCAAACTGGTGCTCATAGCAGGTCCCAGTAGTAGCGGTAAGACCACCACGAGCAAGCGCCTGTCCATCCTGATGATGGCCTGTGGCTTGCGTCCTCACACCATTAGCACGGACGACTATTTTGTAAATCGTGTTGACACTCCGAAGGACGAGAATGGAGAGTATGACTTCGAGTGTATCGAAGCCGTCGATACTGCCTTCTTCCAGCAGCAGATGCAGCAGTTGCTGGAGGGTAAGGAGGTGGAGTTGCCTCGCTATGACTTCCCGACCGGCAAGCGCGTCTTTGAGGGACGCAAACTGCAGATTGGCGATAACGACATCATTATCCTCGAAGGCAACCATGCCCTCAATCCACTCTTCTCGCAGCAGATACCTGAGGAGGATAAATACCGCATCTACGTGTCGGCCTGCACGACAGTGGCGCTCGACGACCACAACTACGTGCCGACCGTCGACATTCGTCTCCTTCGCCGCATCCTGCGTGACTATAACTACCGTGGCTATTCTGCCCTTGAGACCATTCGCCGTTGTCCCAGCGTGACGGCTGGTGAGGGCAAATGGATCACGCCCTATCAGGAGAATGCTGATGCCACATTCAATAGTGCCTTGCTCTTCGAGTTGGGTGTGTTGCGCACCGAGTTGATGCCCATCCTCGAGCAGGTTAGCGAGCGCGAACCGGAGTACAGCGAGGCCAGTCGCCTGCGCAAGTTCCTCCGCTACTTCCGTCCCATCCCAGCCAGCGATGTGCCTCGCACCAGTTTGCTGCGTGAGTTCATGGGTGGCTCATCGTTCGTGTATTAACGCAAGAGTGATATATCTTTGACAGAATCTTTGCAAGATGAAGACCAAGTAATCAGCAAAAATAGGAAATTTAAGGTTACGCGCGCATGCACGCGCGCATTCCTAGAAAGTTAAAACAAGCCTCCACCCTCCACAATCTTTATTACAAACTATCATTCAGTACTTTATATGTGTGGAGGCTACTTCCAAGCCTCCACATTTTTGGCACTTCCTGCCCATTTTTCTGCCATTTTATAACAAAATTGTAGTATCAACATTGCTCTTATTCTTATTCCCCGCATTTTGGCCGAAGCCAAAAGCCGGGGGTTAGGGGGCTATTTTTCGCGCAAAGCATACTCATTTCCCCTACCTTCAAATCTTGTTTTTCCATGCTTCCATTTCCATTTTCCTTCGCATGAAATCTCTACGCCACGCCCGAGGCGTATATACGCCACGCCCGTGGCGTATATACGTCACGCCCGAGACGTTTGTACGCCACGGCCGTGGCGTAGAGAATACTCCCTGCATAACGATTTTATTGCCAACACAGTACCCCTGATTTACACACTTTAGGAAAAAGGATCATCCGAGTAACTACTCAGGTATGCTCAGAAATATTTATTTTAACGTTGATGCCCGTGAATTGTCCGTGAAGGTTTAGCTCGACGTAGTCAATTATTCCGTAAATTTTACTTTTTACCGCAAAGTGTAGAATTCACGAATAAATTTTCGGATAATTTTCGGTTAATTTTCGTTAGCCGAAGGCAAAACAAAGATACCTGAGTAGTTACTCATCCGATATTTGGACGCCAACGGTTTTTATAATGGCATTAGAAAGCCTTTTAGCAACCTTGTTATTACAAAAACTTTACTTTTTTTAAAAAAATCGCATTTTCTATGTTTTTTTTGAAAAAAAATTATGGTTAGAAAATATTTTTTCTTAACTTTGCAATGTCAACCTAATGCGGAAAATACTAATCTACTATTCACACCGAACAAGTTTTTCTAGCATAGGGTGAAACTTCTCAGTATCAACCATTAGCGGTTGAATAGATCATGTTTACATTGGCTAATGTGAACTTAAGAGGAGGCCAAGTAAGTCCTCCATGCCAGGGCCTTATCGCCCTGTGCTATTCCCATTCTGGAAATGCCGGATTTCGGGTGTCCACCAACTATGTCAATAGGAATCAACGAGTTACCCCCCCCATGTAACAACTTGACGGAGTCGTGCTTCCAGGCCGACGCTAACTCGTCAAGAAAATGGTATGCCGTTCGTACCACATACGGTCGCGAGCTCAAGGCATACACCTACATCGTGGAGCACGGTGGTGTGGCATATTGCCCCATGCGTTGGACGGAGAAGGTCATCAAGGGTAAGAAGAAGCGCATGCTGGTGTCTCGTCTGCCCAACATCTTCTTCGTGTATGGCACCGAGGAGGAGGTCTGCACCTTCGTCTACGACAACGGTAACCTGCCCTTCCTGCGTTTCTACTACACGCAGTCCCGTGCCACGGGTGAGTTGGTTCGCACCCCGCTTGTCGTTCCTTTCGACCAGATGCAAAGCCTGCACATCCTCTGCGAGGCCGATGCTGATGATGTCATCATCGTGCCTCCCACCTATCACCGTTTCGAGACGGGTCAGTTGGTGCGTGTCACCGAGGGCAGTTTTGCCGGCGTCGTAGGTCGCGTCTCCCGCTATCGTGGGCAGCAGCGTGTGGCCATCATCATCAACGACTTCATGACCATTGCCACAGCCTACGTGCCGATGGCGTTCCTCGAACCAATTCACAATTCATAATTCACAATTCACAATTAGGTTGGCACATTGCTGCATTGAGTTGTGGATTGCGGATTGAAAAAAAAATATGAATTATGAATTGTGAATTGTGAATTATAAATTGTGAATTGTGAATTATAAATTGTGAATTAATATAACCCCTTAACATTAATATCGGAACAACAATGGACAAGTATTCAGAGTATCTGTCAAGTTTCCCATTCGACATGCTGCATCTGGCAGAGTCGTTTGCGAAGGACAACAAGTCCCCGAAGATTGAGCCCGCTCATCTTCTCCGCGCGTTGTTGCACAAGAGTGCAGGTATGGTAAACTTCATCGAGGATACCCTCAACGAAGACTACTACTACATGCTCGATTGGTGCGACGTACGTATCCAGCAGTGTGACAAATCGCCTTACGGCATGAAAGAGGCAGAGTTCTCTCGTGAGGCAAAGTTGGTAATCAAGGAGGCCGAGAACCTGGCTGACCAGCGCGGCATCGAGGGTGGCAACCCTGTATGCTTGTTGGCTGCATTGTTGACTCCCGGCATCGGTTTCACCCATGAGCAACTCAAAACCATGCCCCTCAAGGCTGACAAGGTCGTTGCTACCCTGGGCGAGGGCAAGGCTCCCGCTGCCGTAGCCACCAAGAGTGCTGGCACTTCTGCTGCCGCTGCTGGTGGTGAGAACGACTACTGTACCGCTATGCTCGACCTGCCCCTCGACACCGACATCATCGGTTTCGACAAGGAGTTGCGCAGCATCATCGACGTGCTGGCTCGTAAGGACAATGCCAATATCCTCATCGTCGGCGAGACGGGTGTAGGTAAGACAAGCCTTATCCACGGTCTGCTGCGTCGCATCAAGGACAAGACCGTTCCCGCTTCTCTGACTGGCCTGCAGCCCTACGAGCTCGACCTTATCTCTCTGAGTCAGGGAGTGAGTTACAAGGGCGAGATTGAGGATCGCTTCAAGAAGGTGGCTGAGAGTTTGGCAACCATGCCCCAGTCAGTCATTGTAATAGAAAACTTCCACCGCGTGGAGGATAAGTCAAGCACCCTGAGCGGCATCCTGCCCGGACTGAAGAAGATGTTGCTGCAGAACGAGGTACAGGCCATCCTGACCACTACCGTTGACGGCTACACCAAGGACATCGAGAAGGACAAGGAGCTCACCGCATACTTCGAGAAGGTTACCGTGGAGGAGCCCGATGAGGCTCAGGCCATCGAGATTCTGAAGAGCAAGTGCGAGAGTTATGCTACCTATCACAACCTGCCCGTTGAGGAGGATGTTCCCGAGGAAATCGTTCGCTTGGCTAAGCGTTACATGCCCGAGCGTCGTCTTCCCTCTTCAGCCATCGACCTCATCGACCGTGCTATGGCATCCGTAAAGGTTGAGAACGAGTTGGCTGACCTCGTCACCGAAGGTGAGAAGCCCGCTAAGCAGGACAAACTGCAGCGCGACGCTATCCGCGACATCGTGGCTAAGATGACCGGTATACCTATGGGTAACATCCAGTCAGAGGAGCGCGAGCGTCTTGGCAACGCTGAGGAGATTCTCCACAAGCGCGTCGTAGGTCAGGATCACGCTTGCAAGAGCATCCTCGACGCCGTTTACGAGTCACGTTCAGGCCTCAACAAGAAGGGGCAGCCCATGGGTTCATTCTTCTTCCTTGGCCCCACCGGTACTGGTAAGACTGAGTTGGCCAAGTCACTGGCTAACTTCCTCTTCAACGACGAGACCGCTATGCTTCGCTTCGACATGTCAGAGTACAAGGAGGAGCACAGTGTGGCTCTGCTCTATGGTGCACCTCCGGGCTACGTGGGTTACGAAGAGGGTGGTTTGCTCGTTAATCAGATCCGTCAGCATCCCTACAGCGTCGTACTGTTCGATGAGATTGAGAAGGCTCACAAGAGCGTCTTCGACCTCTTCCTCCAGATTCTCGACGAGGGTAAGTTGCACGACCGTCTGGGTCGCGTGGGCGACTTCTCTAACGCGCTCATCATCTTCACCTCTAACATCGGTAGCGACTACATCTTCGACTCCTTCGAGAAGAACATTATTCCTACCCACGACCAGATGCTTGAGGTGATGCAGGGCAACTTCCGTCCTGAGTTCCTGGCTCGTCTGACCGAGATTATCCCCTTCTCGCCCATCACCGAGGCCATGATCAACCGCATCTTCGACATCCACATCAAGAACCTGCTCAAGCAACTTGAGGCACAGAACATCACGCTTGAGATTGACGACTCTGCGCGCGCGTATGTTACTAAGGTGGGCTTTAACAAGCACTATGGTGCTCGTCCCATCCTGGGTATCATCCGTAAGGAGATCCGTCGTCCTCTCTCTAAACTCATCATCTCTGGCGACGTCAATGGCGGCGACAAGGTGACGATGAAGTACGACGAGGCTAACAAGCAGATCGTGTGGGATATCGATAGTCCGGATGAATAAAAAGGGAAGTTAACGCTTCACTTCCAAAAAAGAAAAACAAGTATTAATAACAATAAAATTTAAGTATTATGGCAAGAAAAACCGTTATCAGTAAGGTGCTGGACGTTGAGGCTCAGGACGGCATCATCGAGTTCCCCCAGAACAGAACTCTCTACGCAGACCAGTTTACCGACGAGGCTCCCAACACCGACGAGGAGCGCGAAGGCTTCAAGGCTAAGAGCATGAAGGACGTATTCGAGCACTACCAGCCCAGCAAGGAGGGCATCGCTCTCGAGAACGAGGAGGGTGGCGCAGTATACGAGAACTATGAGTTCAAGTCTGTTAAGGACTTCGACGACGAGGCTCTCATCGCTCAGAGCGAACTTATGAGCGCTACTCAGGGCAAGATTGACGCTTACAACAGTGTGATCCGCCAGATGGAGAAGAACAAGTCACTGCGCAACGCCCTCAAGGACGCTTCAAGCAAGGCAGCTCTCAAGGATTCTCTCAAGGCTCTGCTCGCAGAGTTGGAGGAGGCAGAGTAATGTAAAATAAAAAAATAAAGAGTATATGGCAACAGAAATGAAGAAAGCAGAAGCCGCTGCTCCCGAGGCAGTCGAGCTGAAAGAGAAAGCAAAAGTAGCCGAGAAAGTGCAGAACCCTGCCGAGTTGTTGCAGAGCGGTCTGGCTGGCTTGGATAAGTTGGGTGGCTTCCAGCTGCTCAAGGGTCTTATCAAGGGCGTTGAGAACATGGACCCCCGTCGCAAGGCTGTCAAGAATGTATTCCTCAGCGAGGATACATACGCTGACACCCGCAAGCGCCTGAAGAACGAGCTCAACATGTGGCTCGAGATCCTGGAGCAGGGAGGTGAGGACGCTATGGAGATCATCGAGGACCTCAAGGGCAAGTGCCAGAAGGCAGAGCAGAACCTCAGCAACAACCTCTTCGCTGTTCACGATGAGCTGCGCAACCTCGAGGTGACCTACCGTGCACTGGATTCATTCTTCAGCAACGCCGGACAGGGCAAGGTTGACTGCATCACCTTGATGAACGTCAACAAGGAAGAACTCTCATACAACGACTCTGAGGACACCATCGCTATCCGTGAGGAGCTGGAGCAGTACTACGATCGTCTGAGCTTGAAGAACAACTACTCTATGCTCGTTGTTCCTGGTTACCTGGGCGATGCTGACACCGTACGTATGTGGGGTCAGACTGCTGCTCGCAACAAGGTCGTTATGCTTACCGACTTCAAGGACAGCCAGAGCTTCTCAATGCTGAAGGATGAGCTCGATGACGCTAACCTCCAGAGCCAGGATACCTACATGGCTAACGTCGTAATGACTGCTAACTACCTGATGGGTCGTAAGAAGAGTGAGTTGGCCAACGAGGACGACGACCTCTACATCCCCGCTTCTGCTGCATTGGCAGGTAAGATGTCAAACACCGAGGAGCTCGTCATCGCTCAGGGTGCTGCAGGTAAGAAGTATGGTACACTGGGTAACGTCAAGGGTGCTCGTTTCAACCTGAAGAAGAGCGAGTTGGCTTCTCTTATCGATATGGGTGTTGTTCCCATGGTCGAGGAGGATGGCCGCACCATGGCATTCTCTAACCGTTCACTCTACAACGGTGCTACCGCAGGTCTGCAGGAGTATCCCATCGTACGTGTGTTCGACTGGATCGGTAAGGTATTCCAGAACTTCTTCAACGACGAGGCATTCATCAACTGGAACTCTTCTGTTAAGGCTGAGTTGCAGCAGGCTGTTCACGACTTCCTGAGCGACTACAAGGGTCCCGGTAAGTTGATCGAGAACTACAGCCTGAAGGGTATCAACCAGGATCCCGTCACCAAGGACATCAAGATCGAGGTTGAGCTGAAGCCTTTCTTCGCTGCTAAGAACTTCATGATCGAGCTCACCGGTCACAACGGCACCGCTGGTGTAGATTGGGATTCAAGCGTTAGCTAAAAAAAAATAAACATTATTATTAATCTTTTAAACAAATTAATCAATTATGGCAACAACAAGAACCGTAACCATCAATGCTGATGGTATCAAGGAGCGTGAGGTAATGTTCGTAAAGTACGAGTTGAATCAGCAGACCGACGTTGAGGGTCAGCCCACTGGTACTACACGTGGTGGTAAGATTCAGGTAAAGGTTAAGTCAAACGACGACGGCAACACCGAGTTGCTCGAGTGGATGTGCGACACCTACATGAGCAAGAGTGGCTCTATCAGCTTCCCCAACCGTCAGGGTGGTGAGATGAAGAAGCTCGAGTTCACTGAGGGCTACCTGGTAGCTTACAGCGAGACCTACAACAACGCTGACCAGAACCAGCAGTACGAGGAGTTCACCATCTCTGCTAAGGAGATCAAGATCGGCAACGCCGTTCACAACAACCGTTGGACTCTCGACAACTAATCTGTTGACTAATCCCTAAAACACGGAGGCACGGAACCTTCTGTGCCTCTGTGTTACCTTTCAAAAAACACCCACTAGAAAAAACACTGGCGAACAAATGTTTGCCCCCGAATCAGAAATAAACTAAAACATCATATACACTATGGCTCTTCAAGCATTTATCAAGGTTAATGGAAGAAAGTATGGTCTCGTAGAGGCCCAGTATAGTTTCAATCAGACACTCGAAAATTCGGGTAGACCCCAGTCTATTGTACACGGTGGCGAGATCAAGATGGTCATGCCTGCTACAAGCGATGACGATCAGTTCTTCTATCGCTGGATGTTCGATCAGACACAGGTGTACTCCGGATACCTGAAGTTTACGATCTATTCCGCCGACAACCGTAAGGTCTACAAGACGGTTTCCTTCGAGAATGCCTACTGCGTGGAACTGCGCGACTTCTTCAGCAACAATGATAGTAAACTGATGTACTCCACCATTACCCTGCGTGCAGAGAAGATGGCCATCGGTAGCCCATACGGCGATCAGGCATTGTTCAGCAACGAGTGGTCGGATATCGATGAGGCTGATGGAGCACAGGAGGCGGCTCCGGAATCTGATGATGACAACATCGAAAGCGTATAAGTTATACGCAGCCAGAGTAGGTCTGTATAAACAGAATGAATTAAAAGATTGTTGGACGTTTAAAAAATAACGAGTATGTCAGCAAAAGTTACAGGACTCGATTTATGGATAGGTGATGCTATGAGTGACGATAGATTCTACATCACGATTGGCAAGACGAAATTCAAAATCGATGATATTCATTTAGAGGAACAGATGCTAAGTCCTGCCTATATGACCTTCAATTTGGTAAAGGGACCCCAAGGCATCAGCCAAAAGGTACAGGTAGAGACTGCTGCTGCAATTATCGGACAGAAGGTAGCGTTGCGTTTTAATACTCTGCCTATTAAAGCGTATAAAAACTGGGATAATCTTGGGCTTGAGGAAAGAATGTCTCAATTTGCTGGCTTTATTTCTAATGTGGAAGCGAACATCAGCAAGGATTACCATTGCATCAAAGTGATTTGCTATAGTCATGATGCTGCCTTACTGTGTTATGGTAATCGCCATTGCAAGAGCTATACCAACATGACGCTTGAGGAAATCGTTAAGGACGTAGTTCACGACATCACTGAAAATACGGCAAGTATGGAGTCTGGCTATTCTCAAAGCGCTTGCATTAGAACTCGTTATAAGGAAAAGATACCATACGTGGTGCAATATAACGAGTCCGGATGGGAGTTCTTGCGTCGACTGGCTAAACGATACGGTGAATGGCTCTATACCCACCGTAATATCATCTGCTTTGGTGATTTGGATGAAATCAACAAAGCAGTATCGAAAGCTATTCAAAGAGACGAAGTGCTTGAAATGAGCTTCCCGAATAAGGATGTTATTCAATTCGAGGCTGATTGTAATATCAAGTCAACCAACTTCTTCCATGTATGCTCATCCTACAATAGCAATAATATGCTGATGAAGGGTGGAGACGAAGAGGCACAGAAGGAATTGAGCGACCTTAACGAAGCCGCATACCAGGCATCCAAGAAAATTTTCAGAAAAGCTACAATTGAGCATCTGCATGTAGGTGGCTATGCTGATAGCGACAGCAAGCAGGCAGTGTTGGACGTAAGCACCAAGGCTACGGCACGTGCGCAGAAGGCCGGCATGGTAGAATATTATTTGAAATGCTATTCGAGCAAAGTCGTTATCGGTAGAAAGATTGTGGTAAAAGAGAAAGCCAAGGAAGGAAAGGGAGAGCCCATCTATACAAGCGAACCTTTCTTCGTGACTTCCTTAGAAACGGATATCACGGCTGACCATAGATTCGTGGTTTCTGTCAAGGGCCTTCCTGCAAGCTGCGACTATCCCGATTACAGCGATGCCAATGAGTATCCCCACTGTCCTCCCTGCCGCGCTAAGGTAAAACGTAACAATGATCCCAGTAAAATAGGACGTGTTCAGGTGCAATTCGACTGGCAGAAAGCTCAGGACATCGATATGTGCACGCCCTGGATTCGCATCGCACAGCCCTATGCCGGTAGCGGTAAGGGTTTCAGCTTCATTCCCGAGGTTGGCGAAGAGGTCATGGTGGACTTCGAGGGCGGCAATGGCGAGCGTCCTTTCGTAATCGGCACCATGTTCAATGGCGTAGAGAAGGCCGACGAGGCATGGTTGGACGACAGCAACGACTCCAACAGCGTCAAGGCTATCCGTACATGTAACGGACATACCATCGAGTTCCATGATGAGAACGAAGAGGATGGTGGATACCTTCGTATCTATAATAGCAAGAATAACAGTTACGTCATCACACTCAACTCGTCGACCAATTCTATCATGATTGAGTCGAAGGGCGATATTGAGATGGTGGCCGATCAGGACATCCGTATGCACGCTAAGCATGACTTACATTTTGAGGCCGATAACGACATCAGTGTCATGGCAAGCAAGGGCATCTACGCGAAGGCTGATGGCGATTGCAAGTTGACCGTCAAGGGTGACCACGAGGTAAGCGTACAGCATAACGAGAAGATTACCGTAGAGCAGAACCAGACCACTGAGGTGAATAGCAACTACGAACTTAAGGTCAAGAACCAGATTGATGAGAAGGCTTCCAGCATACGTGTGGAAGGTCAGCAGGAAATCAAGGAGTCGGCTCCCAACATCAGCATCAAGGCTGACAGCAGTTACGGCGTAAGCTCTAACGGCACTGTCGACATCAAGGGTAATATGACCAAGATCAACTAAAATGGGCGATTTTATATTAGATGAGAACGGCATGATCGTCGAGTCTCCTGAAGCAAGAGCTCGGCGAGAAAAAGGGAATGCCAATAATCCGAAACCAAAGCTGTTGATACTGGGGTTGGACGAGGAAATCGATGTGTCCGCTAAACCCGCCACACCCGCCAAAAAGGAACCGGAGTTCGATGGCACAATTCCTGAGAGGCCCAGGGATCCGAATGCTCCCCGACCCAAAATCGTGTGGGACGGTGCCGACGAGATGGAGGCCAAAAAGGAAGAAAAGCCCAAGACGCCACGCCGCCGACCAGGCACCGGTAGGATGTACCAGACCGAGGACGGATTCTTCATCTTCGAGCAGACTCCTGGAGAGGCAGAAGCTTACAAGAAGAAGCAAAAGGAGAAGAAGAAGAAGGAGGAGACTGAAAAGCGTGCGGCTGCCAGAAAGGAAAAGGAAAAGAAGAAGCGTGCCAAGGAAATGGACCGAAAGAACAAGAAGAATGGCACGTATGCCGGACCGGGCTATCACTATGAGATGCGTGAGATGAGGATATATGATGATGAGACACGCATGGTCAAGGTGAAAGTCCCCAATGAGGAACCAGAAATAGCTTACTAATAACACTTAAGACATGGCAAAGAAAGTAGGTGAAGCCTTTCATTACGAAGAGCAAGATCTGTTGATTGTGGGCAGGGACGAACCGTTGAAAGTGAATGTCAAAGTGCCCGACGAGAAGCCTGAAATTATATGGGATGGAATGGAGGAGATGAGGGCATCGAATGCCGACAAGGCTCCCATAACTTCTGCTGTCGACCCGGGCGAAGGCTACCACTATGAGCAGCGTGAACTGAAGATGGTTGGCGGTGAATCGCGTATGGTCAATGTGAAAGTGCCCGACGAGAAACCCGAAATCGACTGGGGTGGCATGGAGGAGATGAGGGCATCGAATGCCGAGGATGAAGATGAATATGATGACGACGAGGAAGAGTATGATGACGACGAGGAAGAAGAGGAGGATGATGTAGAAGAAGAGGAGGAAGACGACGAGGAGGAGGATGAAGAAGAGGAAGATAGCGGCTACCATTACGAACAGCGCGAGCTGAAGATGGTGGGTGGCGACTCATATATGGTCAATGTCAAGGTGCCCAACGAGAGACCTAAGATCAAGATGGCCTTTTCAAAGGATAATAAGAAGTCAGAGGACGATAGCGGAGACTACGGACAGGAAGGCAGCAACAACGATGGCGTGCAGACAGGCACCTACGTGGCTGCTACGGCAACGTTGCAATGCCCCTTCGGCACCATGACCTCAAAGCTTGTGGTGGGGCCTGACCGTACGACGATGCTGGGCGGAAAGCCCATGGCCAACATCATGGACTATACACCTATGTATAATATAATGCCATTCGGACAGTGCAACAATCCTGGCTTCCCGCCCACGGCTTCTGCCACGGCAGCTGCCATGGGTACGTTGACTCCCATGCCTTGTGTGCCAAATATTGTGGCTCCTTGGGCACCTCCCAAAGCCAACTTCATGGTGAATGGCAAGCCGGCATTGATGATGTCATGCATGTGTAACTGCCTGTGGGGTGGTGTCATTACCATCCAAAACGACGGACAATAAGCTCATAACCTTAAAAACTCATAAACATGGGAAAAGCTGGTGATGGTGCTTCGAGTCAGAAAAGAGGCTCGAAAAAGAAAAAGAACACTTTAGAGATAGATTTCTATATCCCAATTTTCATAGACGATTTTGCATCGCCAAAAAGTCTTAAATCGATAAAGGATGATAAGAATCTCGTCCCTCACAAGGACTCTAATCTCTATTTGCTGAAACAATTATTAAAAGATGATAGACCTGGTGGCGATAAGGAACTGTTTAATCCACCATTGTATCTGACGGGATGTACGCCTCAGCCTAGAAGTATGAACTGTCGAAGTACATTGGAGGAGGTTGAGAGAATTAATTTCTCAATCATTGCTCCATCCTTTGGTATCGGCCAGGAATACTCTGTAATTGATAATATCCAGAGGGCGATAAATTACATACAAGTTTCCATACGTAACCTCTGTTTTCCGAAAGGCACGCTGTATAATTTGCATTTCGAACTCTTTGGTGCTGGACGCGGTGCCTTTGTGGCACGTACCTTAGCTTATCTCATTGATGCCGATGACAAATATCGCCTTTCTGAGAAGCAGTGCAAATTGTTCGGCGTAGGTGAACCCAACAAGAAGTTATTCCCCTTGCACAATGATGATCCTACATCCTACATCAAGAGCAAGGAGATACGCATCATGGGCCTTTTCGATACGATAGCGTGTGTGGGATGTCCCAGCGGAGACGAACTGACGGACTTGGCCTACAAGAAAATCAAATCGCCTTTGCTCGATCCTATCAGGAAGTGTCGCCACGAAACCAATGTGGACGACTTTGGACAGTATGCCACGGAGTCTGCCAAGAACCTGCTGCATATCTGCGCCATGGACGAGTCGCGTATGTTCTATCCGCTGATTGATATCTCGAATTCGTTCGGCAATGGTGCGGAGGTGTTTATTCCTGGCAGCCATAATGACATCGTAGGTGGATACTATGGTGGTGAAAACTTTGTGACGCGCTCTGCCAGCAATTTGGCAGAAATCATCACGCCCATGTATGATGACTTACGTAAGTTGTTTGACGACTACAATACTACGGTTTGCGGCGAGAAGCATAGCGATGCTTGTAGATGCGAACTGCAGAACATCAAATCGCTATACCCCAATGATCCGGATACTGCGCTGGAGGGTGTTGAGCAGATGAAAAAGCTTGCACAATTCTTCTCCTCGTACGAAGGCAACACGGCAACGCTGGCACAGAGGTTGAGTAGTTTGCAAAGTCTGTTCGACAAAGAGGTGGCAGAGCGTGAGGATCGTCCCCGTGAGAAATTGGACAAGGGCAAGAGTCAGAATGAGGCGAATAGTCTGAGAGAAAAGTTAGGACAGCTGCCCGACATAATCGACAACATCAACAAGATGGGGCTTAACCGCATCATCATACGTGCGAACCAAATGTGGGAAGCCTGCGACGAGAGCATCAAGACCACATCGTCGCCCGAACTCAATGCGAAGTGGCGTGATGTAAGATCCGGTGCACGTAGTGCCTGTCAGCAACTCGCCAACCTGGATTTACAGATAAGTTTGCTTGACAGTACCAAGAAGAAAATTAAGGAGTTTAGAGATAAGATCAAGGACGTAAAGGACTGGGCCTTTGGCGATACTGCACCCGAAGTGGTCTTCAACAAGAACATTCCAACCCGTAAACCAAAGGATGATGAACTCTTGCCCATCTCAAAGAAGACTATGCAAATGTTGGGTTGGATGCCGGAAAAAGACCTTGAGGTGGATGAACCAGACAGAGATAAAAACAAGAAAACCGACTACACGACGTGTTTTGCCGACGGCGAGAACGGTGAGACCCCTAGCACGTTATCTCAATTAGCAAATCAAATAATGCCACTGCATGGTGCCTTGCTCTGCAAGACAACGCTCAAGGGATATAGCATGATACCCTTGAAGGCCATGTATGAATGGTTGAAGGGCGTCGACAGTAAAATGGTTCAGTCATCATTCCCCAAGGAATACAAGATTCCTTATATGGTGGACATGAGCAGCGCTATCGTCAATATGGCAAAAATGAAGAAGCGCAGCATGGTACTTCCTGACAGCGGAACTACTGATACAGACAACTATCGTATGTTGCGCTGCAAGCATCTGCAGTTTGAGATGTACGATCTCTCGCCGGTATATGTATTCTCCATGGAGGCAGCCAACTATGATACTGAGTCTTTCCCCGACAAGAATGTCATCACAAGACGTGTGTATGAGGGCAAGAAGGGTAGTACTACTAAGCAGTTCATGTATGATTTGGCGTTCAATAATATTGATAGACAAAACCGTATAAGCAATATCAGCGACGACCATTGGATTGTGGTGGCTGCCGATGGCGGACCTTCTGACTTCAAGAAGTATGAGGACGACAAGCGCAGACAAGAACAAGAGGCAATGAACGCAGAGCCTTCACCCGACGGACCTCCACAGTATGAGGTGACAGAGAAGTTTTCTTTGTCAGGTAAGTCAAAGAATAAGCAATCCCAAACGAAAAAGAAGAAAAGAAGATAAGGTTAGTGCGTCATGGAAGCAAAGAAATATAAATATAACCTGCAAGATACGGCATTCGGAGCCTATCCCGTGATGCTATACGAGGGGTTCTCATATTATGGCGATGATGTGATGGACGCTATCGAACTGCCTACCTCACTGCCTATCCAGGGACAATGGGGAAAGGGCGGTGCGATTGATGATGCCAATTCCAACAAGGAGGTACCTCTGCCTAAACTTATCGACGTGACATGGCTCTCACTCACAGAGCACCGATTCTATGGTGTCTATGAGGATCTACCACAGCAGGAACTCGAGGCATTGTGGGAACAGAAGGATAAGGACGAGAAACCGGTTTTTGATTCCATCATCGTAGGCATGGCTCCCCGTGGTCGTTTGGCAATATGGATGAGAGGGCCGCTCAGGTCGGAGCAGATTTTCTGGATAGATGGCTTCAGGACCAAGGTTACCATGAAGGAGTATTTGCCTGACAATCCGGAGAAGTTGACGCTCACGGACTATTGCAACTACTATGTGGAAGGCGACGAGGATGTGGCACAGAATCTGAAGGAGAATGGACTGCCTTCTGCCACTGAACTGGATGCCATGATGCAGCAGTACAACTATCGCTATCAGTTCGAACTAAAGCGCTACAATGAAAAGGAGAATCGCTGGGAAAACTATGAAGAGGGCACCGAACTGCCCACCTTCGACGAGATAGGCGATTATCGTTCCGATGCTTCTTTTGATAAGGTTGGTGACGGACGATTGCTGCAACAGCACAAGGCTGCAAAGCCTGTTTGTATCCATCTGAAGTGGACAAAGGGTTCTGCAGATTACGACTGCTACATTGGTATGGAACCCGACTTGTTGAGTCCTTATTTCGACTTGGCTTGTGGAGAGAATCCTGACGATGCTTTTGACTTCAACATAAAGGTGGATTGGGAGCAGTTCAAGTTCCAACTTTCCTTGTCGGGCAAGCATCAGCAAGCCTTCGAACTCCCCGAGGAACTGCTGCAGATTATTGTCTTCCAAGCAGGTTCGGAGTGCTTTAAGTCAAAGGGCTTCAACCTGACGGAAAAAGCCTGGATGTGGTAGAATTGAAAAACAATAGATAATAATTTAAAAAGATATACACTATGGAAAACGAAGAGTACTATTATGATGACGAGTTTATCGTATTGTTGACAATCGATGGAACCGAGTATGATGAAGTAGAGGTTAAGATAAGCGACCCCAATAAGACAATTCGTGAGCAGGTAGGCAGCATTATTTCTGTCTTTGGTATGCCCAAGGTAGACGGTGGCGGCAACCCCATCCAGTATCTGATGGGTCAGATCCTGGAAGGTGATGATGAGCCTTCAATCCTTGAGTTTGAAGACGAGGAAGGCCGTGAGATGGCACTCGTGGATTACGACGTGCAGCCTGGTGACCATCTGCATATTATCTCAGTTCCCATTGCCGGTTAATCTCAAGAGTTGTCGGATACCCCTAAAACAGAACATCTATGAATCCAGTAATAGAAATGCTGAAGAGACAGCAGTTGTCGGGCCGCGATGCCCGTATCTTGAGCGAGTGGGAGGGATTGGATAGTTTGTGCCAGAAGCGCAAGCAGACGAGTAAGAACCCTCGTCGCCCTTCTCTTTCATATATTATACGTCGTAAGAACGTGGCAGGTCTGCCCGTGGAATTGGAGGTTTGGTACCGTTGCAAGAGCATCGTGGGTGTGGAAGGTACAGAGAAACCTCGCAAGCCTATCTACGGTGATTTGCACAAGATGAGTATCGTATTGCCCAACAACTATCCTTCTGCCGATGGTAATCCTATCTTTACGGTCCTGACAGACATTTGGCATCCCAACATTCGTTCGAATGGTGGTTTCAAGGGTCACGTCTGCCTTACCATCAAGGAGATGGGTGTGATGGCATCTATCAAGGATTTGGTGCTTCGTGTAGAGCGCTATCTGAAGTATCAGATGTATCATGCGCAGAACACCTATCCTTATCCTGAGGATCAGGAGGTGGCAGAGTGGGTACGCGAGGAAGGCGAGCCCAATGGCTGGGTGAAGTTTGCTCAGCAGGAGCACACGGAAGAATAATAGGAGAAAGTATATAAACGAGGAAATACACAATGATTAAGAAGATAACCCTACTCGCTGCTATGTGCCTGATGTTCTTTGGTGCTGCACGTGCCGATGAGCAGCGTAAGGTGAAACTCAATAACAGCGATACAACGAAGAAGCAGATAGAATTGCCATACGGCAACATCTTTCTGACTGTGAGCGAGGAAGACAAAGACGGTCAGGCAGAAGTGGTGTTGGAGATGGAGAACACCCATGAAACTTGTGTCTTGGTACTTTTCGGACAGACCATGGATGAGAAGCAGTTGAAGAAGCAAACAGGTATTACATTTGACAAGACCTTTCCTGGACAGAAAGGCAAGCGTTCTGCCGATGCTACAACCAAGATAAAGACGACGTCAATCCCCGTTCCTCCATCGGAGCGTATGGAGGTAGCGCGCATCCTGGTGGACAATGGCGAGACAGAGGTAATAGACATGCCTATCTACATTGCAAAAGCTAAGGACAAGAAATACAAGAAACTTATCCTGATGGAAAAAGAAGTGCAGCAACTTGAGATCGAGGTGAGCATGAAGCCAGATGAGGTGCTGCAAGACATAACGAACCGTTGTGAGACGTTACCTAATGAAATTAAGGGAGCGACCTTCTGCACCAATAAGAATCACAAGGGAACCTCTGCAGCCAAACTGAAGGAAAGTTATGCCAAGCAGCTTCAGCAGCTGAAAGACGACATTCAAAAGGCAATGTCCAACTGCGCAGCAGGTGGCAAGAAGGCTAAGAACTATCAGGAGATGCTCTCTAAAATCGAGGCTATCGACATTGAGAACATCGAGACTGTAAGTTCTTGCGGCAAGGATGCTACGCCCAAGAAGGAAAAGAAGGAAAAGCCCAAGTGTAAATATGAAGGTTCTTCTTACCAGAAACTCTACAATACGCTCGATGGTCTGTACCAAAAGATCTATGGTGGCAAGACTACCAAGAAGAAGGTTATGGCCGAGGTAAATGCCATCTATAACTGTGCCAACAGTCACAATCACTGGAGCACAGGTACAGAGTACAAGAGTGGTATCACACGTATTTATAATAAGATAAACGCATTGCCATGATGAAAATCGCAAGAAGTCTCTTTGCCTGCCTGACCTTGTTTGGATTGGCTCTTTCGGCACAGGGCAAGGAGTATAAGGATACTGTCTATACGCAGGCTAAAGACCGCATCATCATTTCGTATGAGGTGCAGAACAGCGAAGGAAAGGCTGTTGTCCGTTTCAACTCTATCCAAAAGAAACTGAGCTCTGCAAGCCAAAGCAAATATAAGGATTTGGACAAGGTGGCGGTAATGTTCTTTGATCGTGTGGCTGTATCCGACATCAAGATTGAGAACATGACTCCCCAGGCTTTTATCGTGCCTGCAGGTGCTACGTACGAGAGTTCTGATGAGGGTTATTTCATCATGCAGGATAATCCCGCCATTACATTCCGTCTGAAGACTCAAGATAAGGTGACGCTTTCATTGCCTATCTATCTGGCTTATCACGATAAGAAGAGCCGCTATAAACTTTTCGCCAAGGCTGATGGTTTGCAAATCAAGTTGAATGCTACTAACCCTGCACAAGGTGCTGGCGGCAATTCTCGTAAATCTTCAACAGGTAATCCTAAGAGCAATGCTCATGCGGGAGAACCTCGTGCTGCCAATGCCGACGAGTTGGTGGAGACGTTTACTACCGAAGAAGAGGATGGCGGGCAGAACGAACAGTCACTCAAGGTGCTGGGTCTTCGCCGCGACATCATGGCCATGATTGATCAACTCAATGAGGAAGGCGAATTGAGTGCTACGGATCAGGAAGAGATGGGCTATCTCATTCAGGATTTGCGTAAATTGAAGTACGAGGTGACTGACGAGGAAGTCTTGGCCATGATTGAAGAGACCTTGGACGCATACCGTAGAGCCCAAAAGGGGCAAGAAGCAAATGCTGCTGCAAGTGCTGCAGCGGCACAGCAGGCTGCTGAGGAAAAGGCTAAGGCTGAGGCTGCTGCTGCCAAGGCAGAGCAAGATAGCATTGCTGCCGTACAGGCACAGAAGGATGAGGAAAGCAAGCAGCAGACCATCTGGATGACAATTGCCGGTATTGGATTGGCTGTCTTAGGTTATGTAGGTAACATGATTTTCAAGGCTTATCAGCAGAAGAAGCAACAGCTTAGCATGGAGAACATGACCAAGAAGATGCAGATGGAAGCACAGAAGAAAGCTGCGGCTGCTACGCAGGAGGCTATGAAGGCTGCTGAAGCCAAGGCAAAAGAGGCTGCGCAGAATGCGGCACAAAACATGCAGCAAAGCGGACAGCCAGCTCAACCGGCAGTTACTGTAACAGAACCTACACCTGCAGCTCCCGCTGGTCAGGCCGTGGCAAGTGCTACTTCTGCCGCTCAACCGGCTGCTCCCGTAGCTCCTGGACAACCGGTAGCTCCCGCAACTCAATCGGCTCCCACAGTTCCTGTTCCTCCGACAACTCCTGCTGCTCCGTCAGCTCCTGTTTCAGCTCCTAATGCTGCAGAGGTAGCCGCAGCTGGTATGTCGACCGATCCTTCTAAGCGTCCGGTACGTCGCAAGTTCAGTGATTTGGTAGGTGCCTCACCTGCCGCTGATGGCAACAAGTCTGCTGGTAATACTGCTAATGCGGCTCCTCAGCCCCAGCCCCAGCGTACCATCGGAAATTATAAGGTGGCTCCACGACGTCCTCGTCCTCGTACGGGCGAGAACCAATAATAGCACATACATCTCACCTAAACAAGAGAATTTATATGAAAAACGTAATCAAAAGTGCACTCTTGATACTGGCTCTGTGCTGTGGTACACAATATGCTGAGGCTAAGCCAAAGGCAGTTGACAACAACACGGTAATGACGGCATTTCAGGAGTATGTGCAGAAGCAGCGCTACTATGCCGACTACGACATTACCGCACAGCGCAAGGAGGTGAAAGCCTATGTTGACGCCATGCAGTATATCGAGAAGAAGGATGAGTACATTCAGCAGAATCGTTTGAATGGCTACATAGCAGATGCCCAGGATAGTATTGACAAGTACCGTAACAGTACGCGCCAGATGGTAAGTGAGTTCTTCGCTACCAATTTCCCCGAATCAAAGTATCAGATAGCAGACAAGCAGGCTTGTATGGACTCTATGCAACACATCTTAGAGGATAAGCTTGCTGAGCGCGAAACGACACTGGCATCTTTGCGTGAGGCTGTGCAGGGTAGTGGTGAAGCAAGTGGCGAGAGCAGTTCGTCAAGCCAGATGACAACACTGATTTACATCGGTATTGGATTGGGCGTATTGCTTATCATCATTATCATCCTGATGGTTTCGCGTCGTGGCCAAAAGCCTACGAAGCCTGTCAAGCCTATCAAGAAGCCTACCGCAGGTCCCGGTAACAATACGAATAATACGGGTGACGGTAATATCGTGATTCGCCGCAAGACGATGACAATCCTGAAGAAGCAAACGCTCGAGGATGTGGTGGACAATCCTGCCTATCTGAAGATCGATTGTTCACAGGTGAGCAATGACAGCGCCGTTCGCTATCTCTACCTCAAAAACACTTGCGTACGCGATATATATAATATGTATGCTGCCGATTTGCAGCAGGCAGGTCGCCCTGCCGAGGATGGCTGCATGGTGCTGGGCCGCTGGGTACATGATCCTGAGGCCGATGAGTATTACGTATCGATGGAGCAAGTGGTAATGCCTGGCGACGATGCCGTATTCAAGGAGTACGAACTCAATTTTGGCGGCAAGATAAAGCTCAAGATGGCAGAGACACTGCGTCGCCTGCGTCGTGAGACCAATCTGCAGTACGACCTGACTTGCTGGATTCATTCTCATCCCAGTTTGGGTGTGTTTTTCAGCAATGCTGATTCAGCAGTACATTTGCAGTTGAAGCATCCTACTCATCCGCGTTTCCTGGTGGCCTTTGTTGTCGACATCCTCACCGCTGACCAGGATTTAGGTATCTTCACTTTCCGTCATGACGAAAGCATCAATGCCAAGCCTGACCTGAAGAAGATGTTCTCGCTGATTGACCTCAACGAATGGGCCGTTGCCTCAATGAATGAAGCTCCTGTTGTTGAGCCAAATGTTTCGGAGTAATAGAAAAATAAAGATATGAACAGAAAAAACACATTTCTGAGCAAGGCAGCTGTCGTGCTGCTGTTGCTTTTCTGTGGCCTGTCTAACCTTCAGGCACAGGTTGCCAAACTAAAGTTCTGTGATCGCAATTACTTCTACGGTAAGGGTAACGATAGCATCACACTCTATTTCAGTCTTCTCGATGAGGATGGCCAGCGCAAGTCTGACGTCAGCCAGAAGGACCTGGAGAGTAACCTCATCATCAAGGAAGATGGCGAAGGCGTTTCTGCTGCAAATGGCAGATATGTTGCCGTGAATTCCGGTAAGCGTATTCCTGCAGAGTATACTTTCTCTGTGTTAGTTGACCAGAGTATTTCTGAAGAGCGTAAGGATCAGATTTACGATGCTATAAGCAAGTTGGTAGAGAGTGCTCCTGATGGTTGCGTGTATATTTCTTTCTTCGGCGATGAGGTTGGCACTACTGAGGTCGTAACTTCAGAGACACTTCGCAGCGTCCGCAGAAAACTAAAGCGCGTGGATGAGAACAAATTCTTTTACAGTGCACTTTATGCCAAGCTTTGTGAGTTCAGCACAAGTAGTGCAGAATTTGAGGAGAGCATGAAGGTGGAAGAGGATTATACCCGCAATGCAGATGTTGCCAAGCGTGCAGCAGAGAATCCTGACAAGAACATTCTTTTCGTCTTTACAGAAGACACCAAGAGTCCCGACTGGAATGATGAGATTGACTTTATCGCTGTTACCGAGTATCAGAATGGCGACAGCCACCTCGTTCCTCGCGTGTATGCTTTCTACTTCCATGAGGACGGTGCAGAGTCAAACATCCAGTTGACTTTGGAAGGCATCTGTAATCCTAAGGATTCAAGCCGCAAAGGTAGTTGCATGGCTGCCACTGACGTGGATCAGGTACTCGCACAGTTCATGCAGGTTGTCAGTGATCAGATGTATGACTACTCATTCACCTATAAAGCCACTGACGGCAAGGCTTATACCGGACAGGTGAGTTATGCTGCCGTATGGCGTGGCGACGTCATCGGTAATGGTGACTTCACCATTGGTTCTGCTGAGCTGCCTTGGCCTGAGCGTGAGGAGACGGTGACGGATTCTGCCATAAAGTATATCATGGCTATCGTGATTGCAGTACTCACTATCCTGATATTCTTCCTCGTGATGAAGGTGCTCGTGCCAAGCATGAAGCAGAGTTCATTCAAGTCAAAGTACTACAAGCGTTTTGTACCCGATGAGGCTGTTTCTCGTCGTATCTGTACCTATTGTCGTCAGGTCATTCAGGAGGGTCAGCTCGTTGTCACTCGCTGCAAGCACGTGATGCACGCCAATTGCTGGAAGGAGAATGGCTTCAAGTGCGCAGAGTATGGTCAGAACTGTAATGAGGGTTATCAGCCTCACATCATCTGGAGCGACGTGTTCACGCTTCGCAGCCTGATGGAGTGCCATCAGACTTTGGCCGGTGTGTTGGCAGCCCTTATCAGCTGGGTTATCTACGAACTGATTGGCGGTAGCTTGTTCGATATGGTTTCTTTGCCTATCGTTGGCGCAGCCATGAGTTCTTCTAGCGAAGGTGTAAGTTTGGTGGGCGACTGCATCAACAGAACTTCTGCCTTCTTGACCATCGGCATGTTGCTGGGCTTCTTCCTGTCATTCATCTTCCGCTACAACGATGAGTATCGTGAGAAGAACGCTGCCATCTGGCTGAAGATTTTGGGTCTTTCTATTTTGACTGCAATCATCGGAATGATAGCCTTTGCTATCGGCGCATTCCTGTTCTGCATCTTGGTAAATGCCGTAGGTGCAACCTATATTCCCTGGTATTGCTCACTGCCCGCCTACCTGCTCTTCTCTATCAGTGTATCACTGGCTCTTACTATCAAGAGTACCATCCCCATGAAGAGTGCTTTGCTGGGTGGTTTGCTTTCTGCCATTATCGGTTTCCTCGTACTCAGCTTCGGTAGTTTGTTCACAGGTTCCTGGGGTTGGATGGGTATGTTGCTCAACTTCATCATCTATGGTGGAGGTCTGGGTGCAGCTCTCGTTACAGTACGTATGTTGGCAGAGAAGTATTTCCTCGTCTTTACCGTGGGTACCGACACCAAGCGTATTCCTATCCACAAGTGGATGGGTGCTACCGGTGGTGGCAACAAGGTAAACATCGGTATGACGAACAACTGCGAGATCCAGATGAACTGGGAGAAGGCTAACAAGGTGGCTAAACAGCATGTACAACTGTTCATCGACACCGACCGCAACCTGCCCGTCCTGAAGCCTCTTGCTGCTGGTGTGCTCTACAATGGTCGCACCGACTTGCCCGTCAACAAGCTTGTCGTGCTTTGCGAAGGCGATACCTTTAAGGTTGGTGACACTACCTTCCGTTATACTGAGAAGATGGATTAATCAGAGAAGAATTTTGGGAAGACGCAGCGTCTTTTTCGAAAAGACGCTGCATGATTTCCCAAGAGACGCAGCGTGATTTTTCAAGAGACGCAGCGTCTTTTAAAAAAAACTATTGCAGCATGGAAAAGAAACGTTATGTCTTGCCGGCTGAGAGCGAGAGTAAAAAAGAAGAATACGAATGGGGGGATGGCGTCTTTACGTTGTTGTCTTGGTTCAAAAAGGATAAGGTGAAGAATGCACGTGTGCTGGTGGCTGGTGCCGGAGCACTCGGCAATGAGGTGGTGAAGAACTTGGCCTTGTTTGGCGTAGGCCATATCTTTGTTGTCGACTTCGACGACATCGAGATTACGAACCTCACTCGTTCTGTACTTTTCCGCGAGGAAGATGCCCATAATCACCGTTACAAGGCTGAGGTAGTGGCTAAGCGTGCCATGGAGATTAACCCTCAGATTAAGGTGACACCCATCGTAGGCAACCTATTCTCCGAGGTAGGACTTGGTGTTTATCGCAGTGTAGACGTTGTCATTGGTTGCTTGGACAGCCGCATGGCCCGCTATCTGCTCAACCGCCTTTGTCTGCGTGCCGGAAAGCAATGGATCGACGGCGGTATAGAGAACCTTACCGGCAATGTTCGTGTGTTCGGTCCTGGCGTGAGTTGCTATGAGTGCAGTCTTTCGCGCGACGAATTCAATAATATCATGTTGCGTACAGGTTGCGCTGACGTAGTGCGCACGCAGACTTCGGCTGGCCGCGTAGCCACCACGCCCATCAGTGCTTCTATTGTAGGTGCTATGGAAGTGCAGGAGGCGATGAAGGTCATCCATACCGTTGAGGGTGAACCCACTCCCTTCAAGACCTTGCTGGGCAAGCTTTGGCGCTTCGAGGGAATGTCGAACACCATCAGTCAGTTCAAGTTCGCCTCATGGAAGGACGAGTGTCCTGCCCACGAGCGTTGGGACAATGTCCTACCTTGTGAAGGCCTTTCTGCCAACATGACCGTCAAGGAGGTTTTGGAGCGACTGAAGAAACTGCTTGGCGTGGAAGCTGTGGAGATCAATATGCGTAACAATAAGTTTATTGATAAGATTATCTCCGATCGTCCAGAAAAGGTGTTTGAGGTGATGACGCCTGAGTCAAAGCTCGATGCTGTGATTAAGGCCGATGAGGAAATGCGACAGCTCAGTTACAAGACCATCTTCCACAAGTCTTTCCACGAGAACATCGACGATTATTTCCCTTATCAGGATCTTACACTCAAGGCTATCGGTATACCAGAATACGACGTACTCCAGGTAGCCACAGCCAAGGGACAGTATTTTGTTGAACTCACAGGTGACGCTGCGTTATATTTATAATCTCGTCACTTCATAACATACACTCTTACAATCTCATTAAATGTTAAGGAATATTCCCACAGATATTAATGCTGAGGTGATGCTCGATGCGTTTCCTGAAGACACGTTCAAGGTCGTGTTACAAGGTTTGCATAAGCGCAACATCTATTATGATGTGCTCGATGTAGAGCAACATCTTAATGGCACGAACATCTTACATGTGGCACGTAACAGTCTCTATAACTCGCTGCCCGAGTGTCTTTTCCATCAGGTAGACCGTTTCGATAACAAGAGTGATAGTGAGGCCAAGGCGCGCTTCGAGGACGAGTTGGCCAAGCAGCAGAAGGAGGAAGAGAACGGTTATCGTTTCTTTGCTCCCATCGATCTGCTTCTTTTCCGTCTGCGCCGCAAAATACGCCATGCCGTTCAGCCATACGTAGATGGAAACCGTGTACTGCAGGACATCCTGACCGACACGCTCACCGAGTCGCAGCGTAAGAACCGTTTCATCAAGCGTACCATTCCCTTCGTACTGGCTGCCAAGAACATCCGTGGTGACCGCACGATGCTGACCTTGATGCTTCGTAAGATTTTCAAGCAAGAGGGACTGACATTGGAGGTGTCGGATACCGCACATACTTTTACCGATGAGGTTCCGCGCTATCATGAGAGCCTGGGCGATGCAGCTTTGGGGGATATGTGCTTGGGTAATGAATATGAGGAGATCATACACACATACTCCTTGCACTATTGGGATGAGGATGTTTGCGATGAGGACTTCCTGCGTGTCGTGGATGAGGCTGAGGAATATCGCCAGTTCGTGCAGGATTATTTCTTGTCTATAGAGCATATTCTCGTGTTTGATGTCTCGGCAGATGCTCGTCCAATGAACCTTGACGATAAGAGTGATCTCACATTCCTGGGCTTTAATACCTATCTTTAGGCTTTAAATTGAAAATAAATAAAAACAAAGATATATTATGAAAAGAATATCATGGAAAAAAGGCATGCGCCTGACGGACGAAGTGTTCCGCATGTCTGATGCATGTACCTCAGAACAGATCAGTAATGCTATGATGATGGCTGCTGCTGGTCGTTTCGGTTTGTTTCCCCAGTGTTCATTTGGCGTGTCTATCGACATCAAGGGTAGTACGATAGACGTGGTCAGCATCGATTGTCTGGCAGTCACCCGTGACGGCTCACTCATTGATGTCAACTACGACTCTTCATATAACAATACATTCAACACAAGCGCTGCGATGCCTCAAACCAGCAGCTCGAGCCACTTGCTCGTGTCAATCTGCGTGGTGAAGGAGAGATGGTGCGAGGTGGCTGATGGTCTCTGCGAGCCGGTTTACGCTTACATTGTAACTGATGAGAATACCCCTATTCCCAGCAACGGTCTTCCCATTGCTCGCCTGGTGAGCGATGGTGGTGCATGGCGTGTTGACGAGGAAGGCTTTGTGCCTCCTTGCCTGTTCGTGTCATCTCATTCACGCTACATGGAGATGGCCAGCAATATCCGTACTCAGTTGCAGCAGATTAATACCGCTTGTGCAGCCAAGGCAAAATCAGCCGGTCGTGACGTGTTGCGCGTATTCTGGCCAGTGCTGATGCAGACCATGATTGCCGTGGATAAGGAGTTGGTAACCATGACTCCCATGCAGCTGTTAGGTAACGTGCAGAAGTGCGTAGGCGCTTTTGCTGCAGGCTTTGCTTTGTCTGATCAGTCAGAGCTGCCCAATGCCGAAACCTATCTGGAGTATGCTAAGGTGCCTTATAATTATAAGGAAGTACTTTTGCGCCTAAAGCAAGGCATTTCTTTACTCAATGATTTGAGTGAGAAGGTGAGCCGATTCGGTGAGGCTGCTCCCAAGCCCGCTCCTGCTCCTGCCCCCGAGCCACAGAGACCTGCACCACGCAGATGGTCTGGTATGAGCATTTAATACGGTTGATCGTTCATGAATTATATTGCAGTACCTTTGGCCTACGAGCCAGAAGACAGCACTACGCTTGATCGTCCTTGGGATAATCGCGTAGCAGCCTTAGACAATTTCATTGAGATGCTTGTCTTCACGCCGCGTGGCACCTTTGCTGCAGACCCAGACTTCGGTTTTGAGTATTGGGATCACGAATATGCCAACGTTGTGTTGCGCGACTTCAACAACGGACAGTCTACGCTCGCCGGACGCAATATCGGTAGTGACGTGACGCGCATGGAGTGTCAGCAAAGCATCAAGGACGGTTTGGCTATGTATGAGCCTCTCCTTAAACAGGTGGAAGTGGCCATCGAGCTCAATGCTTCGGATGAGAAGTCGCATCGTCGCCGTATGGTGTCAAAGTATCGTGTAGACATTGTCGTTACAGGCAGATTGGAAAGCGGAATGGGTAGTGTGATTCCTTATCGCAAGGTCGTTTCTTTCCTGGTGGAGCCTACGGCAAAACGAGTCAAAAACAATTAGTATGGATATAGAACTTCAAAGAAGAATAAACGAAGCCATGGTGGAGCTAAACAAGCTCTCGGTGGAACACTTCGACTATCAGCGTCTCGACCCCGTGGCCAAGATGATGCTGGTGGCATTGCTTTATGAAACGCAAAAGATAGAGGATGAGGTGAAGCAGTTGGGCACGAAGATTACAGAGCACTTCTGCGATGACTTCATCCCCCGCCGCAAGGTGCTTGCCATGCCTTCACTGACGGTTGTGGCTCCAGCGCAGGATGCAGCAAGAGTGACGGCTGTGGCTGAGGTGAACAATGGTGCTACCTTCTCCTACAAGATTCAGGGCAGCAAGACGGTGCTTAACTTCATGCCTCTTTTCCGCAACAGCATCATTCCTTGCGACGACGTCATTGTCGTGACGCCTCATTGCTTGCATAGCAGGGTACTGGGCAGACAAGATATCTATGGAATGGCTTCCAATACGATGTGGATTGGCCTGAACACCCGTGCAGAGGTTGACACCTTGCGTGGTTTCTCTTTCATGCTGCGTGGTTGCTTTGGCATCATCCCCGAGCATATCTCTATCGTGGGTTCTGATCGCTATGAGCTTAATTTCGCCACGATGGATCGCATGGAGGACGTCGAGATGCTTGAGCCGTTTGACTCGCAGCAGTCATCCAGCACGTTCTTCTCCCTCATCCAGCATTGGAAAGAGGGCTTGCTGAATATGCGAGATGGAGACATCATCTATATCACCGACCGCATCTGCGACCGCGACCTCTTCAAGGTGCGCAATTATCCTCGTGAGTTGCAGGAAGCCATCGAGCAGCACACGCTTGAGAAGTTGCCAGCCAACACGATTTGGCTGAAGTTGCAGTTCGACAAGGATGTGGTAGTCACTGACGATACGGAGGCTTTGATCAATGCGATGCCTCTCGTCAATATTGATGTGAACACGTTGACGCTGTCGCAGACCTCGCCTATCGCCAAGTTGCAGAAGAGCGATGACTCCTTCTTCCTGCAGTTGCTTGAGACGAGCAATGCCTCTCAACGTCAGGGCTTTAATATGCAAGCTGATGAGATTATCGTGCGCGACTTCGACGCCGTATGCTACAACGACGGTCAGTTGCACAATGAGGTACGTAATCTCTATAACCATTTCATAGAAGATTACTACGCCTTCATCAACTACAATGGCATCAAGGATGGCGATGAGATCAAGCGTCTGCGCAATCTCATCAACCGAATAGGCCGTAGCGTAGGTCTGCAGAATAACAACTTTAAGTATGACAGCGGTACCTACGTGATGAAGAATATCAATCAGAACCAGCAGACTTTGTCAACCAATGTTGCCTACCTCACCACGATGGGCAAGTTGGGCAACCTGCCTACCATTGGTCAGAAGTTGGAGAACAAGAGAGTGCCTGTGCTGGGTGCTGAGGTTGAAGTTATCGTGTCCGCCATGGGTGGATCTGACAAGGCAACTTCCGATCAGCGTTACGAACTGCTTCATTACTATGCCCTTACCAACGATCGTCTTTACACTCGCATGGACGTTGAGGCATTCCTCCGCAAGGAGTTGGTGGCCATGTTCGGCAGCGATGAGTTCAAGCGCATCTCGCTTCAGACTTTTGTCGAGGGTGCTACGGGCCAGAATGGTTTGCAGCGTGGTCTTTATGTAGACATTGAGTTCAAGGATCGAAAGAATTACGACAAGGCAATGCGCTTGCAGTTGCATCAAATCCTGCAGAGCCGTATCCGCAACAAGTCTTGCATCTGTATGCCCATCGTTGTTAACCTCAAGAACCTTGAGGATTAGGATGATGAGAAATGTCATCGGTAGATATATGAAAAGTCGTTTCAGTTTTTCTCTTGCTTTCGCTCTTCTGGCGATGCTGTTTCTGTCTGTGAAGCCGGCAACGGCACAGACATCGAATGATACGCAGCGCTATATTGAGCAATATCGCAAGGCTGCTCTTGAACAGGAAAAGCTCTATGGTATTCCTGCCACCATTACTTTGGCGCAAGGCATCCTTGAGTCGTCATCTGGTAAGAGTATGCTTACCGTCAAGGCCAACAACCACTTTGGCGTGAAGGCCGGAAAGAGTTGGACGGGTCCTATCTTTCAGGCTTGGGATGACGAGCCGCAGAAGAGTCGTTTCCGCCATTATGCTTCGGCTTCAGAGTCGTTCCGCGACCATTCGTTGCTCCTTGCCAATAGTTCTCGTTACAAGAGTCTTTTCACACATAGCGTTTTCGATTATCGATCATGGGCCAATGGCTTGCAGAAGTGTGGCTATGCCACGGCCAAGCACTATGCTCAGGCGCTCATTGGTATCATTGATACCTACCGTCTCTACACAGTAAACGGTGGCGTCAAGTTACGTGCCGGCAAGACGGTTACCATCGTGCGTTATACGCAGGATGAAACACCCGTCTTCGATGAGGAATGTCAGATGGACGAAGATGAGGACAGCGAAGAGCAGGAGAGCGTGAGTCGTACGCTCAACCGCTATATGGTGGAGAACAACGGCGTGCGTTGTACCATTCTCTATCCTGGACAGACTTTGTCTTCCATTGCCATGAAGTATGACATTGAGCAAGGCAAGTTGTTGGAATTTAATGAGATTAAGAATGCCGACAAGCTCGATGAGGGCGATATCGTATATCTTGAGAAGAAAAAGACAAAATACAAGGGACTGCGCGATTACTACCGTGTAAAGGAAGGTGACACGATGCACAGTGTGGCACAGGAGTTCGGTCTCAAGGTCAGTGCCCTTGCCAAATTAAATAAGAAGAATGAATTCAGTATCCTCAAGGAAGGGGAGAAACTGGAACTGAAATAAAGAAACAAAGAAACTATGTTAGACATTAATCAATATTTGAATGGAGATCAGCTGTTCGACGGTCATTTTCAGCTGATCAAGCCTCTCAGCACTGATGGCGGTACCGCTGACGTGTGGTTGGCTCGTGATGTCAATACCATCGATAATGACATCGATGGCGTGGCCGATGAGGAGATGCTTGAGGAGACTGGCATGCTCGTTGCCATCAAGATCTATCGTCCCAAGAATGCCCTCGACATCGAGGGAGAGCAGCAGTTCCGCGATGAGTATAAGATTGTCTACGATTGCCGTCACACCAATTTGTTGCAGCCCACGAGTTTCTCCATTTTCGAGGAGGTGCCCTATCTCGTGATGCCTTTCTGTCAGAGTGGTTCTTCAGAGAACTATATCGGTCAGCTCAACGATGAGGCTGAGATCTGGCGTTTCATTCACGACGTGGCATCCGGATTGGCTTATCTACATGCCAACAATCCTCAGATTATCCATCAGGACATCAAGCCTGCTAACATTCTTATCGACAACAATGGTAACTTTGCCATCACCGACTTCGGCATCAGTTCGCGTCAGGGCTCTTTCCAAGGCTATACTTATGATGACGGTAACTGCGGAACGATGGCCTATATGGCTCCTGAGCGTTTCGCTGAGTTTGCCATGCCCCTTCCCGAGGGTGATATCTGGGCATTCGGTGCTACGTTACATGAATTGATAACTGGTCTTGTGCCCTTTGGCGAGGATGGTGGTCAGGCTCAGGCAGATAGTTGGACTGGTATGCAGCCTATCACTGGCATCTCGTCCGACATCATGCGTCTCATCAACGCATGTCTAGCTAAGGATCCCAAGAAACGTCCCACAGCGGCCTACCTCGAGCAGGCAGCCTTGGCTCATCAGTATCCTGTCAAGAAGAAGTCTAAGCTTCCCTTTATCCTCACCATCCTGGTTTTGTTGCTCGGTGCTGGTGCCGGTGCTTTCTTCTTGCTCAAGCAGAATGACGAACTCGAGGTGAAACTCAAGGAGGCAAAGGCTCCCGAGGTGCCTGTGGAGCAAGTTTATGCTCAGGCTTTGCGATTGGCTAATATGCCGGATGTTGACTCGCTCAACTTAGGTCTGCATATCCTCGATAGCATTGGTCGCCTCGACTACATCCCTGCTCTTTATGAAGAAGCACTCACTTACGGATGGTACAGCGATCCTATGTCCGTTCAGCGTAAGGAACTGTTGAAGATTGAGACCTACCATGATGGTGAGAACGACTACCTGCCTACCTCCGACGTTATCAACAACAAGGCTGTGGCTAAGCTCAACCGCATCATTGAGTTGAATGACACGGATAAGAATATCAGTTATACGGCCAATGCCTATTATCGCCTGGCATGCTATTATTGCAACACCGACAAGGTGTATGCCAACGACTACGACAAGGCTACCAAACTCATGCACAAGGCATACGAACTGGCGCTTAAGGCTGGTGACTCACAACTTGTGAAACAAGCAGAGGCTGCACTCGATATCCTCGAGGATGAAGAGGAATAACAGTTTGCCTGTCTGCGTCTTTGCGTTTATAAAATTACTCAACTTTCGCATGTCGCATAATAGGTTAATGAGCAATTAATAATGAATAATGAGTAATGAATAATGTGAATAATGTGAGTCCTCTAGCATATCACTGCGCCAGCCTCTCATTAGATCCCATTACTCATTATTAATTGTTCATTATTCATTAACTCATTAAAAAATATAAACATTCAACTTGCGAAACTTTTATAAAATTACTCATTCTTTATGAAGAATATGAAGAAAATCCGTTTGGCAGCGCTCCTGCTTCTGCTCTTTTTGTCAGGTGCTGCGGCTCACGCTCAGCTCGTGCGTTGGGCGGTGCCTCCTGTTTACGATAATGTGTATGCTAGTGAAGATGGTTTGTTCGTGGCCGATTCTGCTGCCTACAAGATACTTTGGGCAAACGACTCCATCAAGGGTTCTACTACGCTTTTCCGCACTACCGAGGCTGTCAATCCCTACCGCGAGGGGCGTGCCGTCTTGACGCGTCCCAATTCCAAGACGATAAGCGGTTTCATGCTGCCCGATGGACGTGCGCTGAAAATCACTCGAGGCACCATCACCGATGGCTATCCCTATTTCTCCGAAGGCTATCTTGTCGTTACGGATGTTGACCGTGTAGTGTTCTATAACAAGGATGGCCGCAAGTCCTTCAACACCCATCTCGTAGCCAATGCCAAGCCCTTCCACAGTGGCGTGTCGGCTTGCCTCACATACCAGAACTTTGAAAAGAAGAAGAATCCCTACTACTACTATCTCGGCATTAAGGGCGATCAGATGATGCCCTCCGTTGTCGGTGGCAAGGCTATCGGTAAGACTGACATGCAATATGCCTCTTCGGTTGGTGGCGAGGGATTTGGCGTTGTGGTGGCCAAGAACCTTCTTTATAAATATACGCCTGCCGACGGTAAACTCCATCCCTTCCTGCTCAATGAGGGGGATGCGTCCACGCAGCTCAACTTGACTGGTAATATCGACAAGAGCCTGACGAGTGCTGCCGATGGCGGTGTTGTGCTGACGGCTAAGACTAAGGGTGGCGAGCAGGTATCGCTCTTCTTCGACGCTATAGGTATGCCTGTCAAGGCTACGATTGGTAGTTCGACCATTGCCTACAAGACTGTCGAGGCTCAGCAGCGCGAGCTCTCACCCAGTACGCTCAGCGTGACGGGGGCTGAGGGATCCTATGGCTTGATGCTTGATGGTGAGGAAGTGCTCCCCGCTCAGCTGCAACAAGTGGGACAGCCCAATGGCAACTACATCCCTGCCAAGTTGAATGACCGCTGGGGTGTGCTCTATGTTGATGAGGATTACGACATGATGCTTTCTGTCAATGGTGGTGGCGACCTCTATTTTGATAAGTCACAGCTCAAGAGTACCATCCTGCTCATCCTGCCCGTCAACTTTCTTGTCAACGAGTCGACGGAGATCGTCGTGGACAGCAAACAACTGAATATCAACAAGGATAGCCGTACGGCAGAAAATACCTTGCGAGGCAACTACGTGGAGTATGATTGCACCCTTACCTCACCTGGCAAGAGTAAGACGATGACTTTCCCTGTCACCGTCTCTTATGACGGTCTGCATTCACGCGTGCTGCAGATTACTGCCAATGTTACCACCGCCAAACCCAAGCCTGCGGCAACGAAGCCCAGTGGCAGTGGTTCGTCGGGTGTGGCAAAGCCTTCTTCTACTCCTACCACGAAGAGCGGAACAGAGATTAAGATTGAACCGAAGCCCAAGAAAGCTAAGAAGATTGCCATCTGATGCAATACGCTATTCACGCACAAACTGACCTTGGACACGGTCGTGAGGTCAATGAGGACGCCTTTGCTTACTGTCCCGATCTCACTGAACAACGCTGGTTCAGCTCCCGACAGGAAGGCTGCGATGCCTCCCATTGCGAGTTGTCCACCGACGGCTATCGTCCTCTGCCCGTTCTCGGCTCCCTGCTCATCGTGGCCGACGGCATGGGTGGAGCCTCTGCTGGCGAGGTGGCCTCGGCTATGGCCATTGCCACTTTGCAACGCCTCTGTACGCCACAGCGGATGCAGACGCTCAGCACCGCTTCCGATGAGGATGTGCATCGCTTCTTCTGCGATGCCGTTGAACAAGCCGATCAGGAGATACGTGCCTACACGCTCGACCATTTCGAGACCATCGGCATGGGTACCACGCTCGTCGTAGTGTGGGTGCGTGAGGGTAGGGCCGACGTGGCATGGTGTGGTGATAGCCGCGCCTACCTCTATACGCCCTCCGATGGGCTTCGCCGTCTTTCTACCGACCATTCCTACGTGCAGCAACTCTGCTCACGTGGCGAGATCACCGAGGATGAGATGCTCACCCATCCTGACAGCAACCTGCTGACGCGCTGTGTGGGCGACACCGACTACGAGGCCAAGGCCGATGCACTTACCATCCCCCTTCAGCCCAACAGTCTGCTCATGCTCTGCAGCGATGGACTCAGTGGCTACAGCTATGAGCGCGATGTCAACAACACCATCTACCGTCACTTCACGGGGGGGGCTCACATACCCCTCGTCGACCTTGCTCTTCAGCTTGAGGCACAGGACAACATCACCGTCCTCACCCTCTCGCTCATCGATGACAATCAGCAGCATCCCACAATTCCCCTCAAGACCCGTTTCAGAAATCTCTTTTAACCTCACAACCTCACAACCTCAAACCTCAACCAATATGAGCTTCTATTTCAGACAAGACCATCACACTTATAACGAGGAAGTCCAGAAGATGCAGGAACGCTTCAACAAGATACGTGCCAAGTGCGGTGACCAATGGCCTTGGATAGATCCTGACGGCTATTTTGGTCTGAAGACCGATAAGGCAGTTCGCGAGTTCCAGCGCATCATGGGCATCCAGTCCGATGGCATGTACGGCGACTATACCCACCAGGCCCTCGTCTATGCTGCCGATCATCCCGAAATACTGAACCCCACCTTCACCCCACCTCGCCGCCACCACGTGCGAGCTAGTATGTGCGATACGGACTGTCAGGTCAAGCAGCGAACCGTAGAAACCGTAAAGCCCGCAGAACCTTCCGCACCGCCAGAGGTTACGCTTCAAGGCGAGAAATCGACCATCGACAAGATACTCGACTACCTGAAGAAATCCGTCGGCGACATGTTCAAGACCATCTACGACATCCTGTGTGAGATCAAGGATGCCATAAAAAACGGTATCAGGCTGCCCAGTGCATCTGAAATATTCAAAAAGTTCAAGCGCGCCCTTGGCGGCATGCTCAAGGAGATGGGCAGGATGTTCATGAGTTTCTTCACCGAATTTTGTCCCCATGCCATGGCGTACTTTTCGAAGGCCTACGAGATCGTCAAGACTGCGGTCAAGAACTTTAATGTTGAAAGGGTTGTCAACTACTTCAAGAGAGAAATACCCTCCCTCTTCCAGCGCGATGCCTCTACATGGAGCCGCGTTTCGCAAAGTGCAACCCACAGAGTCAAGTCGCTTAAGACCGGAGGTGGTATTCTCGGCATCGTCCTCAGTTTTGTGGGGCTGATCGAACTCTTCTTCGATGTCGACAACATCGGCACCCCATCCTGGTTCAGGAGACTGGCAGACAGGTTCACCAGCTGCCTTGAGATGTTCGTCATCGGACTCCTGTCAGAGATGCTCATGGCAGCCATCGTCGGCGCCGTGGCAGGTACGGCCGTCACCGGTGGTGCCCTGTCGGTCCTTGTCATAGCGTTGGCCGCTCTCCTCACGATGATCATTGGCTACATCATCGACCAGTACAATGGCGACGACGAATCCTTAATTTATCACTTAGCGACTTCTTGATTTAGCAGTTGCTTAGTAAAAAACGCGAAACTACCACGATCCCTCACTCTCGGGGTCGTGGTAGTTTCGTTTTCTCTCTATTGGCTTAGAAGTCCAGCGTCCACTGGTTCTTGTGCAGCACGTTGCCGACGCGTATCTCCTTTGCCGTAATGACAAACTCCTCCATCATTGGGTTCTTGCTGTCGTTGTCATACGACTCGGTATACTCTATCATATATGCCTCCTTGAACTTCAGCTGCTTCATCTCTCCGCCCTGATGGTTGGGGAATGAGATGTAGCCGTCTTTGCTCAGGAACGAGTCAGCCATCCACTCCAGCATGTCGTTGTTGCCGTCGTCTCTAGCCTTTACCTTCACCGTAATCTTACCGCCGCGTGTGCATCCTGTGGGCTGACCCTCTACGTCGGTCTGCTGCGACAAAGTATATTTCATGTTCCAAACTTCACGTGTCTTAATGCCCTCGGCATGAAACGACACCACTCTCGTGTTAGCCATAGTTCGTGCGTTTTGTAATGTACTTTAGGTGATTAATGCCGCAAAGTTAGCAAAAAATCTATTTCCGTGCAACTTTGCGGTTGTTTTTTTTGAGGTAAAAGTCATTCTGTAATGAATTGGGCAAATTATGATGGCACATTTTTAAGGCGAAAATGTTTCGAAATTACAACTGAAAGTTTTGATAGTTTTGAAAGTGATGGGTGTTTTGACGCAGATTCCGCAGATTTCGCGTCAAAAAAAGCAGATCACACAAAATATTCTGTGCAATCTGCTTCATCTGCGTCTAAAAACCATTACAGTTCGATTTCACCTCTGACGATGACGAGGTTACTGAAGGCAAGGCGGTAGCCTGTGGCGATGCTTTCCCATGGAATCTTGTCGGCTGGAGCGCCGCACTCTACGCGGGTCATGGCAGCCATGATGCGTGAGAAGATGCTCACGGCACGCTGCGTGTTAGGCGGTGGCAGCACTTGCTGACGGTCAATGCCCGACCAGATCGCCACCTTCGCTGCGTAGCCATCGGGATTGTTGCCATCGGAGGCTGGTGCCCACGTGCTGACGATGTTTTCGATAGTAAACGGACGGCCTTTCTTCGCAAAACGACCGTGGTACGTCTGCAGAATCATGATGGCTGCGCGATAGCCCCAAGCCATCGCTGTGAACTGACAGAATGCCTTGTCGCTCTGCACGGCTGAAAGGCCTTGCCAAGCCGCATTGCTCCTTCGTATGTTGAGTGGATTGTTGTTGCGCCACCCTCGCGAGTTTGTGTAATTTGCCATGTTGTTAATTTGTTAATTGTTAATTTTTGAAACCAAAGATGGCACAAAAATAGCAAAGAATAAACACATGGGGCATCACGATAGCTTTCATGAAAATTATCTTTGTGCCATTTTTGTGCTATTTTTGGTTCCACTCTGTTTTAAACGAAAATTCAGAAAATTCAGAAAATTTATCATCAAGATTTATCTCCTTAATTTATCACCAATTCGAGGAGCCAACGGCGACGATCTCGTAATACATCGTTCTGAACATCTTCGGCAGATTTAACATAAATCTTTGATAAATTTTCCGTAAATAGAATGAAGGCTTTTAAGACGATCGGGCTACGCCCTCGAATCAATGATAAATCAGAATGATAAATCAAGGAGATAAATAGCTTCCATCACTCCATATTCCAGATGCTCGAAGACGCAGTAAGAAAGAAAACTTTATCATCAAGATTTATCTCCCTTATTTATCACCGATTCGAGGAGCCAACGGCGACGATTCTTAAAAACATCGTTCTGAACATCTTCGGCAGATTTAACATAAATTTTTGATAAATTTTCCGTAAACAGAATGAAGGCTTTTAAGACGATCGGGCTACGCCCTCGAATCAGTGATAAATCATCATGATAAATCAAGGAGATAAATACTTCCATCACTCCATATTCCGGATGGCCAAGAAATTTCCGGTTTGTCCTGGTTGGGCCTCGGTTAACATTTTATAAGAACCGAGGAAAACCGAGGAAAAACAAGGAACGATCTTAATAAATTCTCATTTGTACAGCCAAGAAAATTTTCTTCTTTTTCTTAATTTTCGTTTCTACTCGATTGCGCATTGACGCGCTCGAGGACGCACATTAAATCCCATTACTCATTACTCATTATTCATTATTCATTGCTCATTATTCACATTATTGTTCAAGGGTGTACCCCCCTCTTCCACGTCATGAACCTCTTCATCGCCTCCATCAGGCGCGGCGTGGTCAGTCGTCCGCGGAAGTC
>JAZQQO010000053.1:0-61203 GCA_045629085.1 Bacteroidaceae bacterium
GGGTGTAGAGTTACTTTTGACTCTACACCAACTCTACACCGCCACAAACAGCAGTATATCAGTTGATTATATGCA
Organism: Bacteroidaceae bacterium; assembly: GCA_045629085.1. Taxonomy (GTDB): domain Bacteria; phylum Bacteroidota; class Bacteroidia; order Bacteroidales; family Bacteroidaceae; genus Physcousia. The sequence goes on from JAZQQO010000053.1 coordinate 76, forward strand.
TTTGGTGCAGAGTGCAGAGTTATTTTTATTCATTCACGTTTATCACCTAAAGTGGTGAGGAACCATTCGTCTGGTTCTGCATTATGCAGCATAAGGTGCTGCAACGGTAGGGTGTCTCTTACAACTGATAGCGGTACATGACGAAGGAGTTCCTCTGTGGGAGTGAAACGCGTAGGGCTCCGTTCGTGTCGGTGGTGGCATGGGTGTCCTTGCCACTGCCGGTCACTGCCTTCAGCCTTACCTTGGCTCCGGCGGGGAGGTAGGTGCTGACCAGGTGTGACGGTTCCTGATTGTCCTCGCGGTAGAAGATGAGGAAGCCTTCCTTGTCGTTCAGGATGGACTGGAAGCCTGTCCATCCCTTGCCGTCTGGCTCTTGGCCTATGGGTAGGATGGTGCCGCTGTGGAACTCATTGCTTACCTGGGTGTAGGCACGTATCACGTCACCCACCTTCCGGTCTTCCTCCGTCAGGTTGTGAGCTTCGAGCCATGCCAGCGGCTGTCCTGCCATGGTGATGGCGAAGAGGTAGGGCAGGGAGTAATTCCTGGGTGCGAAGATGTCGCTGGCGGCATACTTCTCGGGATGGCGGTGTGGATTGAGGAACTCCACCTGCAGTCTGCTGGCAGGAACGTAACGCGAGAGCTGCCAGAGGTTCCTCAGTGTGTGGAAGGGATAGTAGTTGCCCCAGTCCGTATAGCGATTCTCCATGAAGATGTTGCCATACTTGGCTGTTGTGAAGTAGCCCACGCGCTGACCTGCCGTCTCGTCCATGTTCAGGATTGCCTTGCGATGGGTCTTCTCCGCTATGCGTTCCATCATGCGGAAGAGGTTCTCCTCGGCCTGCTTTGTCGGTACGTTGTAACCGTCTATCTTGAAGATGCTGATACCATATTCATTATATAGGTCGATGAGTTTCTGCGCATCATCCTCCCATACGGCAAAGTCGTTGGCCCACCTGGGAGCGAACCACAGTGCCATCCTTATGCCGTGCTGCCTTGCGCACTCCATCACCTTGCCCAGACCTTGGGGGAACTTGGTGGGGTTTATCTTCCAGTCCACGTAGTTGCTTTCCCATCCGGCATCCAGCTGGAAGACGTTGATGCCTATTTCTGCTCCCACCTTCAGTTCCTCCAGGCAAAATGCCTCGCTGATGTTGCGGCCCTCGCCCCGTTCTCCCCAGGTGTTCATCATCACCATGTTGTCCTGCTCTGCCATCAGGTGTCTCTGCTGGCGGTGGTAGGAGTGCAGAGCCAGGAGTGCCTCCTTCTCCCCTCCGCTATAGATGCCGGTGACGGTGGTGTAGGCGTGGGTGCTGTGGTCGGGCTTTATGTCGGCAGGAGAGACGCCCGATCCCCTGACGGCAAAGTATCCTGCGTACAGGTTGAAGTCAGCTCCGGGATAGTATAGCTGCATGTCGGTGCATGGCGACTCCTTCAGGAAGAAGAACCCATGCCCATCCGTCATGTCATGTGCAAACAGAATGTTGCCGCGGCACTGTTTGCCGTTCATGGGGATGAAGTCTTGCTCCGTCACCAGGTTGTCGTTCAGGTCAGAGCGGTCTGTCAGCTCCACGGTCCTTGTCTGCCAGTGTCTGCCCGTCAGGTGCAGCTGCTCCAGTGTCCCGTCCTTGTCCCAGTCGCCCTCTGCTACGCTGCCGCTGATCCTGGTGTCGCAGGCAATGGCAGGGCAGTCCTCGTAGGTACGGAAGTGGCGTTCCACCTGTGCCGTCCCTATGCTGAAGGTGACGCAAGCATCCATATACTCCCTGTGTACACCGTCCGACGGCACCGTCTCCACCGTGAGCCTTCCCTCCACGGCCTTGCCGCGTATGATGGTGAAGTCAGGCTCCGCCTCCTCTTTTGCCTTTAGTGTGAAGCCCGCCTGCTTGTCCGTAAGCCCTATGGTGATGGTGTTGCCGCCGTTCCACAGCATGATGCGTTCCATGCGTGTGTTACCCACTCGCAGAGTGTCGCCATTGAGGTGTGCATACCATCTGTCCTCTGCATTTGCCATGCCACTGGTCATCATCCACGCTATACTGGCAGCCATTAAATACCTGTATGTCATTCTTGTTTTTCTGTTTTGGTTAGACATTTGTGATGCAAATATATGAAATTTTGCTTTAATGTGACGTAAGTTTGTAAAAATCTTGCGGTTATTTTGTACGTTACACATTTAAACATTAACTTTGCCAGCATGGAAAGACGAGAATTCATGAAAACAATGGGGCTGGGAGCTGCTGCGCTCCTGCTGCCATGGTCGGCCGGAGAGGCATCGGCATTCAGTATAAGGAAGGCTGCCCCACGGTGGCGTGGCTTCAATCTTCTCAACTACTAAAGTCAACACTACAAGCCTGTGCCGCACAAACGTTTGGCGAAAATAACGGCAATGTTAATACTCAGATTTATTGATATTTAACACATCTGTCAACCAAAATGTAGTAAGATCATTTCAACCGCACAGGTCGAAATATTATGGTTAGCCATTACTGTCCCATCATTATCTCGGACATCTTTCTAAAACACGAGTTTCTTTTTCTCGCCGTTTCTGTACTTCACCACGTTCACGCCGCGTTGTGGGGACTGACTTTTCTTTCCATCGAGAGTATAGTAACTCTCGATGGCTGGTGCAACGGTGGCACCAACAGCCTCAACTCCGTCAGCCACATCGCCTTGCTGGTAACTCAGCGTGTTGTGGCTTTGGGCCAGGTTGCTGATACCCGTCTCCTTCATGCTCTCCGACAGCGGAGCGTAAATCTCCAGACTTGATTTCAGCATGCTGCCACTATGGTGATCTGTTACCTCTTCGGCCGTCATGGCACTGCGCCAGAAGCACAACTCACTGTATTCGCGCTCCAGGTGACGCTCCTCGTCGCCTATCACGAAGCCCTGAAGCACCAGACGCTCCTTCACCTCGCCCACCAGCGTTTTGTTGACATAGAGCAATGTGCGCTGCTGGGCGTAGTAGTGGGTAAGCGTCACGTTATACCATAATATATTACTCAGTATCAAGCGCGTACTGCTCTTGATGGTCTGTCCCGTTGGCGAGGTGTACGATACGTAACCGTTGTCGTCCATGCTCACGGTGCCCGTTCCGCTGGCCGTCTTAAAGCTTATCAGCGAACTCTCTGCCTTTCCTCTCATACGCAGCGTCACGGTGAAGGGATGTACTGTTCCCTCGCCCTTGAAGCGCAGCGTCGAACCGTTGGGCATCTTCATCGATGTGTTCTGGTTACGTGTAGGCTGTGGTTTGCCATCGCGCAAGGCATCGAAGAGTGAAGGCGGGATGGCATACATGAACTCACGATGTCCCTCGGTGTTCTGGTGATGCGTGTCGGCCTCATAGCCCGTAGCCCATCGGCCGTAACCATCGTCGATGGCACCCAGCACATTCACGCTGGCCACGTTCCATTTGTGTATGGCCAGGTTCATCTTCTTCACGTAGTTGTAGTCGCTGGTGCCGTAGTCAGCACGCGTGTAGTTGTTCATCACCACGGGTATCTTGCCGTCAGCCTTGCATTTGTTGATGAGCTTCTGCATGTTGCTGCTGAACTGGTTGAAAATGGCATTCTGGTCGCTTGCCCCATGTATGCCCTCGTTGCCCAGACTCAGACCGATGATGACGTAGCGTCCAAAGTCGTGCAGCATCTCGTCGTAGCGGTCCAGCAGGTTGCCCGTGGTGTTACCGCCGATGGACACGCCGCTTACGGTGAAGGGGTAGGGTGACGTGCCGGTTTGGTAGCGCTTGTTCAGTTCCTCGCCATACATGTAGGCGTAGCCCTTGTTGCCTGTGGCGCCCTGACCGTTGCACACCGAACTGCCGAAGGCCGAAATCTTGTTCTCGTCAATCGGTGCATCTATCGACCATCGGCGTTGGTTCATGTCCAGCTCGATGGTGAAGGTGCCACGGTTGATGCGTATGTTCTCGGCAGTATAACCCTCGCTGGGCATACCCACAGCCGTTCGGTCGGAGGGGATGCGCTTGATGGCAAGGTCGTCGGTGTTGTTGAAGGCAAAGTAGAAGTATTTGTCTGAGAAGAGGAATTCCGTACCCGCATTCATGGTTACCTGCTGGCGCCACACACCGTTTCCGGCATAGGCCACCTGTGTGCCGTTGGCCACGATGTTGCCCTTCAGATAGAGTTTGACGGGCGTGATGCTGATGTCGCCCTTGCGGCAGTCGATGCGTACTCTCACTACCTCCTCCTTGTCAATGGAGAAGGCCGTTCCATTCTCCTGCAGTTTGCCGCTGTCCGTACCGTTACCCAGGCTCACCTGTGCTCCGTTGCGTGTCTTGCCCGTGATGTAGAAGTTGCCCGCGTGCATCTTCAGATAAGCCTCGAAGATGCCTGTCGGTGTGCCGTAGGGCTGCAGTTCGTGCATGGCCACCGCCTCGCCGTTCTCAATGGCAGAGCCTTCCAACGCAGCCGCTGTCAGCACGATGGGCTCAGCAGGACGCACGCCACCCTCGAACTCCTCTATCTTCATCACATTCAGGTAACTGAAGGCACTTCCCATCTCCTTGTTGCGCTTCATGCGGAAGGTTATCTTGCCCGATTCGTCGGGGTAGATGTAGTCCGATACACTGACGTTGCGGTTGTTGCCATGTACGTTCTCGCCGCCCACGTGCGTACCGCTGTTCACCTGTATGGTGGTCCATTGGTTCTGGCCCTCAAGCTGGTACCACGAGCTGCGTCTGTCGTCCTGACTGGTGGCTCTATGGCCCAGCAGGCTGAACTGGTAGCAATGATCCTTCTTCAGCCCTGTCAGTGTTATCTCACGTATGTTGTCGTCGTTGGTGTAGAGGTAGTCCTCTGTGGCTGTCTTCACGGCCATCTTGCCCAGCAGCGTCTGGCTGGGATTGTTCAGTCCGCCCGCATCGATGCCGTTGGTGGGAATGGTATTCACCACAGTCAGCGTATAGCCCGTATTGGTTCCCGCACTGTTCACCACGGTCGTCTTTGTGCCTGCGTTCACTTGGTGTGTGTTGCTGTTGCCGCTGGTCACATTGGTCCACTGCTGACCGAAATCGTCCTTTTCCGTAGCATGTCCACGTGTGCTGTTGTTCGTCTCGCCAAAGTCCACCAGCATGGTCTGCACTCCCTTCAACTCCTTGTTGGGGCGCTCCACACCCGTCAGTTCCTCTATCTTCATGGCGTTGATGTGTACCATGCTGTTCTTGAATTTCTTGCTGACAGTCAGTGTGATACATCCTTCGCGGTCGGGGAAGACGATGTCGCTCACCAGCACATCCCGGTTGTTGCCGTTGTAGCCGTTTGCACCCAGATTGGCGCCCGACATCTGGTGGGTACCCTGCCAGGCATTCTCGCCACGGAACTCGAAGATACCCGTACGCTCATCGTTGGTGGCGCGCGAGCCGAACGTGTGGAAGCGGTAGCCGCACTCCGTGTTCAGGCCCGTGAAGCGTATCACGTTATAGTCCTCGTACGTCTCCACGAAGATATAGTCCTGTGTAGCGGTGGGGGTGGCCAGGTCGCCCAGCAGGCTTACCGAGGGATTGATGAGGCCTCCGCCTCCGCTCATACCGTTGGTGTTGAAGAAGGAGCCAATCTCTATCCGGTAACCCGTGTTGGCGTTTGCACTGTTGGTCAGCTCCACCGATTGTGGGTACAGGTGGTTATGGCTTCCCGGACTCGTCACATTCGTCCAGTAGTTGCCTCGCGCATCCTTAGCCGTAGTCTTGTTGCCACGTCCGGCCACATTGTTTTCTCCGAAGTCGATATAGATGTTTTGCTTCACTTCCTGTGCTGTAGCCGACAGGCCGCAGGCGGCTAACAGGAGTGCCAGTAGTTTTTCTCTTTTCATCTTGATTTTTCCTAGTTAAAATAGTAATGAATCGAAGTGTGTCATTCTACCCTTCCTATGTATTCGTTGTATATATATATATCCACACTGGTAAGTACATGCTCTTTGTAATTGCACAACCAGTAGCGTGCATTCTCGCGTGCTTGTCCTTCACTTGCACATTCACACTTTTCGAGTTTGATAGGCTCGCTAAGTTCTTCGCAGTTTCCTAAGAAGGAATATACAGGACATTTGTTCATAATGCTTTACTGTTTAACCCATCAGTCGGGGGTCTTTGTCAGCGCGAGGCGCTGAAGTTAAATTGCACTTCCGCCGTATTGCGCTTCGCTCTCCGCTGCCATAACCGGCTGCTCTTCGAGAATCTCGTACGGACGGATGTTAAGTATGCTGCATAGCTGGCGGCATGTCTTGAGGGTCGGCTCTGCACGGTCGTTGATGTAGTCGCTGACGCGGCTTGGGCTTACACCGAGACTTTCTGCAAGTTGCTTGCCTGTCATTCCAGCTTCGGACATTGCGTCGGCAATAATCTGGCCGAGCGTTGGCTTTCCTATCGGGAAGTGTTCTTTCTCATATTCCTCGACAATGCTGCTTACGATGTTAAGTTCCTGCATCAACGGATGATCGAGCGGCATGTCGTCAGGCGTCTGAGGAAGTAGTTCCTCAATGCGCTGCTGTGCATATCGGTACATTTGTTCTGTAATATACATACCTTAATACAATTATATATCGTACCACCGTTCGAGCGGTGTGGTTGCATCTGCATGGTCTGAATAGAAGTCAGCTAGCGTTTTATGGCTTATTCTTTTATAATTGCAAAGTTACTGTAATTATTCCGAATCGCAAAATATTTAGTGTGTTTATTTTGGGTTCATCAGACATTTGGAGTGATGAATCTGTTTATCTCCTGGATTTATCATTATGATTTATCATTGATTCGAGGGCGTAGCCCGATCGTCCCATTATGCCGTCATGTTTTTTACGGAAAATTTATCAGAGATTTTAAGTTAAATCTACCGAAGACAAGGAAGAACGATGTTTCTATAGATCGTCGCCGTTGGCTCCTCGAATCGGTGATAAATATAGAAGATAAATCTAGATGATAAATTTGGCTTGCTTGCTGTTTAATGAACCATCACTCCAAAAGTCGGAAGATCCTTATTTTGTGATTCAGAATGAAATGCGTTGCAGAACATATTATTTGAGCAGCATCTATGAAAGTCCTCGTTTGTCCTCGGTCATACTATGAATCGATGGGGTCGACCCCATCGATTCAAAAAAATGTCATAATGTTTTGCTCATATTGGCGAAAAGTGTTAAATTTGCACCGATTATATAGATTTCAATAACAAAAACAGAAAAAAATGAAAAAGCTTTTTACATTGATTGCCCTCGTGGCAAGTGTGTGCCTCAGCATGAGTCTGAGCAGTTGTGGTGATGACGAGATTACGCCCAACCCACCCGTAACTAAAGAAGTTGCTTACAGCACAAGTTGGTTGGCAAGCGGATCCGGAGAAAGCAAGGCTATGGAAGCTATGGTCGACTTCCTCAACCAGAAACTGGGAAAAATCGGTGAAGCAAAGATCAGAACGAGTTATTTCTCTCGCGAAATAAGCGTTAGTGCAACCGACAAGGCTAAGGCTGATGCCATCTTCAAGTCGATAAACGACAATAGTGAGGAACTGGATGCCATCATGAATAAGATAGATGGACTGGTAAGCGTCTGGTTCGAGATTTCCTACCTCTACAGCAAGGAAAATAAAGAAGTTCTCCTCGACTATAAATATAGTTCCGGCTCGCCTGTCGATGCAGCAGGTACCTATTCTTATACCGAGACCTTCGAGGGTGCCAACTACGAGTGGACTGCGACCATCACCAGCACTCCCGACGAGAAGCAGAGCGGCTTTATGCTCGGTTCTCTCGTTCTGCCTCGCGAAGTTGAGGGTCTGAGCGCTGGCAAATACGATGGTTTGTGCCGAATAAGTCAGAGTAGCATCACCTTCATGTCGAACCAAAAGAATGAACATAGCATGGCTGTACTTAGACTCTCGATAGACCTTTCGAGTGCCACCGAGGACGGCAAGTACACGGCTTCGTTGTATACTACTAATAACAAAGTAATATTCGAAAAAGTACTCTTCAGCAAGAAGTAAGAGGTACGAGAATGCTTTTATAACGGCGGCACGCTTTTGAACTTTTTTCAGAAGTGTGCCGCTGTGTTTACTTAACCGAGGAGAAACAAGGACAAACGAGGACTTTGACTAAACATTTCCTTGTTTCTCCTCGTTTTTCCTCGGTTCCTAATAAGATTGTTAACCGAGGAGAAACAAGGACAAACGAGGACATTTTGTTGTTAGATTGTTCTGTTCGATTCTTGTAAGCGATTGCAAGCACGCAGTGCGCCTCCATTACATTCCTTTAATCGCGTCTTGTGCTGATTGTTCGAATTGATTTTCCTTTTGTCAACAATCCTTTGGACAATCAGCGTACAAGATTTTCGCACAAGATCATCTCAATGGCTTTTATCTTAGGCGCTTCGCTTGCAATCGATTAGAACAATCTTATTGAACAATCATACACAAGATTCGCTAAGTCTATCACTCCAAATGTCGGATGAACCATAAATCTTGATGATTGCCTGTCAAAATCTCACACGAAGGCCACGAAGAGCACAAAGAAAAAGCCTCCCTTCTCCTTACTACTCTTTATCCCATATGCCATGCTGATTGCTCAGCTCATCGCTGTAGCCGCGTTGCTCTTTGACAGTGAATTCATCCACCTCGTTATTTCTTTGCAGCAGCCTCCTTGGCTGCCTTGGCTGCTTGCGCCTTCTTGATGAGCTCGGCGAGCTTAGCATTGACAGCCTTGATCTGCTCAGCGTTCTTGGCAGGATCGCTACCCTTGAGTTTGTTCAGGAGGTCGGTGGCCTTCGAGAGGTCGAGGTGCTTAGTGATGCTGCTGACGTCGACACCCTTACCCAGCACGCCTTCGAGCGCAGAGCCGATGTTGCTGGTGTCGAGGTTCTTGAGGTCGAGTCCACCCAAGTCAATGTTCTTAAGATCGATGTTATCTAAAAGTCCCATAGTATTGTAGTTTTTAATTCAACTTTCTTCTTCTATCTCTTTCTTAAAGCCTTCACGTGGGCATTGTTTACGTAGTCAGGGAGATCCTGTTCGTATGCATCCTCCTCAGCCTGACGTTGCAGGCGACGGTGTGAATTGTCTGAACTTGAAACGCCCTCGCTGTCATCATCATCGTAGGAAACCTCACACTCATCGTCACAATCGTCTTCAATACCTGCCATTTCTGCAATATCGTCAATGGTGATTTCTTCGGAACTGATATCCACAATCTCGTCATCGCTGATGTCGTCGTCACCGTTTCCGTCGCACACAGCCACGTCAAAGGTGCCATCACCATCAATATCCATCAGCTGGAAGATCTCACCACCACACTTGAAGTAGGCCACGGGTATCTCCGTTCCATCCTCGTCGTCGATAACGGTGTCTACGTCAATGAGCTCGAACTCATCCTCATCACTGCAATCCTCGTCATCGCATGAATATCCGCTGCAAGCCTTGGTCAGGATGTTGTGCAAACCATCGAATGACTCATCTTCCTCTTCCTCGCTTTCCGTTGAGGTGGTTGTTACCTGACTTTCCTGCTTGTCCTTGCAACTGCTCAACAAGGAGATTGAACCGAAGGCCAAAGCCATCGCACTAAGGCAAAGCACACTTCTAAATGTCTTCTTCATACTTTTTTATGTTATTTTGTTTGGTTTACCATTTCATTACAGGCATCGTGTCACTAAAATGTCCCCACATGACAGGGTGCTGCATGTCGTCGGAATACTCCTTGACGTGCTTGCTGACGTAGGTGAAGAGTTCCTTGGCTGTAATCGTGCGGTCGCGATTCGTGTCGGCCTTGCCCGAGAGCGCACGGATGAGTGCATGGGTGAAGTAGCTCTGGTCAAAGTCCCAACTGTTCTCGATGCTGTATTCATTGCTGCGTGAGGCAAGGAAAAACATCACGTTGTTGGTAAGCGCCACATCGTTCTTCTGGATAGTAGCCTTGTGGCGAAGAGAACCCGAGAAACAACTGTCAAAGAAGATCATCTTGTTCTTACACTTCAACTTGTCGTAAATAGCCATAATAGACTTGAACGTCAAGGTCTTATCGTAGAGATAAAGTCCTTTCTGCTCGCCATGTCCGCTATAGAAAAATACTACGATGTCATTGGCCGTGGCCTTGGCAAACAGGTTGTTCATGGCCTGGGTGACATTCGTCGTGGTGGCCTGACTGTTGGTGAGAATCTTTATCTCTGCATTATTGTTCTTTTTGTAAAGGTTGGCCACGGCTTTGGCATCACCGTCACATAGGTTGAGGTCATCCTCTGTGCCTCGATAGTCGCTTATGCCCACTGAAAGGAGATAAATCTTGGCATTGGCAGCTAGACTCATGATAAGTGTTAGGGCAAAGAATAATTTACGCATACCTAATTCTATAATAATATTCTACATTAAAATTGAGTCCAAAGGTACGACATTTTTTCGCGAAATCATGCCAGCGAATCAAATAAATTACTTTTTCTTACTCGAAAATTAGAAAAACTGTTGCTTTTTTGCGTGGTAGTGTGCTTTTTTTTGTATTTTTTCATCGTAAAAAAACAAACTTTCAGTTACATACATCTTGTTAATCTCATATAGTATTACGAAACTTATACCTTTATTAGTTTTTCTCATGACAGTCATGGCGGAAATACTACATTATGTCGTAACTTTGCGGCAGAATTCTATCTGCAGATAGGGTAGTGTTTAACAAAAAAACGGTATTGCAATGAAAAAGATCGTAACACTTATGGCAATATTCATGTTTGCCATGACTACAGCTTCGGCTCAGTCGCTATTGAAGAAGGTATACAACAAGGCAGAGAACGCCCTCTCTGTTGGTGCCAATGAAGTTCCTTCACCCGATGATATTCGTTGGAGGCCACTCATCATGGAGGGCTCGCGTCCAAAGGTGTCGAGCAATGAGTACTGCATCATGCTGCATAGTCCTAATGCTATCGATACGAAGGTGTGTGGCAATGATGGCGTCTTCTACATCGATGGCAAACCGAAGAGCCGTGATGCTTGTCGCACCCTCGGTTGGAAGGTGTTCAAGAAGTACACTCATGTGTCGAGTGAATCCTTTCAGGATGGTAAATTTACGTGCTACTATCTTCTCGAACAGGAGATGAATGATGAGGGTGACATCACCAAGCGTGTTGTGCATGTCATAAAGTATTAGCCTATCAATGGCTTATTGGTTTATCTGTTGTAACGTTGATGGCATGTAGGGATTTTCCCCTCTCGTTTAGGGAAATTCCGATTAAACTCTGCCCCTGTTTTCCGCGTCTATACTACAGACAGCAACGAAAAATGGTGCAAAAATAGTAAACAGATAAATTAATAACCAAAGAAATTACAATTATGAAAACAATGAATCTTTCAATTCTCGCTCTCGCATTCTTCGGTATGTCAACTTTGGCAAGTGCACAATCAACAAGCGATGTCGATGCTCTGACTTCGGCCACCGTTCAGAAGGCTGATAAGAAGCCTGCTCGCCGCGGTTTCGGTTTCCGTCAGCATCGTGAGATGAACGACAGTGCAATGACTGACTCCATGCAGATGCGTCGCGGTGCACAGGCTCGTAATGGACGTGGTGCTCAGATGATGGGACGCAATGGGATGCACAGACCTGGTATGAAGGCTATGGGTGGTCGTCGTGGTGGCATGCGTCGTGGTGCAGGCCGTGGCATGCGTCGTGGTGCAGGCCGTGGCATGATGGGTATGCAGGGCTTTGGTTTCATGGCTCCTCATGATGGTTATGCTTCATACGTACGTGCCATCGAACTTACTGACGAACTGAAGGCTAATATGACCAAGAAGGAACTGAAAGAATATAACAAGGCCTTGAAACGTGCACAGAAGGAAATGGCCAAGGCTCAGAAGGGACTGAAAGAAGCTCGCGATCAGCGCAAGAAGGCTGATGCTATCGTCATTAAGCAGCTGCATAAGGCAAAGCGTTACACCCAGAAGGCCAACCGCATTGTTCTCAACTCGATCGTTTCTCAGCACAACGATAATGGCATGGCATAAACCATGGGCTGAAAAAGAAAATATCCGCAATACCGTGTTACCAGTATTGTGGATATTTTCTTTATAACCGATTAAAATGTGAGGAAAAGTTGCATCAATACTCAAAATCTATTGTGTTTTTGCATGATAATAGTATTTTTTTTGTACTTTTGCCACGTATAACAGCAGAAATATGAAAAAGACTTTATTCACAATCCTTGCATTTATTGCAGGTACGGCTGTGCAGGCTAAGGACATCACCATCACGGTGAGGAACACAAAGTACCAGACGATTACTGGTTTCGGTGCTGCGTGTTGCGATGGTGCCATGTGCCCATTTGGTACCGACACCAAGCCTGTGGAGTTGTTGTATGGAAAATTATCCAAGGTCGGCTTGAACATCATGCGTATGGAGATCTCGCCCAACTATAAGGGCAATCTTACGGCGGCTGACGTAGGATGGGACACACCCTACGACTGGAACGGCAGTTTGCCCTCGGCCAAGTTGGTCAAGGCGCGTGGCGGCATTGTGTTCGGTACGCCATGGTCGCCCCCAGGTGACCTGAAGACGAACGGAACGGCTCAGGGCGGTAACTCTGACGACCAGGGCAATCAGCGTGGTGCATTGCGTGAGGACTGCTACGAGAAGTTCTTCCCATGGCTCAATACGTTCCTGGAATATATGAGTAAAAATGGTGTGAAGGTGGATGCCGTGTCCATCCAGAACGAGCCTGACTGGTGGGTCAACTACTCAGGTTGTCTCTACACTCCCCAGCAGCAGCTCAAGCTAGTCAAGGACTATGCCCACATGCTCGACCGCGAGAAGTATCCCTACGTCCGACTGATCAGTGCAGAGCCCCTTGGCTTTGACCCTAACTACTCCAATACGTTGCTCAACAACTCTGTGGCACGCAAGCAGATTGACATCATAGCGGGTCACCTCTACGGCCATCCACCATTGGGAAACATGAAGAGTGCCTCTACGCTGGCTGCGAAGTATGGCAAGGAGGTGTGGATGACGGAGCACTCCGTGAGCGACAACATACAGGGCCGACTGCCCAACTGGCACGAGCAGTTGCTCTTCGCCGAGGAGTTGAACGAATGCATGCTGTCTGGCTGTACCGGCTATATTTATTGGTACATGCGTGCGCATTGGGCATTTGTGGGTACTGGAGAGACAAAGTACGGTTCGGAGAACAAGAAGAACGAGTTGTTGCCCAGAGCCTACGTCATGTCGCACTTCTCCAAGCATGTGACGGGTTCTACCCGCGTGTATGCTTTGGCCAGCGGACATAGCACTCTCAAGACGGAGGATGACTTCGAGTGCTCTGCCTATGTCAAGGGTGACTCCATCATCGTGATGGCCATCGATACTACGGCAACGGAGTATAACGTGAAGGTGAAGCTGCCCTGCAAGGTGCAGAGTGGAAAGCATCTGCTCTCCACCGGCAATGAGAAGGCAAACCGATGTCAGACGAAGACCATCGAAATAGCAGAACCCACGCAGGAGGTCATCATCCCCATCCCCGGTCGCAGCTTGAACACCTTTATCTTCATGGTGTCGCATGAGGAGGATGCCATCCGTCCTCTGCCACAGCAAGCCGAGGGCAGTGATAAAACATACTACGACTTAAAGGGTCGTCGCATCAGTTCACCGACAGGACTCTACATCGAAAGGAGTTCCGATGGTACTACCCGAAAGATGATCCGTCGCAAGTAGCTATCATTGCCTAATAAATAGGTGCAGTAAAAAGACTTTTAAAAACCCTAAAAAACAAAGTAAAATGAAAAAAACTATTTTATTCGCCATTGCCCTGGCATGTGGCATGGCATTCACTTCATGCAACGGTAAGAAGGACGTTAAGGCACTTTCTGGTTCAATCAACGAGGCTACTGAAGAGCTTACAGAAACTACTGATGAGACCGCAGAGACAGAAGTGTTGCAGCTTACTGAGGACATCGACTCTACCACCATCGCAATAGGCACTGCCATGAGCGGCTTCCGCTGTACCTGCTGCTCTTGCCCCTCATACACAGGTGTATATAAGGGATATTATCCCAGCTGCACATGCGGCCATGCATACGGCGTGCACAGATAAGATGCACTCGCTTTAGCTTGGATTATTCACTAAAAATACTGTGATAACTTCTAAATTTTCCTTTGCGAAAACTTGGAAGTTATCACAGTATCTTTAGTTACATCATGGCACCGATAATGCGTTGGAAGAAGGCAGCATGATCCTGACGCCACTGAATGATGGCATCGTTGATGAGGCGTTCGTCAATCTCGTTGGGGCGAAGCGTGCGGCCATCCTCCATGTCGATGTAGACTTCCAGTTCGTCGTCGGTGCGAACATTCTTGATACCATTAATACCCATAGGCATGCAACCCTCGTAGGCTTCTGCCAAGGCGATGAGTGTGTTGAGCGTTATTTCATCCATGTTGTTTAGTCGTTTAGGGATGTATGATTTTGCAAAGATACGAATATTTATTGAGAAAACTATTGTTTTTCCTTCTTGTTTTCTTTGTACCTATTATAATAATGTGTAAATTTGCATTTATCTAATACAAAAACGTAATAATGCATAGAATAAAAGGGTATCTCGCAAGTTGGGTGATGCTAAGTTCACTCACTTTTCCCATGTCTGCCAAGGACGTGGTGACGGTGCGTTTTGATGGCGCAAAGGTAAAGGTGTCAGCCGTGAAACCGACGGACAGTGTGCAGATAAGCCAGAATGGAACCTCTGTCATGGTGGAGAACTTGGCAAAGACACAGCCATTGACGATACGTCTTTCCGGCACGTCAGATGACGGCCAATTGGTATTGAAAACATCGACAAAGGATAAGATAGAACTCGACAACCTGACCTTGCAATCCAAGCATGGTGCTCCGATATGGATCAAGAATAAGAAGAAGGTGGAAGTGGTGGCATTAGGTAAGACGACGAACAATCTGACCGTGGCAGCGTGCCCCGATACGGCTACACAGAAGGCGGCTGTCATCTACGCCAAGGATAAGTTGCAGCTTTCAGGAAAAGGCCGCCTCACATGCCTCGCTTCGGGTGACGGTTGTAAGGGTATCCAGTCAAAGAAGGACATTACCATCGAGGACGTGGCACTGGACGTAAAGACAACCGGTAATAATCTCGGGAAAAAAGAAGATGGATTTGGTTTCGGTGGCCCTATGGGTGGTCCTCCTATGGGTGGTCCTGGTATGGGACCTGGTGGTTTTGGTCCCGGTGGCCCCGATTTCATTTTTGATGACCTACCCGAGGAGGTGAAGCAGCGCATCGAGGAGATGAGGAAGAGGTTCGAGAACGGAGAGTTCCCCGAGATGGGAGGCCCCGGCGGCTTTGGCGGTCCTGGCTTTGGTGGCCCTGGTCCTGGTTTTGATGGTCCTGGTGGCCCTGGTGGTTTTGGCATGGCTGGACCTCCCGAGGGTGAAGGGCCTGAGGATGCTAACGACGGTGGTGGTTTCAAGCAGAAATACATCTCCACTTGCAAGGGCATTAAGACACTGGGAAAGGTAACCATTCAATCCGGTTCGGTGACCGTCTACACTTCCTCTGCCGGTGCTGAAGGTATCGAGGGTAAGAAAGGTGTGATCATCAATGGTGGCATGGTTGACGTCAATGCCAAAGATGATGCCATCAATGCGAATGCTGCGATATGCTTCAATGGCGGTAAGACCAAAGCCATCAGTCGTGATAACGATGCGGTGGATGCCAATCCTGAAGGTGGCTTCTTCCCACCTTTCTTTGGCGGGAATGATGAGGGAAGAGAAACTCCTGAGCCTCTTATCTTTATCGCAGGAGGCGAAGTGCTGGCATACTCGTGGAAGGGTGGGCCAGAGGAGGGTCTGGACTGTGACTTCAATCCCATTGAGGTGTCGGGCGGTACGGCATTCTCCATTGGTGCCGGTATGGGTGAGATGCCATCTGTACCTACCGTCGAGACAGCTAAGCAACCCACTGCCTTGCTCGTCGGCATGAATGTGGTGAAGGGAAAGAACATCACGCTGAAGGATGCCCGTGACAAGGTGTTGTTCACGACTTCTGCTCCTTTCTCCTACAACAACAGTTCGAGCATCTTGACCTGTCCGGCCATGAAGGTCGGGGAGAGCTACACCGTGGAGTGTGGTGACTGGCGGAAGGAGTTCCGGATGGAAGAGAGATTTATGGTTGTAAGGTGATGTCATAGAATAAGAGACATAGAAGACATGAGGACAAAAGCATTATTTTTCGTTATACTGTGCATGGCAGCCACATGCCGTGCTCAGTTCTTCAGACCTGCTCCACTGAATGAGAGCGAGTACTATGACCTAACGGTGGGCAAGGCCAGCATGCGCATCGATGCTGCTAATGGCGCACGCATCACCTCGTTGCGTTATGACACCACCGAGGTGCTGTCGCAGAATCCACGCCCTAACATGTACGGCAGCACGTTCTGGACCAGTCCGCAGAAGGAGTGGAACTGGCCACCAGTGCGTGAGCACGACATCATGCGCTACGAGGTGAAGAAGAAAGGTGGTAAGATCATCATGACGAGTCAGTTGTCGGAGAAGATACCCTTGCGCATCGTGAAGCAGTTTGCGGTGGACAAGAAGGCTGGTTGTTTTGTGGTGACGTATAGCATCATCAACGAGTCGAGAGAGGACCGTCAGGTGGCGCCGTGGGAGATTACCCGTGTGCCAGCCGAGGGCATTATCTCCTTTGATGCGCCGATGGAGAGCATACTGCCAGCAGGACTGATGAACTTCGTCGACCGTGATGGCGTGAAGTGCTTTGAGATAGACCAGGCCGAACGCCAGCGCAAGATCAATGCCGATGGTAAAGGCTGGCTCACCTATCGCAACAAGGGGCTCGTCCTGACCAAGCGCTTCCCCGACCTTGATGCCACGCAACCTGCTCCCGATGAGGCTGAGATACAGGTGTATGTGCATCAGGGCAAGGTGTACGTCGAACTGGAGGAGCAGGGAGCCTATACCACGCTGGCCCCCGGTGCCAAGCTTGATTGGACAGTGTGCTGGTATCTGGAGAGAGAATAATTATAAGAATACTGTACCGATGAAAAGACGCTTTCTGAATCTTTTGCTGTTAATGTGCCTGAGCCCTGTGGTGAAGGCGCAGGAGGATGCCTTCACCGCTGTGGCCAACATGCGGGTGGGGTGGAACCTCGGTAATTCACTGGACTCCAACAGCGGTGATGTGAAGAATATGTGGATAGAGCAGTGGACGAGCCGCACGCCAGCTGACTATGAAAAGGCGTGGGGACAACCTGTGACGACGAAGGCACTCATACACATGTTTAAGGAGGCGGGCTTTAATGCCATACGCGTGCCGGTGACATGGTATCCGCACTTTGGTAACCTCAACCGCAACGGATTGAACTGGGATCCCGCAAAATGGACGGGCTACACGGTGAACGCGGCTTGGATGAAGCGTGTGCATGAGATTGTGGACTATGTCATCGACGAGGGTATGTACTGCATCCTCAACGTGCATCACGACACGGGTGCATCCTCCACAGCATGGCTGCGTGCTGAGACGACCACCTACAATGCGCAGAGGCAGCGTTACGAGACGCTGTGGAAGGCTATTGCCAACGAGTTCAAGGACTATGGCGACAAACTGCTCTTTGAGTCCTACAACGAGATGCTCGATAAGTACAACTCCTGGTGCTTCGCGTCGTTTGCTGCACCGGGCAACTACAACGCCACGGTGGCTGCTGATGCCTACAAGGCTATCAACAGCTATGCGCAGAGCTTCGTTGACGTGGTGCGTGCCACGGGTGGTAAGAATGCCCAGCGCAACCTGGTTGTCAATACCTACGGAGCTTGCGACGGTCATGGTACATGGAACTCCCACTTGCTTGATCCGCTGAAGCAGATGGCGTTACCCTCGGACGAGGCTGGCGAGGGGCACATCATCTTCCAGGTGCACAGCTACTGGGATACAAATAACTACAATGCCTCGATGCGTTCGGAGATTACAAGCACGATGTCGAACCTCAATACCTATCTTATTAAGAAGCACAACGCACCTGTCATCATTGGTGAGTGGGGATCGTCGTCGGAGTGGAATGCCTCGAATCAGTCGCAGGTGAAGAATCTCACAGACTTTGCAAGCTACTTCACCGAGAAGGCCAAGGCGCGCGGCATTACCTGCTTCTACTGGATGGAACTGGCTGATGGCAAAGACCGCGCTACGCCGACCTGGACGCACCCCTGGCTGAAGGAAGCGGTCATCAAGGGCTACTACGGTGAGGGCGGCTATGTGGATGGTATCGAAGAGATTGAAGACAGAGAATTGAAGATGGCAGATGGAGAAGCAGCGATGGAACGTGATGCCATCTACTCACTCACAGGTATGCGCCTGAGCGGCAAGCCCGCCAAGGGACATCCCTACATAAAAGGTGGTAGGATCATTATTGCACAATAACCTCAAAACCATATAACCTTATAACCCCAAAACCTCAAATATTAACTTTTTAAAAACTAATCAACTATGGCTTACAATGTAGAGACTATTGAAGGCGTGGGCACTGTATACGCAGAGAAGCTCAACGCTGCTGGTGTGAAGACAACCGAGAATCTTCTTGCTAAGTGTGCAACTTCCAAGGGACGCAAAGAACTGGCAGAGGAGACTGGTATCAGCGACAAGCTCATCCTGAAGTGGACAAATCACTCTGACCTCATGCGCATCAATGGTGTGGCTGGTCAGTTTGCTGAGTTGCTCGAGGCTGCAGGTGTTGACACCGTGAAGGAACTCAAGCACCGCGTTCCCGCCAACCTCAAGGCAAAGCTGGATGAGGTGAACGCAGAGAAGAACCTTGTCAACCGCGTGCCCAATCTGCCCGAGGTGGAGAAGATGATTGCACAGGCCAAGGAGCTCGAAGCTGTCATCACTTACTAATAGCGTTATCATTGATGTAAACGAAATGCTGCGTCTTTCTTTGTGAAGGACGCAGTTTTTTTAGCTTGCTGCCTATCGCCATATATGCGAGCAGCGTGGCCGTAAAGTTCGGCCACGCTGCTGCACTATGATTTGTTGGGATTGGCGGTAAAGCTTAGTCAATAAAGCGCTTGGTGAGTCCGCTGAACTCCTCAATGCGACGGTCGCGCAGGAAGGGCCACCAACGGCGCACATTTTCGCATCGCTGCATGTCGATGTCGACAATGATGTTCTCCTCCTCGTCCTTGCTGGCGCGATAGAGGAACTCGCCTTGAGGGCCTGCCACGAAACTGCTGCCCCAGAACTGGATGCCGTGGGTCTGGCCGCTGGGGTCGGGCTCGTGGCCTACACGATTAACGGTGATGACGGGAAGTCCGTTGGCAACGGCATGACCACGCTGCACGGTAGTCCATGCCTCACGCTGACGTTCCTGCTCCTCGGGCGTATCGCTTGACTCGTAACCAATGGCGGTGGGGTAGATGAGGAGTTCGGCACCTTGCAGAGCCATGAGGCGTGCGCCTTCGGGATACCACTGATCCCAGCACACCTGTACGCCGAGACGTCCTACTGACGTGTCGATGGGATGGAAACCGAGATCGCCAGGGGTGAAGTAGAACTTCTCGTAGTAAGCGGGATCATCGGGAATGTGCATCTTACGATACTTGCCGGCTATCGTGCCATCCTTCTCGAAGACAACGGCGGTGTTGTGATAGAGCCCTGCTGCTCGACGCTCGAAGAGGGAGGTTACGAGCACAATGCCGAGTTCGCGTGCCAGTGCACCGTAGAACTCAGTACTGGGACCGGGTATGGGTTCGGCAAGGTTGCAGAGGTCTACGTTCTCCGTCTGGCAGAAGTAGAGCGAGTTGTGCAGTTCCTGCAACACTACGAGCTCAGCACCCTTGGATGCAACCTCGCGTATGTTGCGTGCCAGTTTCTGTTTGTTGGTCTGCACGTCGCTGGTGCAGGACTGTTGTATGATTCCTATCTTCATGTTCGATTCTCTGTTTCGCTTTTCACTTTTCACTTTTCACTTTTCACTTTGCGCTTGCGCGACAACTCCCACCGGGAACTGCATCGTGCAGCAATGAAGCGAGCCATGCTGCTGGATGAGCACCTGGCAGTCAATGCCCACGATGTCATGCTTGGGGAAGGCCTTACGAAGTTGTCGAGTGGCGAGATCGTCAAGATCCTTATCACCATAGGTGGGCATCAGGACTGTCTCATTGATGATGAGGAAATTAGCGTAGGTGGAAGGCAAACGCATGCCATCCTCGTCGTAACGCTTGGGACCCATGGGCAATGGGACGAGCGTGAAGGGTTTGTCGTCTGTTGTACGGAACGTTTTCAGTTGCTCCTCCATGAGATGCAGTTCCTCATAGTGCTCGTCCTCCTTATCTTGGCATTGCACGTAGGCAATGGTATCGACGGAACAGAAGCGTGCCAGCGTGTCGATGTGTGAATCGGTGTCGTCGCCTGCCAGATAGCCGTGGTCGAGCCATAGTACACGTTGGGCATGGAGTGTGGAGAGAAGCCTCTCCTCAATCTCTGCCTGCGACAATGGTTGGTTGCGGTTAGGCGCCATGAGGCATTGGCTTGTCGTCAGGATGGTGCCACGACCATCACTCTCGATGCTGCCACCCTCGAGCACGAAATCAAGGTGATCCTGATAGGCTCCACGCAGGATGTGTTGCTCGTTCATGCGACGGCAAATCTGGTTGTCGAGCGTGGCCTCAAACTTCTTGCCCCAACCGTTAAACTGAAAGTCGAGTAGGGTAGGCTCGGTGTCACCGATGAGCGTGATGAAGCCATGGTCGCGTGCCCAGGTGTCATTGGTGTCTGCCTTGTGCAGAGTGATGTTGTCGAGGGCGCGTTGGGGTAGCCGTTCGTGCAGCAGTTGCTCCACTTCCTCGGGATGAGGCGTAATGATGATGAGGCGTTCGCGCAAGGCTATCTCGAGGGCCATGCGCACGTAGCATTCCTCTACCTCGGGTAGGATGTAGGCCCAATCCGTATCGGCATGAGGCCATGTGAGTTGCACGCCGCTCTGCGGAAACCATTCTGCGGGCAGGTGCGTACTACGCATTTCGCTCTGCTCCTTGCCGCCATTCAAGGGGTCGAAATTGAGGTGGAGCGTGAGATCGTCAATGCTTGATGTTGTTCTGTGATATGTAAGTGCCATAGTGCAAAATTAGTAAAAAAAACTAAAAATGAAATGAAAAACGGGGTCTTTTTATGGTATGTTGATGTTTTTTTGTAAATTTGCGATGAGTTTTATATTAATAATGTATATGAAAAAGCGTGTTTTGTTAGTAAGTACAGTCGTAGCAGCGCTGGGACTGTTTTCTGCATGTCAGCAGAAGCCTGCCGGTGTGCCTACCTCTGTGGCAGAAGTTGTAGCTCCTTCGGCAGATTTGTCTACAATCAAGGTGGACAGCATTGTAATGGACACAACCTGGGCCCTAAAGGATAAGGACTTGATCGAATATATCGGCGACGATGTGAATCCTGGTCTGAATTGTGTCATCGACGTTCCCTCTGTGGAGCAGTCTCCCATTTTGGCCAATGCCGTGATGGAGTGGGTGAACGAGCGTTGCCTGGGCGGTTACTTCGATGGTGACGTGACGGACGTTAAAGCCATGCTTCGATCCTACATCAAGCAGAGCTGCAGTGAGGAATTTGGTTATGGCATGGGTAGCGACACGCAGTTTCAGTTCGAGATACGCAAGGTATACGAGAACAATAACCTGATTACTTTCGTGTGCACGGGAGATGACTATGCATTCGGTGCTGCTCATGGCATGCCTTATCTGTACGGAGCGACATTCCGCAAGAGTGACGGCAAGCGTTTCGGCTGGAATATGTTCCGCGGCAATGCTGAGTTGCAGCCCGCCTTGAAGTCAGGACTGATGAAGTACTTTGATGCAAGTACAAATGAAGAATTGGCAGAAAACCTGATGGTTGACGAGCTCTATTCTCCTGACTATCTTCCCAAACCTGTCACCGATCCCTGGATTACCAAGGATGGAGTGGAGATGGTTTACCAGAGTTACGAGATTGCATGTTTTGCTGCAGGTCAGCCAAGCGTGACAATTTCTGCAAAGGAGGCAGAGAAGTTGCTTACGCCTACTATGGCGAAACTGATGAAGTAGCCTTTTGGGAGGCTATAAGATCTTGAGATTCTTAGGTTGTATGGCCATTTGGAAGAACAATATGACTTGGATTGTGGCAGCGCTTTGTTGGCAGAGCGCTGCCTCGCTATATGCCCAATCGGACAATGTGCCTTCTGACTCACTGAAAACCGACACGCTGCGTGAGGTGATAGTAACGGGTGGTAATCATGGTGTGCAACTACCACTTTCTAACAGTTTGAAGCAAGATATGAAGTTGTCATCATGGGCGCAGAAATACTCGCCAAATGGTTTGCTGCAGAAGTATGCTCCCACGCTTCATGACCAGATTATGCATCCTTTCGGATTTGCGGAACGCAAGAAGAACCGCAAGCGCAAAAAGGTAGACAAGATCCTACAGCAGTATGATGCCATAGATGCCGTTGACCCACTACAGTTGCTGCTTGATAGTGTGGCAAGGGCACAGGGGCTGAAGAAATGAGAAAAAGATGAAAGATAAATGGAAAAATGAAGGGAGAATATGTAAGAATGTGGCTTTATTAGGTAAAAACGAGGGCAAAACCATTATTTAAGGCTTTCTTTTTTTCATTCTTTCGTTTCTTTTTCGTACCTTTGCACGCGTTAAATATACCCATTGAAGCGTGAAGATTAGGGAAATCATTGACGCCCTTGAGCAATTTGCGCCTCTGCCCCTGCAGGAAAGCTACGATAATGCTGGCTTGCAAGTGGGATTGACAGAGACGGAAGCATCAGGGGCTTTATTGTGTCTTGACGTCACCGAGGAAGTGGTGCGTGAGGCTATCGAGATGGACTGCAACGTGATTGTGGCTCATCATCCTTTGCTGTTTCGCGGGCTCAAGACCGTGAGCGACCAGACACAGGTGGAGCGTGTGGTGCGCATGGCCATCCAGAACGACATTGCCATCTACGCGGCTCATACCAATCTCGACAATGCCGAGGATGGCGTGAATTACAAGATTGCAGAGAAACTGGGGCTCGTGGACGTGCAGATGATTAATCCTCGCAAGGTGAAGGTCAGTGTGGGCGGACATGAGCGGACGGTGCAGGCTGGTTCGGGTGTTTTGGGGTACCTTTTGGCTCCCCTTGATGCGCTTGTCTTCCTGGAGCGTGTGAAGTCGGCATTTGGCGTGGAGTGCCTGATGCATAATGAGTTGCTGAGTCGCCCGATACAGAGCGTAGCACTGTGTGGCGGAGCTGGCGATTTCGTTCTCGACGATGCTATTGCGCTGGATGCTGATGCTTTCCTGACGGGTGAGATGCATTATCACCAGTATTTTGGTCACGAGCAGCAGGTACAGATAGCAGTCTTGGGACATTATCAGAGTGAGCAATACACCACGGAGATCTTCCGCTCCGTCATCGAGGAGAAGGCTCCCGAACTGCCCGTGTTCATCTCACTCGTCAATACGAATCCAATCAAGTATATGTAAAACAAATACAATATATTCATTAATTATGGCAAGAGAAAAAGCTAAAGACCCAACGGAGTTGACCGTTGACGTGAAACTTAAGAACTTGTATTCACTGCAGACTATGCTCAGTGAGATTGACTCTATCAAGACGCTCCGTGGTGAGTTGCCTCTCGAGGTACAGGACCTGGAGGATGAGATCGAGGGCTTGACTACCCGTGTGGGTAAGATGCTCGATCAGGTAGAGGCTCTTCGCAGTGACATCAGTGCCCGTCGCGGTGCCATCGAGCACAACAACACCGACCTGGCTCGCTATCAGGAGCAGATCAACAACGTGCGCAACAATCGTGAGTTCGACTCACTGACCAAGGAGATTGAGTACCTTCAGCTTGACAATCAGCTCAACGAGAAGAAGATTCGTGAGGCTCAGGAGGAGATCGAGCGCCTGCAGGAGAAGACCCGCAATAGCAACGTTGAGCTGAGTGAGCGTCGTGCTGACCTCGACCTGAAGAAGAGCGAACTGGATGAGATCATCTCTGAGACCCGTTCGGAGGAGGAGAAGTTGCGCGAGAAGTCAAAGGCTATCGAGCTGACCATCGACTCACGTCTGCTGAGTGCCTTCAAGCGTATCCGTAAGAATGCTCGCAACGGTCTTGGCATCGTGTACGTGCAGCGCGATGCTTGTGGTGGTTGCTTCAACAAGATTCCCCCTCAGCGTCAGCTCGACGTGCGTATGCACAAGAAGATCATCGTGTGCGAGTACTGTGGCCGTATCCTCATCGATCCCGAGTTGGCAGGTGTAGAGCTCAACAAGCCCGCTGCTGAGGAGAAGCCCCGTCGACGCCGCGCTACTACCCGTCGCAAGAGCGCTGAGTAAAGCCCCTCTCTGTCGGCAAGCCGACATCTCCCCCAAAGGGGAGAGGTGCGCATGGTGTGATTCTTTTAGCGAAAGTAAAGAATGCCTCGTGAGAATAGTCGTCTCACGAGGCATTTTTCAATTTACTCTTTCACTGCGCAGCCCTCTCCCCTTTGGGGGAGATGCCGGCTTGCCGGCAGAGAGGGGCCATTATCTCCTCATACGTGGGTATGTCTTTCAGGAACTCACAGGTGTTCTTCTCATAGTCGATGCGGCAGCAGAAATGCTGTATTCCGTTACTTATATATATATAAGGTACGCGCAAGGGGAGATTATAGCGCCAAGTCTGGTCAAACACCTTCTGCGTGATGGCTACTGAGGATGCCTTGTACTCTACGATAACAAGCGGCCGGGCTTGCGTGTCGTACACCACCGTGTCACAGCGTTTCTTCATTTCTGCTACCTGCAGGGAAATCTCGTTGCCAAGACAGCCTTGGGGGTAACCTTTTGCTGACATCAGGAAATGCACGAAATGCTGCCGTACCCACTCTTCGGGTGTGAGTGTCACGTAGCGTCGACGCAATACGTCGAAGACAAGCGTACGCTCGCCCTCCTGTTTGGTTTTGAGCTGTGCTGGAGGCAGATTTAGACAATTTTCAGGCATTCTTTCTGTTTTAATTTGGTATTTATGGCTCTTCTTTGTATCTTTGCGAACGAATAGCCCTTTAAGGATTGTACGTTACGTTGTGATGGACACGATGCTTTATCGGGTGCAAAATTAGTGAAAAAATGAAAAGTAAGCAAGAAATTGTAGAAAATTGGTTGCCTAGGTATACCCAGCATCCCTTGGAGGACTTCGGAAAGTACATCCTTCTGACCAATTTCAATAATTATGTTGATCTTTTCTGCGAAAAGTTCAATATACCGGTTCCTGACTATAAGGCCAACATGCGTATGGCTACGGCAGGCGACATCACGATGATCAATTTCGGCATGGGTAGTCCCAACGCTGCCATCATCATGGATTTGCTGGGAGCCATCAAACCAAAGGCTTGCCTCTTCTTGGGTAAGTGCGGTGGCATATCGCATAGGACTCAGTTGGGCGACTTCATTCTGCCACTGGCAGGCATTAGAGGGGAGGGTACCAGCAATGACTATTACCCTGCCGTGGTGCCTGCCCTTCCTGCCTTTATGATGCAGCGTGCCGTGTCGTCAGCCATCCGCGACCTTGGCCGTGATTATTGGACGGGTACCGTCTATACTACCAACCGTCGCATTTGGGAGCATGATGAGGATTTCAAGGAGTATCTGCGTACCACGCGTGCAATGGCGGTGGATATGGAGACGGCGACGCTCTTCACTTGTGGTTTCTACAACCACATTCCTACTGGTGCCTTGTTGCTCGTCTCTGACAATCCAATGACGCCCGAGGGTGTGAAGACGAGTGAGAGTGATCGTGTCGTTACCCAGAATTTCGTGCATCAGCATGTCGAGATGGGTATACTGGCCATGCAAAAGATTCTGGACGGCGATAAGACCGTCCGTCACCTGAAGTTCGATTGGTAAATGGCAGCAAAGCAAACTGGTCCCACGTACGACGAGATTATCCGTGATGTGCGTGCGGGCAATCTAAGCCCCATCTATTACCTGATGGGTGAAGAGGACTACTACATAGATCGCTTGAGTGAGTTCATCGTGAACAGTGTGCTGCGTGAGGATGAGCGCGATTTCAACCTTGATATTGTTTATGGAGGTGAAACGAACGCCAATCAGGTCATACAGTACGCCCAGGGACTCCCCATGATGGCTGAACACCGTGTGGTTTTACTGCGTGAGGCACAGGCAATGAACGACCGCGAGAATCTGGCGCCTTATCTGGCGCATTACAACCCCTCTACAGTGCTTGTAGTGTGCCATAAGCATGGCAAACTGGATGCTCGTCGTGAATTGGCCAAGGAAGTGAAGCGTGTGGGCGTCTTGTTCGAGTCAAAGCGTCTTGCCGACTACCAGTTGCCTGGCTTTGTCACGTCTTATTTGAAGCGTAAGGGAATGGACTGTGAGCCTGCTGCTGCACAGATGCTGGCTGAGTTCGTGGGAAGCGATCTTAATCGCCTCTCGTCAGAGATGGACAAACTGCTGCTGGCTGCCCCTCAGGGAGCCATGCATGTTACTCCTGCTCTGGTGGAGGAACAGACCGGAATAAGTAAGGACTACAATAATTTTGAGTTGCAGAATGCATTGGCAGCGCGCGACGTTTTGAAGGCAAATAAGATAGTGAAATATTTTAACACAAATCCGCGCTCTTTTGCGTTACCACTTACGTTGGCTTCTCTCTTCGGATTTTTCTCCGATTTAATGATGGCCTATTATGCGCCTGCTCATGACGAGTCTTCAGTGGCCAATTGGTTGGGAAAATCCACTTGGCAAGTGCGTCAAGCCATCATGCCAGCCATGAGAAATTACAAGGCAACAAAGGTGATGCAGATCCTTGCCGAAATACGTCAGACGGATGCCAAGGGCAAGGGAGTGGGGGGCTGTCGTACGGCTCCTGGCGACCTCCTTTGTGAACTTGTTTTCTTCATCTTGCACTGATGATTTTTCTTCATTTGCATAGATGTGTCTTTATTCCCGCTTTGAGATAGATTTGGTTTTGTCTTGAAATAGAATAAAAAGAGATTATAAAAAGATAAATAATGGCGCTTTCGGGCGCCATTATTGTTTTTCTGAACCTGTTTTTGCTGCAAAAAATACGATGGAAAAGGGGCTAAAACGCGTCTTTCTGAGCTAGATTGTAGGAAAATCAAAACAGGATTTTTTGCCTTTATTTTTGTTAAATTTAGTAAGTTATATGGTTTTTGTGGCCCCTGAGAATCGCGTGAAATATGCGTTTCTTGACAGTTATGAGTGCTGTTTTAAGCATTCAAATTTTGCTGTTTTAAGAGATTTGTCGAGTTGTGATTTACATAATTTAACACAGTATGCATTTGTGATTTCTAAAGTTAGATTATGCAATTCGAAAGTGCAATTTCAACAATTGTATAATTGTGCGTTTGTATACAGTGATATTGAAATGTAAAATCAACTCGCTACAAAGCTAAAATTGCGCGTATGAATACAGAAATGAATATTTATTATTAGGATGAAATATTGCATAACGCATTGAATACCAAATATTAATGCCTTGTTAACTAAAAATGTTTTTATATTTGATGTAAATACACGTGAATATAGCCTTGTTGGCGGGTTTGTTTGTGTGTTACATACAATTTAGTGTGTTTATAATCAGTTGAATACGGAAATTTATAAAAGTGTATACTATAAATAGTTATATTTCCGGTTATGAACATTGTTTTTGTTTTCTATATTCTTTGCGATGTGCTTTATTGGAATGTAAAATCGGATTTTGAAATCAAGAAAATGCGTCGCGCATGTCAGTTTTGATAATTAAATTTTGGTTTGTATTCTCCTTTTTCTTATCTTTGCACTCGGAAATGGATACCCACCCTAAAATGGGTATGAAAAGTTAAATTTACGGAGATGAAAAATCGCATCTTACAGATCATGAAAAATAAGGGAATGTCACAGCAGGAGTTCTCGCGAGCAACGGGAATTTCGGCAGCCTCCCTATCCAGTATTTTTAATGGGCGTACGGCTCCCACGATGAAGCATGCCGAGGCCCTGCATCGAAGTTTTCCACAACTCAACGTTTCGTGGTTGCTCTTCGGTGAGGGTGAGATGTACACGTCTGCTTTCGGAGAGGTAGAGGAAAGTATGGCTGCCAATGGTGCTCTTGTGCAAGAAGGCTCAGATGTAGATGCAGCTGCACCAGATCTCTTTTCTAAAACTCCTGGTGATGGTTTATCTGGGCAACGCGGATTGGGCGCAGGAGGTGCGGCTCAAGGCGGGGCGTATGACGGGTTGTTTGCTCCTCAGTTCGATGCCCAGTACGCTATACAGTTCGACACGCAGCATCCTGATCCTAACTCCCCTGCTGCTGCTGGTATGGCTACGCCGAAATACATGCCAAATGGGCGCGTAAGAGAGCCTAATTCGTACACCCCAAATTATGCAACGATGGACGATGTGGTAAATCTTCTTGACAAAAAGAAACGAAAGATAGTCGAGATACGCATCTTTTTCGATGATGGTACATTCGAAACTTTTAAGGGGAACGATTAAAAAAGTTCCCCTTTTATTTTGTTCCTTTTTCTATTTTTGCTAAATTTGCAACGACCTTATAAAATTATATATTTATATAATGAAAAAATACATATTAGATTTAGATGTGGTTGAGGTCTCGAAGCCCCATCCGCGTTATGTGCTCATCAAGTTGACCAGTCCTGATGGAGCATTGCCCGAGATGAAACCGGGACAGTTTGCACAACTACGTGTGGATGGTAGTAAGACAACCTTCCTTCGTCGTCCAATTTCAATACATTTTGTGGATTATACATCCAATCAGCTATGGTTTCTTGTACAAACCGTAGGTGATGGTACAAATGCCTTGGCTTGTCTGACACCAGGCTGTAAGCTCAACGTGGTGTTGCCTTTGGGCAATGGTTTCACTATGCCACAGCAGGCTGACGAGAAGATTTTGCTTGTGGGTGGTGGCGTTGGTTGCGCTCCGTTGCTTTATATGGGTAAGGCGATGGCAGAAATGGGATGTCGTCCCACCTTCTTGATTGGTGCTCGCTCCAAGAGTGATCTCCTTCAGCTTGAACTGTTTGAGCAGTATGGTGACGTGTATGTAACGACAGAAGATGGCTCTTTCGGTGAGCAAGGCTTTGTTACACAGCATTCCTTGCTTAAGGATCAGACGCGTTTCCAGCGCATCTCTACCTGCGGTCCCAAGCCTATGATGGTGGCTGTGGCACGTTATGCTAAGGCTGCAGGAGTGGCATGTGAGGTATCGCTTGAGAACAAGATGGCCTGTGGTGTAGGGGCTTGCCTTTGCTGTGTGGAGGACACGCAGGAAGGTCACAAGTGTGTCTGCACAGACGGTCCTGTATTCCCCATTGACGAACTTAAATGGCTATAGAGTATGGCAAATCTGACAACTAAGATAGGTGGGCTCACGATGGTGAACCCCGTAATGACTGCATCGGGCACGTTTGGCTATGGTGTAGAATTTCAGGACTTCGTAGATCTCTCACAAGTCGGCGGTATCATCGTAAAGGGCACCACGCTCAATCCTCGTCAGGGCAATCCTTATCCCCGTATGGCAGAGACGGCACAAGGAATGCTTAATTGTGTGGGTTTGCAGAACAAGGGCGTAGCTCACTTCTGTGAACATATCTATCCTACCATCAAGGATCTTCCTACGCAGGTACTCGTTAATGTATCAGGTTCTTCGCCTGATGATTATGCTGAATGCGCAGCGCGTATTAATGAGTTGGAGAATATACCGGCCATAGAGTTGAACATCTCTTGTCCTAACGTCAAGCAAGGTGGTATGGCTTTCGGTGTTACCCCAGAAGGTGCAGCCAGCGTAGTGCGTGCCGTACGTGAGGCGTACAAGAAGACGCTTATCGTCAAGCTCTCACCCAATGTGACGAGTATAACGGACATTGCTCTTGCCGTTCAGGATGCGGGTGCTGATGCCGTGAGCCTTATCAACACGTTGATGGGCATGGCTATTGATGCAGAGAAGCGCAAGAAGTTGCTCAGCATCGGTACGGGTGGTTTGAGCGGTCCTGCCGTGAAGCCTGTTGCTCTTCGTATGGTCTATCAGGTGGCTCATGCTGTCAACATTCCCGTGGTGGGTTTAGGAGGCATCAGTAATGCCACCGATGCTATCGAGTTCTTGCTGGCTGGTGCTACAGCTATTGAGATAGGTACAGCCAACTTCCTCGATCCTGCCATCTCTCAGAAAGTGGCTGTTGGCATCAACGAATACCTTGATAGGCATGGCTTCCAGAGTGTAAAGGACATTATCGGTGCACTTGAAGATTGATAGGAAATGATACGTCCGTCTATTAAGTCATTGTGTAGGACTCTGCCTATTGCGGCTTTTGTTGTAGCCGTATCCGCATGTCAGAGTGATTCCGATGATTCCGTTGTGCAGAAGGATGGCTATGTCACAATGAACTTCAACATCACCAATTACGAGCAATATAGTTTGGATGATGTTTCTTCGGTAGGAGGTACTCGTGCTTCAGGTGATGTAAGCGCGTTGGCACATCTTGCTTTAGGAGTATTTGATTCTGACGGTAATAGCTTTACTTCTGTGTTGCAAAACAAGAACGAGAGTGGCTATGGTTCCTTTACTCTAAGTTTACCTTATGGCAATTACACTTTTGTGTTCTTAGGCTACGATGGCTCACATCTTGTAGAGTTGAATAGTCCTACAAATATCACGTTTGCGGATGGCTATGTTCCTAATTGTTTCCTGAAGACTCTAACATTTACTATCGATGATACAACCACCTCCAACGAACAGATTACTTTATCGCGTTGTGTCGGTTGCTTTACTGTTCGTTGCAGCAAGGGTATTCCTAAGGAGATGAAGGCAATGAACTACACCGCGCAAGGTGGTGGTACGGCGTTGAATGCCCTTACAGGCTATGCGGCTACAACGTCTGTTCGTACGGGAAGTGTAGATTTCAGCAATGTCGCCAGCCGTCTTGAAGAGCAGGTCATGAACATCTATTCTTTCCTGC
The DNA here is from genome assembly GCA_045629085.1 of Bacteroidaceae bacterium. Classification (GTDB taxonomy): domain Bacteria; phylum Bacteroidota; class Bacteroidia; order Bacteroidales; family Bacteroidaceae; genus Physcousia. Next base: position 31,042 of record JAZQQO010000053.1, read on the forward strand.
CTAGCGAACAGGCATCCATGCAGTTTACCCTGAGTGCAGTGAAAGGGGATGGTTCAGCCATCAGAACTCGCACATTTGCCGATGTCCCCATGAAGATTAACACTCGTGTGACTTATTCCGGCGACTTCTTTGCGGATAATAGCAAATTTCAGTTGGGATTAGCCAATAATGAATGGAATGTTGTGGACTATACCTATTGATCCTTTTTTAAAGGGCTCGTAATTACTTATAATGAGCAATGAAGGTCGAAGAGCTCGACGAAGTCAATAATGAGCAATGAATAATGAGCAATGAATAATGAGTAATGGGATTAATGAGAGGCTGGCGCAGTGATACGTTAGAGGACGCACATTGTTGCTCATTACTCATTACTCATTATTCATTATTAATTGCCCATTAATTACATTATTGTTCAAGTGTGGGAAACTCTTTAGTAATATTAACGACGAGCGACACTCTCAAGTCAGGGTGTCGCTCGTAGTTTTTTCATGCAGACCATGCAGAGATGCCAACTATCAAGGTGAGTATGAAGAGTATAAATGCGAGGAAGCATGATAAGAGAGTGAGCAAGATGGTCTTGCCTATGGATGCACGGAACAGTTGGCAGAAGTCCCAAAGCAACACCACTAAACTGGAGCCTGTCACAGAGTCGTAATCCGCGATGAAGCGTCTCAAAGGCTGTTGCAGTATGTTCAGCATCAAAAACTGACATCCCACGTATATCATGACAAAGAAATGCTCAGATATGTTCATCTTCTTTCCTATTTCTGTCTTCATGAAACACAAGCGGTTAGGCAGTACGAGAAACGATACGATGAGCATATACAGGACTGCCTTGTTTGCCATAATCCAGTTGATGCATTCACGCATAGCAGCCAATGTCGATTGCACTTGCAACTCCAACTCCTGGTCTCCTTCGAAAGCCTCAGAGGCTATATTGAAGCCAGCCTCTTGTGTCTCAAAACTGCCATACAAGAAGAGGTGCTCAAACATTGCAATCGAGGCGAGCAAGAAGAGCAACTGAATCGGTTTGATGTATTCCTTCCTATGTCCGTTGATGTAGTCGTACATCATATATCCAGGGCGGTAGATGAGTTCGAGGCAAGTGTGCATGAACCCCGTCTCGATGTTGGTGAAAATACCCACGAGGTCTTCAATTCCTTGGCTTACCTTCAACCTCCCCACGCGAGCCTTCTGGCCACAGTTAGGGCAGAACTTCCCCTTGAATTCCGTGCCGCAGTTCTTGCACCTCACCTCCTCCATCGTTTCTATCTCCCCCCTCACCAATCGACGAGGATGACGTCCCTTGATCTGCAACGCCTTCAGTTTTCGGTAATTTTTGATAATGTATTGGTACATGAGATATGTTTATTTCACTTGCGTGAGTTTCGCAGGCAGAACAACAGTGTAAAGTTTCACCATCGTCCTTTCCTTGAGTGGTGCAAAGGTATGCATTTTGAGCAAAACCTGCAAGATTTTAAGCCATTATATTTCACAAAGCAGCGATTTGGGAGTATTTCGTCAACTTTTTTGTGTAGCTTTCTCTTTCCCTCTATGTACTCTGCATTCAAAAGAATACGCGTGCAGACATTGTCGCTAGCGTTGCAGCTTTTTTCCCCTAAAGTGTGCAAATCAGCATTACTGTGTTGACAATAAAAGTGTTATGGGGGGAGTATTCTCTACGCCACGCCCGAGACGTTTGTACGCCACGGGCGTGACGTATATACGCCACGGGCGTGGCGTCCAAACGTCTCGGTCGTGGCGTAGAGAATTCATGCGTAGGGAAATGGAAATTGCAGCATGGAAAAACAAGATTTGAAGGTAGGGGAAATAAGTATGTTTGTAAGCCCCCCTAACCCCCGAGGGGGAATAAGAAAATGTTAAAAATATGCTGAAATATACATTGAAATAACAAAACTTGTCATAAAAATGCAGAAAATATGCCTAAAAACGGGAAAAGTGTGGAGGCTTGAAAGTAGCCTCCACACATATAACACACAGAATGATAGCTCATAATAAAGATTGTGGAGGGTGGAGGCTTGTTTTAACTTCCTAGGAAATGCGCGCGCGTGCGCGCGCGTAGACATTAGTATTGGGCTATTTCAAGAATCCCACCTCATAAACCATTGGTCGCATCTTGTCAGCAAGTGCTTTGTAGAGAATGTCGAATTTTGCTATTTCCGTCTGTTTTGCCTCGGCCGAAGCCTTGGGTATTTATTTGTTTGACGTAATATATTATGTCGTTATTTGGTTATGCAGCCCGTTAATGCCCGTGAATTGTCCGTGAATTATTCCGTAAATTTTTACTTTTTACCGCAAAGTGTAGAATTCGCGAATAAATTTTCGGATAATTTACGGTTAATTTTCGTTAGCCAAAGGCAAAACAAAGATACCTGAGTAGTTGCTTTCAACCACCCAAAGGGTGGGAAACTTTTATGTATTATTCTCTATTTCTTGGGATAGCCTACGGGGTTGTTGAGGATGGGCTGCTGCTTGTCGTTGAGATTGAGGAGCTTCTTGATGCCGTCGATGTCCATGGTGCCGCGGGGCACGGTACACAGACCTACTGACTGGCAGTAGAGGTTGATGTTTTCGCTCACGATGCCAGCATCGACGCAGCACATCTGCATGGAGCGCTCGCTGTTGCTACCGAAGAGGTTGTAGTCGATGACCATGATGAGACTGACGGGGGCTGTGGCAGCAAAGTCCTGTCCGGCAGCAAGCAGTTTGCGGTTGTCGCCCTTGACAACCTCCTTGAGCATGTTGTCATTGGCAAGGTACTCGTAGGTGGCCTTTTCGGTCATGACAAAGAGGCGTATCTCCTTTTTGTTCATGGCAGTGGGAGCAGTGCGATGCTGTGCGTCGCGGCTCACGCCACAAGCAGCCCAGCACAGGTTGCTGAGTTCCTGATTGGTGAGTTTCTGACTGCTGTATTCGCGTACGGAGTGGCGCTTGGCCAGGGTTTGCATCATGTTGGCAGACTTCTGCTTCATGTTGACTGCAGGCAACTTGATGTCTTGTGCCTGTGCGCCCATTACCATCATGGCTGTCAGGGCTGAAAGAATGAACTTTTTCATAATTTTTAAAGGGATTGTTTGAATGATGTATGTATTCTGTTATTTTCTCAGGAAGTGCTTTACCCAGTCCACCTCCATCTCCACGGGCAGGTCGCTGTCCTTCACCTTGCCTACCCAGCTGCCGCCCAATTGCTGGTCGATGCGGAAGTGTTGTGCACGGAAGTAAGGGAATTGCAACTCTGACTCTGGGACGTTCGGATCGCGATGATAGGTGAAGGTGGGCGTGCCGTTGATGTGGAAGACGATACTGTCGGGAAAGATGTCCACGCCATATTCATTAAAGTCATCGGGGCGTATGGGCGAGGCCTTGCTATGTTGCTTATCGCCATGACGTTGGGTGTAAGGCGTGTGCACGGTTTGGTGCGCTATGGCATCATAGTTCAGTCGCTCCATGATGTCAATCTCACCGCCTGTGGGCCAGGGGCCGTTGTCGAAGGGCATGAGCCAGATGGCAGGCCATGCACCCGTGGCACCATGCAGACGGGCACGCACAACGAAGCGTGCTCCATGTTCGCCCACTTCGAATGGGTGCTTGTCCTTCGACCAGATGCCACCCGTGAGGTGGGGAGAAGGATGCCGGTTGGGAGTGTCGTTGACGATGCCTCGCAGCACGATGCATCCGTCGCGGAAGGTCACGAGTCGCTCATCCTTGTCATCCTGCGTTCTGCCCCAGTCGGCTCCACAGCGTGGGATGCGTGTCCACACCGCCGTGTCGAGCACACCGGTATCAAAGTCATCACAGAAGGTCATGCGCCATGCTCCTCGATGCGAGCATGCAGTGAGCAGGATGAGGAATAGGGCGGAGTAACAAATGGTCTTCTTCATAGTCAAACGTTTAGGTGATCAATATTCGTTAGCGTACCTTCCACACGTTCAGCACGATGCCTCCGTCGATGGACTCGTTGCCGGGACGGCAGACGTAGATGGGGAGGTTGAGCCAGGCGTAGGGACTGTCCTGGGGAGCCTCGAAATGCGGTGCGGTGAAGAAGTAGGGGCGACCCTCGTCCTGACCGATGACACCGATGTTGCGTACGTGGATGTTCACACCGTCATCGGTGCGTATGTTGTAGATGGCCTCCAGGTTGTTCTTGTCCTTCTGGATGAGCTGATAGTCTGCACCTCCGGCCAAGACTGTGCCACGCAGACGAGGCCCCTCGAAGGTGCCACCCGTGATGGGGATGGATTGGCGTTTGCCGGCAGGCGTTTCGCCCACCCAAACAGGTGCGCCAATGTTGACGCGCAGCTGCATCACGAACTCCAGCTCAGGTGCCTGAACTGCGCTTGCAGGTAAGGTGTAATCCTGCTGCTGTGCCCATCCTGTGAGGGAACATGCTGCGAGAATGATGCAGAGAAATGTCTTTTTCATATTTGGTAATTTGGTATTTGTTGCAGCAAAGTTACAGAAAAAAACTTGTTCTCCCACATATTATATAATAAAAGTTGCACAATAGGAGAAAAAGTTGTAACTTGCGGCAGAAATCAAACGAACCATGAAGGATAGAATGAAGAAATATTTGTTAGGTTTGCTGCTCGTCTGCCCGGTGCTGTTGAGCTGCAAGACGGGTAGTGGGGTAGTGCAGGAGATGCCGGTAGAGTTGTCAAAGTGCATCGATCAGCGCCGTTTCACGATACGGGTGGAGGAGATGTTGCCACAGAGTTACCAGGGACGTACGCTCTCGTATGGCTACGTGCTGGGTCTCAAGGGTGACTCGGTGAGTGTGTATCTGCCTTATATGGGCGAGGTCTATCAGCCAGAGTTCGACAGCAATGGACTGAACTTCGACCAACCGTTGGCAGCCTACACCTCTGCTCCTGGCAAACATGGTAGCCGCCAGTTGCAGTTTGCCTGCCGAAAGGGCATCGTGGAGTACCGTTTCCGTGTAGAGGTCTATCCCAATGGGAAGGCGTATATCCGCTTGAATCCCAGCAATGCACAGGCCATATCCTATAGTGGGTACGTAGATTAATGAGCTGCACCTATGAACGACTTCAAGGATAAGTCACCGGCACAACTCTTGGACATCATCCTGCAAGGGAAGGAGCAGAGTGATGAGGACCTCAAAATGATAGAATGAGACTATGCAGATACTACTCGCAAACGCTAAGATAATGAATGAAAGGTCGGAAGCGCCCCCTCTGACCACACCGATGTTTCAATCCGTTGCCAACGAACTGGCGATGGAGATGGCCTCGTGCGATGTTGACACGCTGGCAAAGGAACTGGATTGCAGCCGTTCACTAGCTGCAGAGAACTGGCGAAGGTACCAGCACTTCTTCACGGCAGAGAAACTTCCTGCTATCATGGCATACAATGGTCAGGCGTATAAGCACCTGAAGGCAAAGACGCTTAGCGATGATGCTCTTCGGTTTGGACAAGAGCATCTTTGGATCACTTGCTTCCTCTATGGTTTGTTGCGCCCGATGGACGGCATTGTGCCGTATCGTATGGAACACTGTGTCAAGCTTGAACTCACAAATGACAAACCAATCAATACTTTCTGGAAAGATAAGTTGACCGACGTCCTCATCGATAGCGTGAAGGCAGACGACGGCATCTTGGTGCATCTCTCCACCGAGGAATACGAGCATCTCTTCGACTGGAAACGGGTGCTTCAGGAGGTCAAGGTCATTCATCCCCTGTTCTATGTTCGCCAAAAGGACGGCAGCTTGAAGATGCAGGCTGTATGGGCGAAGTCGTGCCGAGGAGCCATGGTGCGCTTCATCCTGCAGAATCAGATCGTCGATCCCGGGGAACTAAAAGCCTTCAGCTATGAGGGCTTCGAGTATAATCCATATTTAGGTGAGGAGTTGTACCCTCACTTCGTTAGAGAATTATAAACTTTAAAAACACATAACAATTATGACAATCGGAGATAAAATTCCTGAGGTTCTGGGCATTGACCAGGACGGACGTGAGATCAAGAGTAGCGACTATCGTGGTCGCAAGTTGGTGCTGTATAGCTATCCTAAAGCGAATACAAGTGGGTGTACCGCTGAGGCTTGTTCATTGCAGGCACACAAGGAGGAACTGGCTGCTGCTGGCTATGAGATAATCGGTGTGAGCAAGGACAAGCAAGCTCTGCAAAAGAAGTTTGCCGACACACAGGGACTCGAATTCCCACTGATTGCTGATACGGAGACAACCTTGCTTCAGGAACTCGGTTGCTGGGGCGAGAAGGTGGCTTGCGGTCGTCGCACTATCGGTATCCTTCGCACAACGTATCTTGTAAACGAAGAAGGCATCATCGAGAAGATCTTCACGCCAAAGGAGATCAAGACGAAGATACACGCAGAACAGATACTCGACTATATAAGGAGGTGATGCCCGGGTGACGACAGACCCCAACCGACCGTCACCTCTTGCCTCGACCTCAACGGCTACCAGATGCAAGTTTTATGAATAATGCAGGCTAAATATTAGCACTATTCTGCTGGATAAAGAGTTGTGGGCTGATGCCCACGATACGCTTGAAGGTGCGACCGAAATAGGATATGTCGGTATAGCCCAGTTGGTTGGCCACCTCCTTGACCGAACGATAGCCCGATACAAAGAGCAGTTGGGCACGCATCATGCGTCGGCGTATGATGTAGTCGGTAGGGGTGAAGCCCGTCTGCCGACGAAAGAGGCGTATGAAACTACTCTTGTTGAGACAGGCCTCACCAGCCATCTGCTCCAACGAAGGTACATGCTGCAAGTCCCTATCTATCTGCCATACGGCTTGACTGACACGCATATCGCTGACTGAGGTACGGGGTGCATTCTTGTGCATGAAGTGCGACAACAAGACGTGCAGCAGACCGTTGAGCTCCATCTGGAGCGAGGCGGGCAACTGCAGGAACTCCTTTGCACGCTGCATGGTGTGCTGCTGGTCGTAAGTGGTAAGAGAGGTGGGATCGGCAATACGGAACTGTGGCACAGCCTCTACGATATGGCTCATGACATACGCATCAGCGGGCGTGATGGGTATCTCCGTCCTGTACTGGTACTGGTAGAAGTGGTCGTAGATGCGCATGGAGCGGTCGGTAAAATATATATAATAAAGGGTGGCTGGGCCGGTGCAATGCAGGGAGTGGCCGAGGAGTGGCGGCACGAAATAGAGCGAGTCGGGCGAGATGGATTGTCGCTCCTCGCCGAAGGTGATGGTGCCGCTCCCCTTCTTCACCCAGATGAAACGCAAAAAGGAGCTGCAGATGTTGGAGTTGCTGGAAGGCAGATTGCCAAACGAACAGCCGGCATGCAAAAGAGCAAAATCGAAGTTCATAATGTGCAGATGATGATGATGTGCAAAGTTAAATGTTTTCTCTGAGAAATGGGCTTAAATGTGTCGAAAATTAGCATTATATCGACAGAAACTGGTATTTTATCAACCAAATGCCCGTTTTTCTGGCTTTTTCACCTAACGTATGTTACAACTTTTTTGTAACTTTATGGCGTTTAATGAAACTTGAGAATGAAAAAGATACTACTTATTATTGGCATGCTACCCCTTACGGCCCTGGCACAAACCACCAAGGAGAAGGTGCTATACATGAATGTCGTGCGCACTAGCGGAACCATCACAACAAGGTTGGAGAGTGGCGAGGACTACCTCGGCCCCATCTATAACCTGGAGACGAAGCGCCTCGTTATCAACGGCAGTTCACGCACGCTAAGCAGCATCAAGGAGATACGTTTCGAGATACGCGAGGAGGAAGTAAACCACGACGACGATGCCGTACTGGAGATTGGCGAGGATGCCACGCAACAGCCTACCTATGACCTGAATGGCCGCAAGGTGGACATACAGCATGCGATGCCGGGCGTATACGTGAAAGGTAACAGGAAGATAATCAAGAAATAGAGCCATGAAAAAGAACATACTGATAGGGCTGCTGACGATGGCTCTTGCACAAAATGCCTTTGCCCAAGACTCGCTTTGGGTACGCTATGACAACCGTTTCAAAGCCAACCGCTTTTTGATAAACATTGCGGATTACGACTCCATTGAGTTCCGTGCTTCAACCACCACGACTCCACTACCCGTGGTGCGACGCTTTAAGGATGGGGAATACTCCGACTACAAAATTACGGGTATGACGGGCTCCAAGGACGGACCTGCCCTGATAATCGGCAATCCCGGTCTTATCACATGGAAGCCCACCACGAGCGACGCCAACTACAACAACGACTACATGGTGGACACCAACCGTTGGTGCTTCAAGCACAGCAAGGAGTCGGATCACTTCATCGTGTTCTGGGACAAGACGTTCGGCGAAATCACCTCGACTGGAAAGGTTACCGGCAAGGAAAGCGGCTTGACAGTAGATATCAACGACTTGCTGAAGAAGGCAGAGAAGTTCTACAAGACCAACGTGGAGACGTTGCAGATGTGCAACCTCTCGGTCAAGTCGCAACTGAATACCTACAAGATGTCCATCTACCTGCTCGACACACCCGATTGGGTGGCTACGGGTTCGGGCAACGACAACAAGATAGGTACGCTCTGGGTAAGCCCCAACACCTGCCAGCCCGTGGGCAGCACCATTGCTCACGAGATTGGCCACTCCTTCCAGTACCAAACCTATTGTGACAACATCATTCGAGGTAAGGCCAATGATTTCCATTCAGGTTTCCGCTATGGTTACCCCAACAGCAACGGCGGTTGCGGTTTCTGGGAGCAATGCGCGCAATGGCAGTCGTATCAGGACTACCCAAGCGAGGCTATCAACAGCTATCACTTTGACGTATGGATAAACAACTGCCACCGCCATTTCGAGCACGAATGGATGCGCTATGCCAGCTACTGGTTGCACTATTACTGGACGGAGATGGAGGGTGAAACCACACTGGGACGCATCTGGAACGAGAGCCAGTACCCCGAGGATGCTTCGCAGGCTTACATGCGTATCTTCCTAAACAACAGCTACGAAGAACTGCGTCGCCAATACTTCGAGTACGCTCAGAAGACAGCCACCTTCGACTTCACAGCCATGAAGGCGTATGCAGGAACCAAGTACAACAGCTACAAGACAACGCTCTATGCAACCGATGCTCCCGAAGGCGTGGACGAATCGTTACAGACGGGATGGAAGCAGATTGGCTATGGCCAATGTCCTCAACCTACTGGTTTCAACGTCATACCTTATTCATATAATACGGCAGGACGCGTGGCAAAGGTATACATAGAGGCGTTGGCATCTGGCTGTGCATTGGCCAAGGGCGATCCCGGTACACAAGTGGATGGTGATGGCAAGAAGGTAGGCACCGTGACGGCTTACAACAAGACCTCCATTGCGGGGCATGAGGCATTGGCTGTGGGCTTCGTTACCATCAAGAGGGATGGCAAACGCGAATACAGCGAGATGACACTGGCCACTCCCGGCAGCGTAGCAGAGCTGAGCTACACCATCCCCTCGAATGCTTCAAAGGTGTTCATCGTGGTGCAGGGAAGCCCCGACCGCTACTACCAATGTCCTTGGGACGACAAGGAAGGCACTGACAACCAGCTGCCCTACAAGATTAAAGTGGTTTGATATTAATTAACTTATCCATTTAACAATAATCAACATGAGAAACTTTACACGTAAAGTACATTTGCTTCTTGCCTTGCTATGCTGCGTCTTCAGTACGTCAGTATGGGCACAAGAAGAGGAGAATCCCACCATTCAAGTGGGCGAGAACACCATCGAGGTTGCTTCCACATTTGAACCTCAAGTACAGCTTGAAGCCGGAACAGCCTATTCGGGCAACACGATCGGTTTTGACGCCAAAGAGGTGGCCAGAGTATTAGGTATCGAGAACATCAAGGATGCTGCCCAGTACATCGTAAATGCTGACGGTACCTGCGTGGAGAACACTACCGACGGTTGGCGCGACAAGGATGGCAACGCAGCCGATTGGGGTACAGGCGAGGGTATGGTTTGTGTCAAGATCAGCGACCCCACATCAGGCATAGTGGACTATATCGGTGCTATCGATGACACACATGTCAAGGGCGACACCTACGTAGCACGCTGGGCCTTCGTGGCCAACAATGTGGCAGTGCTCGTCAACGTCAATATCGCCTTCGTACAGACACATCCCGAGTTTATACTCATAGGTGAAGCTCAGGTACCCGTTGTCACCATTCAGGACGTACCGGTAGAGGTATTCGAGAAGACTGCCTATACGGGTGATACAGGTACTTTTGATGCTGCTGCCCTGGCGGAGGCCCTGGGCGTAGAGGCTCTCTCTAAAGCAAAGGCCTACGTTGTCAACCCCACCACAGGCGAGGGCGTCGTACAGACGGATGAAGACGGATGGCGTAATGGTTATGGTGACATAACACATTGGGGTACAGCTCCCAGCAGTGTATGCGTGAAGATTAATGAGCCCGACGCAGGTCTCATAGATTATATCGGTGCTATCGACGAGACGCACGTGAAGGGCGAAGTGCCCTACGTGGCTATGTGGGCTTTCGTAGCTAACGATAAGGCCGTACTTGTAAACACAGTTATCACTTTCGTTGTGGATCCCGCCTCACTCGTGGAGGTTCCCGAACCTGAGACAGACGTGACCAAGGTAACCGTAGTAAAGACCCTCGAGGTCAGCAGCGACCGCTATGCGACTGGAGGCTATGAGACTAGTCCCGTAGAGTTGGATGCAGACGATTTGGCTGAAGCATTTGGCATCGAAAAGGAAGACCTGACCAAGGTGTTCAGCCAGCTCGTTTACGTAATCGGTGAGGACGAGATTGGCTGTAAGAGCAACACATTGCAGCACATCAGCATAACCGATGGATGGTTTGCCCAAGCCATTGAGAATATTGAGGGCATGGCAGGTGACCCCTTGGACGAAGTTATCGCAGAAGGCTATGGTGGCAACTGTAAGTTCTTCATCCACGACATGGCATATGATGCAGAGACCAATCAGGTCAGCTTCGTAGTAGGTCAGTATCCTGGCAATCTGAGCACCGGTGAGAGTTGGCCTGCAAGCCTCTACATCATGTGGGGCGACAAGGCTTACGTCATCCGTTACACCATGAATATTGTTGAGCCTCCCTTCATCGGCTTCGATGGTATGGAGCAGGTAGGCGAGACTATCGAGTTGAGCTACGAGCAGAAGCCCACCAGCGATTTTTCAGCCGTCAGCGTGCTGCTTGACACAGCTGCCGCAGCCGAAGCACTTGGATGCGATGAAGCCTCTATCAGCCTCAAGGCTCTCATCAGCGAGGATGGCTTCTCTACCACCACAACGGCCAACAACGGTGGCTGGTGGTTCGACCGCGATGGATTCGTCACCAACTACGGCAACAACTCAGCCTTCTACGTTGAGCCTGCCGAAAGCGGCAACTATGCAGCCCTCAATATGGGTCAGATGCCTGGCGTTCTGCAGGATGGAGAGAGCGTATCCGTAAACCTCTTCCTTGTGGCAGACAACAAGTACATACAGTATCGCATCACCCTCAATGTCGTACAGAAGGAGATTGAAGGTGACTGGCAGGATTGGGAAAGCGTAGCTACCCGCAGCCTTACCATACAGCAGGAGGGCAACGACGGTTACTCATGGTCGGAGAAGGTTGGCGTCATCACCAACGAGGAACTCATCTCGCTCATCGGCACCACAGCTCCTACACTCTACGGTTTGCTCGATCCCGCTACAGTAGCAGATGGCCAGTGCCCCTATACCGACGACTACACCATGGGTGAGAAGCCCGGCTTCTGGCTTTCACCCGAAGGCTACAGAGCAGATTGGAACAATAACGCTCCTTGGGGTATCACCTCACAGGCAGGTACCACAGGCATCACCAACGGATGGGGATTCAAGTGCATGCAGATGCCTGGCCAGGGCGTCGTAGGCAACAGCTTCAGCGGTACCTTCTACCTCGTCAACGAGGAGAATGGCAAGATGATTACCGTAAATGTTACAAACACAATTGTGAACGAGATTATCGAATCCGATGTAGTTGGTACCATGGATGTTAGCGTCCCCGTATCTACTAATGATTACGAGGCAGAGTTCGATCTCGAGCCAATTGCACAAGCTATCGGCTATGAGAACTATGATGCCATGGCAAGCGAATACGTGATGTACGGCATAAAGGCAAATGGTCAGCACAGCGAGCTGCAGGAGCCCTCAACCTGGCTTTACCTCGACATCGAGGGTAACGTAGTAACCGAGGAGGAAGGTCAGATCTTCATCTACTTCGAGAATGGCAACATCAACGTCAGCTGCAACGACTTTGATCCTGCTGAGGATTGGGAGCGTCAGATCGAGGTGTTCTTCCAGCATCCTACTACTGGTAAGTGCTACATCATCCGCATCACGCTGATGAGCGAGAAAGGCTTTACTGCCATCCGCAACATCAACAACCATGCTAGCTCAAAGGCTATCTACGACCTCAGCGGTCGCCAGACAAGCAAGATGGGTAAGGGTCTATACATTATCAACAATAAGGTAGTGGTGAAGTAAGGATAAAATCTACAAAACCATAATCTTACAAACACACACTTGGCGTCGGGCTAAGCAAGACGGCTGTCTGCTGAACCCGACGCTTTCTTTTTATAAAGGCGACAGGTTGATTGAAACAAAGATAAACCGATGAGAAGAACGAACAAGTGGCTACTTGTGGCGGCGATGAGCCTTACGCTCACAGCCCACGCACAAACGGCATGGAATGCACCGGGAGCAGGCAATCCCTTCATACCAGGCTATTTTGCCGATCCTACTATCCGCAAGTTTGGGGACACCTATTATATATATGCCACCACCGATGGCACGGGCAATGGCTACGGACCGGCACAGGTGTGGATGTCACGCGACTTTGTGAACTGGCGCAACGTGGTGATGAACTGGCCTACCACCGAAGTGGTATGGGCACCGGATGTTATCCAGACCCCGGAGGGAAGGTATCATTACTACTATTGCGAACCCTGCATGCTGCATGTAGGGGAGAGCGACTCGCCCGTAGGCCCCTGGCGGAACATGTTGGGACAACCTGATGCAGTTCTCATGCCCGACCGCTATTGCGACCCTATGGCCATCACACTCGATCCTATGGTCTTTAGCGATACGGACGGTTCACGCTACATCTTCGTGGGTACGTGGGGCATCTATGACAAGTCGGGCTGTGGGTGGGCTAAGTTGGCGGAGGACGGTAAGTCATTCACCGACAAGGGTCTTGTGCCCAATACGCAGTTGAAAGACTTTTTTGAGGCTCCTTTCGTCTTCAAGAAGGACGGGAAATACTACTTCACCTACTCATCGGGAAGCTGCCATGACGACACCTATCGCGTGCAGTATGCCGTCAGCACCGAAGGCCCCACGGGCCCCTACGAGTACAAGGGCTGCATCCTGCGCACCAATGCGGACGGCACGGTGCATGGTCCTGGCCACCACTCCATACTGGTCGACGGCGACCAGTACTACATCGTCTACCACCGCCACAACAACCCACACTCGGTACACGGTTTCAACCGCCAGCTCTGCATCGACAAGATGGACTTTGATGCTGAGGGAAACATTCTGCCCATCACGCCTACCCATGACGGACTCCTTCCAGCTTCTTTGCAGCAAAAGCCTAAAGGAAAGGGGAGTAGGAAGAGTCAATACGGCGCAGTCAATCTGGCCTATCAGGCCAAAGTGAGTGCCTCGTCGGTGCTGAGTGACGACTTCAAGGCAGAATATGCTGTGGACGACAACAACGCCACGCTATGGCGACCCGCTAACAACCAGGGTGCATCATGGCTACAGATAGACTTGGGCAAGGTGCAGTCGTTTAATCAGGTATGGTTGCAGTTCGAGTACCCCACCTTCTTCTATCAGTACAAGGTAGAAACCTCCGTCGACGGGCAGTCGTGGATGCTCTTCTCCGACAAGACCGACAATGTCAACGCTGGTTCACCCATGATTGAGAAGGGCGAGGCCAAGGCGCGCTACGTACGCGTCACTATCACCGATACGCAGAAGAACGGCCACTTCGGAGCCTTGTGGAACGTGAAGGTTTACCGGGCCACAAAGAAGTTCAACCCTGAGGCACTACTGCCCCCATTGCCCGAGATGGACATGTCGGCCGTTGAGGCCGGATACCCCAACTTGCATAAAAAAGATGTGGAGCCTCATGAGCGCACGGCCTACCCCGATGGTCTTATCCTCTTCGTGAATGCTGACGTTCCGAGCACCTTGCGCGATTTTGACGGAGGCGAAGACCTCATACGCGAAGTAGTAAAAGGCAAGTACGGCTATTATTTCGATGGCAAACAGAGCCTGCGAAGCAAGTTTAACTGTCCAAAGAACCTGATGTACAACGCCCCCTTCACCCTCTCGGCATGGGTGCTCAATCCCTCGGTAGAAGCCGTGGAGTGCATCGCCAGCATCTGTCCCCAGACGGGCGACCTGACCAGTCTGCAGATGGGCAATGGCCGCGACAAGGCTACAGGACTGATGAACCACGCGGGCAGTTTTGAGAGCATCGGTCTGCCCCAGCACATCGTGGCGGGAGAAGGCCAATGGCTGCACTGGACGGTGACCTACGACGGATGGTACGAGCGCTGCTACGTCAACGGACAACTGGTGCACGAGCAGAACAACTTCTTGATGCTGCGTCCGCATGGGCCTATCACCATTGGTGCCGATCAGCGTGGCAATGACGGATTCTCGGGTTACATCCATTCACTGAAGCTGTATGACCGTCCGCTCACTCCTGCAGAAGTCGCATCGGAATATCAGGCTCCTTCTGACACACAGGATCGCACCTCGTTCGATATGAGCCGACTTTCACTCCGTGCTGAAACGATAGCCCCTGGCCTCTTGCATGCCACCTTGGTGGATGCTGAGGGCAAGGCGGTTCGATCGGGCAGACTGAGTTTCTCCACGGGCATTTTCAGCGTCGCACCAGCCGATAAGACCTTCTCGCTCGATCTGCACGACGATGAGGGAAACCAAGTAACATTGAAAACGCCCATCACCGATTTTGCGGAAAAGAACTACAAACAGATAACGCGAACCGAGGCCATGCGTTTGGAGTCGCATGACCGCAACCTCGACCGCGATCCCGCACACAATGGTCCCATGCAACTCTATGACGTGGAGGGCGACTTCTTGCTTCAGGTGCGTGTCAGCGACATCATGGGCCGCGAGCGCCACAACACACCTGCCTACAACGAAGGTGGCATCATCATCCTCAGCGAGGAAGAGGGTGGCAAGGCACAGAACCTCGTACACCTAGGCGTATTTCCCAACTACAATTGCGGCAACATGCTCACCACCGTCACCCGACAGGGCCGTCCGCAGTATCCCAACCAACAGGGTTGGAACTACGACCCTTACCTGCAGTTGCAGCGCACGGGCGATGCCATATATGCACGCACCTCCAAGGACGGTATCCGATGGACGGAGATGCCGGGCAGTCCCGTTGATGCTCGCCTACTCGAAGGCGGTGTCATCAAAGTCGGCCTCTACCAGACCACCTACAGCGCCAACAATGCATGGGTGGAGTTTACGGATTTCAAATTATGGAACGAGAAATAACAGCACAATAAGATGAAGAAAACGAAACAATTATTGAGCATAGTCGTATGCCTTTTCCTTGTCACCACACTACTAAACGCCCAGGGATTGACTCCTCCTCCAGGCAAGCAGCTATACATCCCTCAAGACCTGAGGGCGAACGACTTCGCCTGCGACACCTCGCAATGGAGCTACGCACGCATGGCTTATACGGACGACATCGTGGTCTTCTGGGAACGCCCATTCGGGTACGATCTCAGCCAGGCACCCGACCTCGAAGGTCACAATATGAAGGTGGACATCCAAAACCTGCTCTCTCGTCTGCAGTCGTTCTACAACTTCTACAAGCACGACCTGAAGTTCATCAAACCTGGTTCGAAGGCCGATCGCTATCGCATGATGGTCATGCTCAACTATTCGCTCGAAGGCACGGCCTATGGTGGTGACTACGACGGCGAGATCGGTGCGCTATGGATTACCCCCAATCGCGTACAGGACGAGAAGCTGAACTGCATTGCACACGAGCTCGGCCACTCCTTCCAGAGTCAGATAGGCTGCGATGGCGAAGGCGAGGCATGGGGCGGTGGCGGCATCTTCGAGATGACGTCACAATGGATGCTGTGGCAGGTCAACCCCGAATGGACCACCGACGAGAACTACCATTGGCAAGGCTTTATCGATCACCACAACCTACGCTTTCTGGCCGGCGAGAACATTTACCATTCGCCCTACGTCCTGGAATACTGGTCCATGAAGCATGGCATCACCGTGATGGGCGACCTCTTCCGTGCTGGGCGTCGTGGCGAGGATCCTGCCTCTGCCTATATGCGCCTCTTCAAGCTCAGTCTGGAGGAGATGAACAACGAGATGCTCGATTGCTACAGTCGCCTCGTCACCTTCGACTTCCCCCGTGTCAAGGAGAGCCACTGCAAATTTGTTGGACAACTCACCACTCCCATGAAAACGACTCGCCAACAGGGCAAATCGTTCCTGCTGAAGCCTGTCGACAAGATGATACCCGAGACGTGGGGCTTCAACGTGGTAGAACTCGATAAGATCGACCTACAGAAGAAACCTGGGAAGAAGGCTACCGTTGTGTTCGAAGGACTCAACACCGATGCCAATGCCACCTACAAGGTATGCCTGTTGACGGTGAAGGACGGCGAAGCGACGTACGGCCCCATCCTGACGGGCAACAAATCTAAACTGAAGGTGACATTGCAAAGTGATGCAAAACACTATCTCGTCGTCGTCGGGTGTCCCAAGAACGAATACAAGCCTTACACCTTCAACTACGAAAGAAGAGTCCAAAAGGCCGAAACCCAATACCCCTATCTACTTACTATCAAATAAGGCACGATACACGAGTAGCCCGTCGATGCAACTGACGTTCGACATCCCCGATAGCACACAGTATATAGAATAAATCCTACTAAATGGGTATTGCGTGAATGAAAAAAAAGCCGTACCTTTGCAGCCGAAAATTATGATTTTAGCAAATGATAAGCATATTGGCATCCTTGGCTTTGGCTACGGGAACTGTAAATGAAGTAGATACAGTAGCTCTGGAGAAGAGCATGGACGAAATGGTGGTGGTAGCCACTATTAAGGAAACGGGCGCTATGCGACAGCAACCCGCTGCCGTGAGTCTGGTCGACAAGCAGCAACTCGACGATCAGCACATCACATCGCTCAAGGGCGTATCTGCGCTCGTACCTAACTTTTATATGCCCGACTATGGCAGCCGACTCACCAGTGCTGTATATATAAGAGGTATCGGTTCGCGCATCAACACCCCAGCCGTGGGCCTCTATGTGGATAATGTGCCTTATGTCGACAAGTCGGCTTTCGACTTCAACTTCTACGACATCGAGCGCCTTGACATTTTGCGTGGCCCGCAAGGTACGCTTTATGGCCGTAACGCCATGGGTGGCATCGTGAAGGTACACACCAAGAATCCCTTCAACTACCAGGGCAGCGACATCCATCTCGGCTTTGCCTCAGGTGATCTGCATCGCAACGTCTCCCTGACGCATTACCATCGTGTCAGCGACAAACTGGCCTTTTCGGGAGGGGGCTACTATGAAGGAGGCAGCGGTTTCTTCGACAACGACTTTACAGGGCGTAAGGCCGACGGACTGGAGTCGGGCGGTGGTCGTCTGCGTGCCATCTACAAGGCTAACGAACGCCTCACGCTCGATGCCTCGCTCAACTATGACTATACCGACGAGCGGGCATATCCGTACTATGGTGAAGATGGTTCCATCACGGCCAACCATGACGGTAGGTATCGTCGCAGTCTGCTGAATGGTGGAGTGAACGTGGAGTATAAGGCCGACAAATGGCAGATGAATGCCGTGACGGGCTACCAGAACCTGCGCGACCGCATGTTCATGGATCAGGATTTCACCTCTTCCGACCTCTATACGCTGGAGCAGAAGCAGCGCATCCATACGCTCAACGAGGAAGTGACGTTCAAGAGCCGCACGCACGGACTTTGGGAGTGGGTGAGTGGCGTCAACCTCATGTATCAGTGGCTCAACACGAAGGCTCCCGTGACCTTCTATGGCGAAGGTTTGGATTGGTTGGGCTGTGTTCTCAATCACTACATGCCCGACGTGAACCAGATACCCAGTCTCAGCCGAATGGGCTTCTCGGATATGTCCGTCAATTTCCGCAACGCTCCCGTCAACCTCGGCGGTGAGTTCGATACGCCCACCCTTGGCGCAGCCCTCTTCCATCAGTCCACCTTCCACCTCACCGAGCGCCTCTCGGCCAGCGTGGGACTGCGTGTGGACTTCGAGCGCGACCGCCTCAGCTACCACGCTCCCTCCACCGTGGACTATGGTTTCACGCTGGAGAACACCAATAATAAGATGATGCACGTCGACTTGCAAGACCTTACTTCGCAGTTGCTCTATGATGGCGAGCTCAGTCACAACTACCTCAAGGTGCTGCCCAAGTTCTCCATGAAATATGACCTGCGTCACGGCAGCAACCTCTACCTGTCTGTCGGTAAGGGTATGCGCAGCGGTGGCTACAATGTACAGATGTTCAGTGAGATACTGCAGGGTGCCTTGCGCGTTGACATGATGGACGGCATCAAGACGGGCGTACGCAATTATTTGCAGAAGTTCACGGCGATGGGTATGCCAGAGAGTGTGATTAGTAGCGTGGTGAACACGATGGAGCAGAATATGCCTAAGTTCGAATTGCCTGTTGTCGAATCGGTAACCTATAAGCCTGAATACTCGTGGAGCTATGAGGCAGGCACGCACCTCAATCTTGCTGAAGGGCGTTTGCAGGCCGATGCAGCCCTCTTCTACATGCATACCCGTGATCAGCAGATAGCTCGTTTTACTGAGACTGGCATGGGCCGTATGATGGTCAATGCTGGCAAGAGTGAAAGTTACGGAGCCGAGCTCTCGCTGCGCTATCTGCCCAACCGCCACCTCAGCCTCATGGGCAACTATGGCTACACCCACGCCAAGTTCACGGAGTGGAGCCTTGGGGCAGGGCAGGAGGACTACTCTGGCAACTACGTGCCTTTCGTGCCTCAGCACACGGCCAACATCGATGCCGCCTACACCTGGTTCACTCGCAGCCGATGGGCAAAGTCGCTCACTCTCGGTGCCAACTACAGCGGTGCAGGCTGCATCTATTGGACTGAGGCCAATAATGTACGTCAGGATTTCTATTCTCTGCTGGGGGCACGCCTCTCGCTTGAGATGCCAAATTGCAGCGTCTCACTTTGGGGCAAGAACCTTACCGATACCCGCTATAACACCTTCTATTTCGAGAGTGTAGGACGTGGGTTCGAGCAGCACAGCAAACCCCTTCAAGTAGGTATCGACGTAAAGATCAGTCTATAGTGCCTTGATCAGTTTGTCCACGTTCTCCGACTTCGTGGCCCAACTGGTGCAGATGCGGATGGCGATGCGGCTGTCCGGCATGCGTTGCCACAGGCTCACGAGAAACTCCTTCGAAAGGGTATCGTACTGCTCGGCGCTTACGATGGGGAACTGCTGGTTGGTGGGCGATTCCATCAGGAAATCATAGCCCTTCGCCGTCAGCACATCCTTGATGCGCATTGCCTCGTCGATGGCGTGCTGTGCAATCTCTGCGTACAGCGTACGGCCAAAACGGCTCTCTGCAATGCTCTGCTTCATCGTCACTCCGTTTACGTCCCTCTCTTCGAACAGCGTCTCAAACTGTATGCCTAAGAGTCGTCCCTTGGCCAACATGCCGCCACCTTGCTTGATGTGGTAGCGGAAGTCCTTTTTCAGCGCAGGGTTGGTAATGACCACAGCCTCTCCGAACAATGCACCCTGTTTAGTTCCGCCGATGTAGAACACGTCAGCGATGCGAGCCAGGTCAGCCAATGTCAGGTCGCTCTCGGGCGACATCAGGCCGTAACCCAGTCGAGCACCATCCACGAAAAGCGGTATGCCGTACTTGTGGCAGACTGCGGCAATGTCTGTCAGCTGCTGACGGGTGTAGAGTGTGCCAACCTCCGACGAGTAAGATACGTACACCATGCCGGGCTGCACCATGTGTTCCGGTTCGCTGTCGTCGTCAAAGTGCGCCTTCAGCACCTCGCGCACCTGCTCTGCGTTGAGGAGTCCGCGCTCTGTGGGCAGAGCCAGCACCTTGTGGCCACCATGCTCTATGGCCCCCGTCTCGTGCACGTTGATATGTCCCGTCTCGGCAGCCACTACGCACTGGTAGGGGCGCAGCACCGAGGCTATCACCGTGGCATTGGTCTGTGTGCCACCCACGAGGAAGTGCACGTCTGCCTCAGGGCATTCGCATGCCTCACGTATCAACTGTCGTGCTCTCTCGCAATGCGGGTCAAGCCCGTAGCCTACCGTCTGTTCCATGTTCGTCTCCATCATTCGCTGGAGAATTAGGGGGTGGCATCCCTCGTTATAGTCGCATTGAAACTGTATCATTTTTTTCTCAGAATATCTTACTCGTCCTCGAAATCAAAGTGGTCGAGTTGCTTGCCACAGTTTGAGCAGAACACTTCACGGCGATAGATTACACCTCCACAGTCGTTGCAGTGATACGTGCGTTTTGCCTTCTCGGTGGGTTGAGTGTTGTTTTGGTTGTTGTCCATTGTAGTATGTAGATTAGGTGAATATGAATTGGTGATATAAAATAAGACTTACCAGATGCCCTCGCTGTCGAGCTGCACCTTCTGGATGGTGCCGTCGACGTTGTGATGCAGCTTGTAGACGGTGACGGAACGGCTGTAGCTCGTGCCACCGCCATTGTCCTGCAAAGTGCCGTCATGGGTGAAGAGATACCACTGGCCCTTGAACTGCACGATGCCGGGATGCGTCGTGTTGCTGTTGCCTGCCGTCTCTGCCAAGAGGCCTCGCGTGTGGTAGGGGCCCTCGATGCGGTCGGCCACGGCGTAAGCCAGCTTCTCGGGGAAGCCCGTGGCATACGACAGGTAGTACTTGCCGCCCTGCTTGTGCACCCATGGAGCCTCGGTGTAGTCCAAACCGTTAGCACGCAGGTTGACACGCTTCACGGGGCCGTCTATCTCTGTCATGCTGGGCTTCAGCTTGGCGTAGTAGCACTCGCGGTTACCCCAGAATATCCATGCCTGATTATCGTCGTCGATGAAGATGGCGGGGTCGATGCATGCCCAACTGTGCTTTGAGTCGAAGCAGTCGCGGTTCGTCAGCAGGGGCTTGCCTAAGGCGTCCACGTAGGGGCCCTCGGGACGATCTGCCACAGCAACGCCGATGCCGCACCAGTTTGTTGAGACATAGAGGTAGTACTTGCCGTTGCGGCGTACGGGGTGAGCGGCATAGGCTTGCTTTGAGTCGTTCCACTTGAAATCCGTAGCCTTCAGCGTACGGGGATATTCGCGCCAGTGCTTCATGTCCTTTGTCGAGAAGATGCACCAGTCAGGCATGATGTAGTTGTTCTGACCACCCTTCGCATCGTGGCCCGTGAAAAGCCACAGTTCGTCGTCCCACACCACGGGAGCAGGGTCGGCGGTGAAGATGTGCTTGAAGATGGGGTTGCCGTCGGCTATCCAGGTGCGGCATCCGTCGGGCATAGCCATCTCGTCGAGCTTCTCCTTCGTCAGACCGTCGCTGGGGAAGGCCTTCATGAGGCGTTCCAACTCCTTCTCCGTGATGCCCATCACCGTGCCGTGGCGGGGCGTGAAGTGGCCACGCGTCTCAGTCTGTGCCGTGAGAGTGAAGTTCTCGAGGTCGGTGGTGGAGCAGAACTGGTACATGCCGTTGCGGAAGCAGTCATACATGAGGCAGTACTTGTCAGCACCATTGAACTTGAAGACACCGGGACCCTCGGCATCCATCTTCGTCTGCTGCAGGCGAGTCTTCGTGAAACCAGTCCAGGGACCTTTCAGCGTGGGAGCCGTCACCTTCCAGATGCCAGCAAGGAACATATGGTAGGCGGTGTCCGTGGGGATGATGTCGGCATCGATGATGCTCTCGCCCGGATCATACAACTTCTCGGGCATAGTGATCTGAGTGAAGTCCTTATTAGCGTAGGAGTAATAGATGGAGAGGTGCTTTCCCTCGTTCTCCAGTGAGTAGTAGATCATGTATTTTTTTGCTTCGCGGTCATAGATGGTCTGTGGAGCCCACACGCGCGTCAGGCGTTCGCGGTCGAAGGTCTTGGGCCATACGGTGGGGAAGTCGATGGCCGTCTTCTTCCAGTTCACGAGGTCGGTGGACTTCATCATCACGATGCCATCGTTTGATGCCCATCCCTCGGTGCACTTCATGTCCGTCATGACCATGTAGAAGGTCTTTCCATCTTCGCCGCGTAGGATGTGCGGGTCGCGGATGCACTTCCATCGTGCTACGTCATCCACACTGACCACCTTCTCCCCGTTGTTGAGCGGAGCCCAGTTGAAACCGTCGCGGCTCACCGCGTAGCGCAGTTGCTCACCCTCGGGCGAGTTGTTGATGAAATACACGAACATGTAGGCCGTCATGGCCTCTTTTTTTGCCGCCTTAGCAGGGCAGAAGCCCATGATAGCAGTCAGGATTAGCAGCGATAGGATACGTTTCATTGTTGAGGTTGTTAGGTTTTTCGGATGCAAATATAAGCATAATTATTGAAGCAAGCAAGGCTTTGGCAAAAAAGAATTCTATTTCAGGAAATGAAGAAAATCCATACAGGCCTTTATTATTGCAAAAACTTGTCTAATGGGGGTGTTGGTTTTTCTTTCTCGATGGTCTTTAGGTTAGATTAACCTCAAAAAAGACAATTATGAGAAAGACATTATCAATCATTGCCGTCATGCTGATGAGCCTTTCGGCAGCAGCACAACCCAAGCATGCACATTGCCCTACTCCCAATCACCGTGACGTAGGCAAACAGTCTGTCATCGACACTACCCGCATACGTGTGTGGTACGCCTTCAATGCCGACAATGTGAAGGACGAGAACACCTACATCGACCAGGGGCGACTGGACGTCGGCAAGCATGTAACAAAGTATTACAGCGACTTCCTCTTCCGTTCCGACTCGCTGATCAACATTTGGAAGAAAAAGAATCCAAATGCAGATGCCGCACCACGTTTTCTTGGCAATGGTGGAAAGGACAAGGAGGAATGGAGCGAGTACCAGTATTCTGACATCTTTATTTCCAAAGGGCAGATGACCGTGTATGCCACCATGCCTATGTGGTTGGGCAAGTACAACAGCTACTACACCGAGCCCTATCCCCTGCAGCAATGGAAGATGGGCACAGAGACACAAACCATCCTGGGCCATACGTGTCAGAAGGCCACCTGCAGTTGGCGTGGTCGTGACTTCGTGGCATGGTTCGCTCCCGACATTCCCGTGAAGGCTGGCCCCTGGAAGTTCGGCGGTCTGCCTGGCCTCATCCTCAAGGTGCAAGACACGAAGGGAATGTACCGATTCGAGGCAGTGCAAATATCTTCAAAGCCTAAACCTATCCACAAATACGACTTCAAGACTTACAGCGCCTCCACTCGCGAGAAGGTATGGAAGTGGCAGAAGCAATTCAACGAGAACTGGTGGAAGGCATCCGACTATCACAAAGCTTCCATCGATGGGGCAGGGCATGTAGTCATAGGCGAAGCCGTATCCATCCACACGCCCTACGAACCTTTGGAATTGGAGTAACTTCATATATATACAATCATGAAAAGAGCTTTGTCGATTATTGCAATCATGCTGATTGTCTTGCCAGCATTTGCACAACGGAAACAAGGAATGCCTGCCAGGCCTATGCAACCCAACTATGGCGTGAAGAAAGCCACCGTCATAGGTACCAGCAAAATCAGGATCCGCTATGCCTTTCAACCGAAGGATTTAAGTGATATGGATACGTGGATTGACTGTGGACAGTTGCTTACTGACAAAGGTATGACACAGTATTCCAGCTATTTCCTATCGGAAAACGACATTGCCCTGCGTGAGTGGCTGAAGAAGAATCCCAACAAGAATTACTACCCCAATGCACTCAACCTGAAAGGCGATAAGAAGGATTATTGGTCGGAATATCAGTATTCGCAAATCTATGTTCGTGGCAATGAACTGACCGAATGGGCTGTGATGCCATCGGCGGAGTTTGTGCAATACCGATACAAGGAGCCATTCCCCACCATGCAATGGAATCTGGTTGATGAGAAGCAAACCGTCTGCGGTTATTCCTGCCAGAAGGCTACATGCCACTGGCGAGGTCGTGACTATGTGGCGTGGTTCACCTCTGCCATCCCCATGAAGTCAGGCCCTTGGAAGTTCGGCGGACTGCCGGGTCTAATCATGAAGATCCATGACACCAAGCATCTCTATACATGGGAGGCAGTGGCTGTAGAGAAAGGTTCGTTTCCCATCTACCAGTTGGAGGAACGTTTCTTCAAGGATACAACTCGCAAGAAGGTGTGGAAGGCACAGCGCGAGTGGAATGTCAAGTACAACGAACTGAGCGGTCGCATGACATTGGATGGCAGAATGCTAACCAATCGCTTTCCATACGACCAATTGGAATTAGAATAACCTCTATTTAAAAACGGTTTCACACGAAATCAGCAAGAACCTGATCCAAACAGTTTTTAACTACATCTACACTAATAGCATGTATACAGGTGTAGTTCAGTGCGTTACGTGCAGTGTAGTTGAATTGTTCAACTACACTGTGTGTATATTAGCATATTTCCTTACAGATTACTAGGTTTCAGAATCAATGACGCAGCATCAGCGTCTTGTACGATAGTTATTGTACAAGCGTACGATAACTATTGTACACGTGTACGATAACTATCGTACAAACATAAGGCCATGCATGTGTCGAGGAATCGCCTAGCAATAAACAAGGAAGTTTCGCTACAGTATGGCGTTTTTCACTGTGGTAAAATTTTGCAAATAACGCTAAACGTAGGGCGCGAAAACACCGCATCCGCAATCTGCAATTTGCCATGATTTACAGCCATTAAAGAAGTGTTTGACGGAAATTCGGAAAAATCATGTCATATTTGTGTAGTTGAATGTAGTTGAATGTAGTTGAATATATTTGCTACCAGAATGACATTCAATACGATAACTCTATTTTGTGTAGATGTAGTTGAAATTAATATCCCTGGAAGTTCGGGGACTGCCAGGTTTGATAGTTAAGGTCTATGACTCGGACAGGCCATTCACGCAGGACAAGGAGGATTCGCGTGATGTCGTGGGTGCGCACCCTCTTCGACGAACTGGCCAAGGAGCATGTCGATGATGACCTGCATGACAAGTGGCACATCGTAAAGAAGGTGTATGGAGTCAAGGCTGCGGGTAAGTGAGAGCAGAGTAAGCAAAACTTCCACGACAAGACAAAAAGTATGCGTCATGGAGGAGAATTATTCATCAAAACTTCCACGACAAGACAAAAAGTATGCGTCATGGAGGAGAATTATTGTGTAAAAACTTTGATTATTTAAAAAAACATCATAACTTTGCCACACAAATACCAATGAAACATAAAAAGTTATGGAAGGAATTGTTGGCAGAAAGCAAGAAATCACGGAACTGGAACGCCTGTATCATAGTCCTAAAGCAGAGTTTGTGGTAGTAACGGGCAGACGAAGAGTGGGCAAGACCTACCTCATCAGAGAGCTCTTCGGGGACAGGATGACATTCCACCACACTGGTTTGTCGCCATACGCAGAGGATAGCGAAGAGAAGGTCGGGCTAAACGAACAGCTACAGCACTTCTTTCATACGCTCAAGAGATATGGCCACAAGGGGAATATCATTCCCAAGAACTGGCTGGATGCTTTCTTTATGCTCGAACAGTTGATTGAGGCAAAAGACGATGGAAGCAGGCAGGTTGTCTTCATCGATGAAATACCATGGATGGACACGCAGAATTCGCGCTTTCTCAGAGCTTTTGAGTCGTTTGTCAACGGATGGGCATTGGGGCGACGCAACATGATGCTCATAGTGTGTGGCAGCGCAACATCATGGATAGAAGACAACTTCATCAAGAACCAGAAAGGACTGTATGACAGGCAGACATACGAACTTTGCCTAAGACCATTCACACTGCACGAATGCGAAGAGTTCTATGATTTCATGGGTATAAGCATGTCACGTCTCGACATCGTAGAAATGTACATGCTGACAGGTGGAATACCTTATTATATGGGCTATGTTGCGCCTGGCAAAAGTCTTGCACAAAATATAGACCAGATTTTCTTCAACAAGAACGCCAAATTGCGAAATGAGTTTGACAAACTCTTTGGCTCCCTCTTCCGTAAAGCTGATGACTATATCAAGATTGTCCGATTCCTGTCAACACGACGCGGGGGATATTCGCGTGACGACATTGTACTGCAAACAGGCATACCGAGCAGTTCTGACCTGACAAAGAAACTGGAATCACTTGAGGCAAGCTGTTTCATCAAGAAGTACCAGCCTTTCGGCAATACAAAACGCGAACTGCGATACAAGTTGATTGATCCGTTCTGCCTCTTTTACCTGAAATTCCTTGACGCCAATAGGCCCACAGACGAGAACTTCTGGCAGCACAATCTTAACTTGCCAAAACTAAACGCTTGGCGTGGACTCACGTTCGAGGATGTTTGCATGGCACATGTGCAGCAGATAAAGGCGGCACTGGGAGTCGGCAATGTCACTTCGACCGAAAGTGCATGGAACGTACAAGGCGATGAAAACCAGAAAGGGGCTCAGATGGACCTCATCATCGAACGCGCTGACAATGTGGTGAATCTATGTGAGATGAAGTACGTTGCCGGACAACTCTCCATCGACAAAGAGGAGGACATGAAGCTGCGTACACGGATTGCACATATCGCAAGCCGGATGAAAAAACGCCAGAACGTACAACTGACCATCATCACCACCTACGGCTTGAACTATAACAAATATAGTAACATCGTTCAGAATGTGGTCATTATCGACGATTTATTCAAATAGTGCACACACAGCCTTTTGGTAATAGCATAAATATATACAGTACAACTAATTACACGGACTTTGCAAACATTACGCGAAGTCCGTTTTTTCTTTGTAAACGGAGACACCATCTGTTTGCAATCGTCCGATGCTCCGGAGCAAATACGAGCGACGCAAGCCTATCAAGCGCGAGACGGTTTTGAAGTTTGAGCGCAAAATCAACGAGAATCCATCAAAGACTCTTGGTTGGAAGGATTTGAACGGTAACTCTATGTCGCAGGTCTTTCCTTACGAGCCTCTGGAATTGGAATAGAAGTCACAATCTGAGCACCATATTTCATAATAAATCGCCTCAATACGCGCAAAAATCCCTCATTGAGGGACGATTTGTGGCATTTTCATTGTTTTATTTGGCGATTACAAACAAAACGCGTATCTTTGCTATCGAAATGCTATCAATTGATGGCATAAAGACTAAAAAACAAGGGTTATGGCACAGACAGCAATGACAGTTAGATTGGATTCCAAGGTAAAGGCACAGTTCGATGCACTGTGCGAGGACTTCGGTATGAGTGCGAATACTGCGTTCAACATCTTCGTAAAGGCAGTGATAAACACAGGTAGTATTCCTTTCGCGATCGAGAAAAAAGACCGCACAAGGGAAGAGGCAAAGCAAGCACTGGAAGATCTGCACAAGGCTGCTTTGGCACGAGAAGAACCCGAAATGACTTTGGAAGAAATAAATGAGGAAATCCGCCTGTGTAGAGCAGAGCGTAAAGCAAGACTACAGGCTGCCTTATGATTTACGCGGTGATTGATACAAATGTTTGGGTGTCGGCTTTCCTTACAAAAAATGAAGATGCGGCAACCTTCAAAACTTTCAAATACTTAGCGAATGGTGATATCATTCCATTATACAATGATGATATTATGGCTGAGTATACAGAGGTTCTTCACCGTAAGAAGTTTAAGTTTTTGGAAGCAAGTATTAGCAAGCTTTTTACGTACATTAAGAAGTACGGCATTGACACTGAGCGCATCCCTTTCCCTGACTCAATGCCAGATGAGGATGATCGTGTTTTCTACGAGGTAAGCCTTTCACAAGAGGATTCTTTCCTTGTTACTGGCAACTTGAAACACTATCCCATAGTGCCTCATGTGGTCACACCCGCGGAGTTTATGAAGATTATTGAAGAGGAATAAGCATTTATCATGACGATATAATTAAGGGCATAAAAACGATCTACCTGTAAGCTATTTAAACGGATTTTGCAAGCCATTTGCAAAGTCCGTTTTTTTGTACCTCTTGGCAATGCGAACAACTTACACTTTCGTAAACGTGCGAAAGTATTCGTAAACGTGCGAAAGTAGTCCATTTTCTTTTTGAAGCTACTCTGTTCTTTTTTTCACAAAAATATAGTCACAGGGGTATTGGATTCTAACCTTTGTGAGTCTATATAATATAAGTAAATACATACAGCTCGCTATTTTTTTAGTTGCAATCCAAGAAAATACCTCATTATCTTCACACTTTGCGAAAAAAGAGCGAAAACAGATGAATATTTTCATAAATCACAAACAATAAAAAAGTTCATACCCATGACAAATAGAGTATACATTATTATACTATGCGTGTGTGCAATGGTATGCCCAGCCAAGGCCCAGACCATCATTCAGGGAACGGTGCTCGATGAGCAGAGTAAGGCTGCGGATGCTTTTGTGAGTGTCTCGCCCAAGGGCAGTGGCAGTATGATTGTGTATGCCGATACGGACGAAAAGGGACAGTACAAACTGGAGTTCAAGACGGATGCCGATTCCGTGACCGTTAGCGTGTCGGGATTTGGCATTGGCAATCAGACGCGTGTGGTAGCCAATCGCAGTCAGCGAGTCAACTTCACGGTGAAGGAGGAGATGACGGAACTGAAGGAGGTGAGCGTGAAGGCAGAGAAGATCAGGCAGAATGGCGATACCATCAGCTATCTGGTGGGTGCTTACCAAGAACAGGGCGACCGCGTCATCGGTGATGTGCTGAAGCGTATGCCTGGAATCGAGGTGTCGGAAAATGGTAGCATCAAGTACAATGGCAAGGCTATCAAGAAGTTCTATGTGGAGGAGATGGACTTACTGCAAGGTCGATATGGCCTGGCAACAAACAACATCAATGCTTCAGACGTCGCCTCTGTGCAAGTAATGGAACACCATCAATCCGTGAAGATGCTGGAAGGCAAGGAACTGACCGACGATGTAGCCATTAACCTAAAGCTGAAGGATGCTGCCAAGGGAACCGTGGCCGTCAACACGATGGTAGGGATGGGAGTACAGACCCAGACCCCCCAACCCCCTGTAGGGGGAGACATTACTATTGGGGGCTTGCCAGAAGGAAGTGGCGCGAACCATACACCAGAGAACTGTCTCCCCCTTCAGGGGGTTGGGGGGTCTGGGGTTGGTAGGTCTCCTCTCTGGACAGCCGAAGTAGTGGGTATGTACTTTGCCAAGACACGTCAGAACATGACATTATATAAAGGTAATAACACGGGCGACGATGTGTCGAAGGAACTCACCGAGCACTACTCTGGCATCAACAGCGTGAGGCTCTATCCCTTCTGCCCAACTGGTGCTGTGCTGCCCAGTGGTTCGGGATTACCACAGAAACGCACCTTCGACAATCACTCGCACATCCTCACTATGAATCATCTGGAGAAACTCAAGGGCGACCGCGAAGTGGGACTCAACATTGCCTACTACAACGACCGTATCCACCGCGAGGGCAGCAGTCTTTCCGACCGTTTCCTCAGCGAGGACAGTCGACTGCAGACGCAGGAGACGATGACGAGCGAAACGAAGATGAACAACCTGAACATTCAGGCACGCTATAACCTGAACTCACTGACGGGCTTCGTGGCCAACGTGCTGAAATTCGACACCAACTGGAACTCCGACCGCGTGGACGGCTTGCTATCCTCCCGCCAGACGGGAGCCCATCCCATCAGCTACGGCGACGAGCGTGTGCGCCAGCATTTCGACCGCCCTGAACTATCCGTGTCCGAGACCTTCAACACCATCCGTAACATCGGTAAGAATAATTTCGACCTGCACTTCTCGGTCGGCTATGCTCAACGACCTAATACGCTGACTGTAGCCCCCCCAGCCTCAGCCCTCCAAACACAGACCCCCCAAACACAGACCCCCCAACCCCCTAAA